>NZ_JAPEVI010000003.1:1547727-1857272 GCF_026240905.1 Roseibium salinum
GGTCGACTGGTAGGCCACTTTGAGGTTGCCCAGATCGTGAGGGCCGAGATAGCGCGCGGCCTGCTTCTGCAGGTCGGAGGCATCCGGCGCAACAGCGGCAAGACAGATGAACACCATGCCGGCAACGTTCAGGCAATGCACTGGCTTGAGGCCGTGATCGGCGGGCTTGAACTCCGGGCCCATTTCCCGCGCCCAGAGCAGCTTGCCGTCGAGTTCATATGTCCACTGATGATAGGGGCAGACCAGCTTTGGCGCCGATCCCTTGGCACTGGAGCAGATACGGCTGCCCCTGTGCCGGCACGAATTGTGAAAGGCACGAATCTCACCGTCTGAGCCGCGGACGATAATCACGGGATAAGCGCCGACCTGAAGGGTGATGTAGTTACCCGACTTCGGAATCTCTGCCGAAGGCACGGCAAAAATCCATTCCTTCTGCCAGAGGTTTTTCATATCTGCCTGAAAAACGTCGGCGTCCGTGTAGAAGGCCTGCGGCAGGGAATATCCGGCCCTGCGGCCCATCAACAAGGAGAGAACGTCTGCGTCGCTGAGCATGGTGACAGATCCTATCCGGCCGCTCCCATGCGGCTCGTTTCTTGATTGGATTTAGTCCCTCACGGGCGTCCCACCGTTGCGCAAAAACGGCACGTGCTTATTCAGGTAAGACAGAGGCTCAAAAATGCGGACGCAGTGCAGCAATTCTCGGCAGAGCAGGCACTGAATTGCACGAGACGCGGGATCGCCGTTTCGCTTTCGACCCGAATTCGAGCCGAAATTTTCTCTTCAAATGAGCGACTCGGCGGTCCGGAGAGATCAAGCTTCGGATCGCTTCTTTTCCGGCGTCACATACGCAAGAGGCAAGGCTGTGGTGTGCTTGATTTGCTCCATCGCGAAGGTGGTCGACACGTCTGAGATATCTATCTTCGAAATCAGCTTCTTGTAAAACGCATCATAGGCGTCGATGTCGGGAACGGCAACGCGGAGCAGGTAATCGACCTGCCCTGCCATGCGATAAAACTCGACCACTTCGGGAAATTCCCTGATCACATCGGCAAATTTCTTCAGCCAGTCTTCGGAATGCTGATTGGTCGTGATCGCCACGAAGGCCGTCACCTTCGCGTTCACCTTCGCCGGATCCAGCAAGGCCACCCGCCCGGTGATAACGCCGTCTTCTTCCATCTTCTGGATCCGACGCCAGCAGGGCGTGGTCGACAGGCCGACACGGCGGCCTATTTCGGCGACCGGCACTGTGCAGTCCTCTTGCAGGATAGACAGGATACGGCGGTCAATACGATCGATCATGAGCGAAATCCATTGGTTGGCGGCAGACTTCGCTGTGCAGTCCGGCCAAGCACCTTGGGAAATGATTTCCCCTGACTATCAAAATAGGTATCTGAGTTTCAACAATTTTGTCAATTCGCCCGGAATTGAGAATTTTTTCGAATACCGGCCTTTGCTAGCGCGAGCCTAGACCAGCCGGGCGACCTCCCGCCGCAGCACCGGCAGCAATTCCGCTTCGAACCAGGGATTTTTCTTCAGCCACACATTGTTGCGCCAGGAAGGGTGCGGAAGCGGCAGGACAGCCGGCTTGCCCGGTTCCGGTTCCGCATGGAGATAGCTTCGCCAGCCGGCAACGGTTTCCGTCAGGGTTTTCTTGCGTTCCGACCCCAGATGATACGCCTGCGCATACTGGCCGATCACCAGGATGAGTTCGATCTGCGGCATCGCGGCAAAAACGCGATCATGCCAGATCTTCCGGCATTCGGGCCTCGGCGGCAGGTCTCCGCCTTTCGCGTCCAGTCCGGGAAAACAGAATCCCATCGGCACGATGGCAAGTTGTGCCGGATCGTAGAAGACGTCCTTGCCGATTCCCATCCAGTCCCTGAGGCGGTCGCCCGACGGGTCGGTAAAGGGCTGCCCGCTTTGATGCACCCGCGTTCCAGGCGCCTGCCCGCAAACACAGATTCGTGCCGTGGGAGACACCTGCAGAACCGGCCGGGGAGCATGCGGCAGTGGTGACTTCTCGGGATTGTCGAGGCATGCCCGGCATCTGCGGACATCGGCCACTAGTGTTTCGAGATCTTCGTATTTCTTCATTTCGGACAGCAATGGCAATCCAACCGTCATTCGTTTCTGGCTCATGTGATGGACCGTAAATAGTGACGGCTTGCATGAATTCCAGCTCGGCCCGGCCGGTTAACGTTTCGCTTACCACGATCCTGAGGACGATCTTAAGGAATAGTGAGTCAGTTTTGGACAACACGCAGCAACGCAATAACCAAAACAAGACCCTCCGGGCGGCTAATGGGATCACTTGCGCCAGAAACCGGCGACGAAAAACTCGCCATAAACGAGCAGCGGGCCATGCGGCGGCGCGAGGTGGCGCGCTCGGTCAGCGATGTGCGCAGCCGCCTCGGCGCGCCGGAAAACCGTCATACGACCTTCGACTTGGAACGCCGGCATCTCTTTGCCGACACGCGCATCAATGCGGCCTATGCCGTGCCTCTGCTCGCCCTGATCGTTGCCGCCATTTCGGTGCTCTGGGTCAGCCCCCTGTTCATCGGCGCATGGTTTGCCGTCACGCTCTGCACCCACTTCACGATGGTGGTGACCAGCCATTCCTACGAGAAAGCTCCTTCCGATCAGAAGGCCCGGATCCACTGGCGCAAGCGGTTCACGATCGGCGAGTTCTTCTATGGCTGCAGCTGGGCATCGTTTTTCCTCTTGCCCAAGACCGCGGAGGCCGGCGACGGGTTCGTGATCTTCCATTTCGCCACGCTGCTGATCGTGGTTGCGATGAATACAATGCAGTCGGCAACGCTGCCAAAATGTCTTCTGGCCAGCACGTTGCCCATGACCATCGTCGTCACCTTCAATTTCCTGCAGCAGATCGATCCGATCCACTACACGCTCGCGGCCATGGCCATCGGCGCCCAGGGGTTCTTCTTCATTCTCGGCAACCAGCTCTTGAAAAACGCTAATACCATGCTGGAATACCGCGCCGATAAGGATCACCTGATTGCCGAACTGGAAACCGCCAACGCCATGTCGGACGAAGCCCGCAGGCGCGCGGAAGCCGCCAACATGGCCAAATCCCGCTTTCTGGCAACCATGAGCCACGAGTTGCGCACCCCGCTCAACGCCATCCTCGGTTTCTCCGAAATCATGAAGGACGAAGTGCTCGGCGCAATGCACAACAGCAATTACCGCTCCTATTCCGAGGACATCCACGGCTCCGGACAGCATCTTCTCAACCTGATCAACGAAATTCTCGATCTGTCCAGGATCGAGGCCGGCCGTCATGAATTGAACGAAGAGGCGCTGTATCTGGACGACGTCGTCGAAGAATGCGGCACGATGATGAAGGTGCGTGCCAACGCAAAGTCCATTTCACTGCATCATACCCATGAGCAGGATTTGCCAAGGGTCTGGGCGGACGAACGCGCCCTGCGTCAGGTGGTGCTGAACCTCATGTCCAATGCGGTCAAATTCACGCCCGTGGGCGGTGAGGTCTGGATCAAGGTGGGGCCGACCTCGGACGGCGGGCAATATGTCTCCATCAAGGACACGGGACCGGGAATTCCGGAAGACGAAATTCCGACCGTCCTGGAAGCATTCGGCCAGGGGTCCCATGCGATCAAGACTGCGGAGCCGGGCACCGGCCTCGGCCTGTCGATCGTCCAGGCCCTCGTCAGCATGCATGACGGCGAATTCACGCTGAAGTCGAAACCGGACGAGGGTACCGAAGTCATCGTTGCCCTGCCGCGGGCCAGGATCATGAATTATTCGCCGGATATCGTCTGGGCCGACCCGCAGGACGATACTCCCGGCCGCCGGGACCGCAAGGCACGCTCGGCCTGACAGCCCATTGTCACTCCGATTTGCCGGAAACCCCGGCATCGGCGAAAGTAGCCATTCCGGAATGCATTTCGGCCGCGGCCTTGGCAATGCCGGCCGCGAGCGCCGCGCCGGAGCCTTCTCCAAGGCGCATGCCGAAATCGAACAGGGCCTCCTTGTCCATGTGCTCCAGAACCTTCGCGTGCGCCTGCTCGGCAGAGACGTGCGAAAACAGGCAGTGGTCCAGCCCGGACGGATCCATCGCATAGACCACCGCCGCAGCCGCCGTCGTCACGAAGCCGTCGACGATCACCGGAACCCGCTGCAGCCGCGCGGCAATGATGAGCCCCGCCATGGCGGCGATTTCGCGTCCGCCAATTCTCCGCAGGATCTCGAGAGGATCCTTTTCACCGCTCACGCGCGCGACAGCCTTTTCGACTGCGTCCCGCTTGCGGGCAAGCCCTTCATCGTCCACACCGGTTCCGCGGCCGACCCAGTGCTCCGCGTTGCCGCCGAAAAGGCCATTGATCACCGCCGCGGCAACCGTCGTGTTGCCGATCCCCATTTCCCCCAGGCAGATCAGATCGATGCCGCCGGCGAGCGCTTCCATGCCATAGGCCATGGTCGCGGCACAGTTGGCTTCGTCCATGGCATCTTCCCGCGTGATACTGGGGGTCGGCATGTCCACGGCAAGGTCAAACACTTTGAGGCCGACATCGTAGGCGCGGCAGATCTGGTTGATCGCCGCACCGCCGGCAGAAAAATTGTCGACCATCTGCCGGTTGACGTCGCTGGGAAAAGCGGACACGCCTTCGTCGGCCACCCCGTGCGCCGTGGCGAAAACAGCCACCATTGGGCGGGTGATCCTGGGAGGCGCCTGTCCGGACCATGCGGCCAGCCACTCCGCAATCTCTTCCAGGCGCCCCAGGGAACCGGCCGGCTTCGTCAGCTGTGCGTCGCGGGCCTTTACCTTCTCAACCGCCGCCTCATCCGGCCCGGGCATCGATTTCACCAGATTGCGGATGTCTTCGAAGGGGAGCGCGGTATCTGAAAGGGCCATGGTCGGGATTCCCGGTCTTGGGGCCGGTATCGCAACCGGCCGCTTGGTCTCGCTAAGGCGCTGATCTATAACGGCACATTGCCAAGCACAAGCGCAGGAACGGCCTGATGAGCTCAGAATTCGACCAACGTCCTGATTTCGAGACCAAATCCGCTCCGGACAAAATTTGGGACCAATTCAATAGCCTGGGAAAGGATCTCTGCGGCCTGGCCGCAGAAACGGCCGCCTGCGTGCGATTCTTTTCGCGCCTTGCCTTGCCGAAGATCAACCGTGTAGACGATCTCACAGCACCACCGGATTTCACGCGCATCTCCAGGGCGGCTCCCTTTGCCGGCTTCGTCATCGCCCTCCCCGCGGCTGCACTCGGCGTGTTTCTCGGGTTTACGGAATTGCCGTCGCTGGCAGTCGCGACGATCATCACCGGTTTCCTTGCTGCGACGACGGGAGCCCTGCATGAGGACGGCCTCGGCGACGTTGCCGACGGTTTCTTCGGCGGCGCAACCCGCGAAAGGCGCCTGGAAATCATGAAGGACAGTCGTATCGGCGCCTTCGGAGCGCTGACGCTCATCATCACCGTTGCGCTGCGCATTTCGTTGCTGGCCGCCCTCTGGCAGCGGTTCAGCCCGGCCGATGCGGCGCTGTTGTTCCTGGGCGGTGAAGCGCTCAGCCGCGCCCTGCTGGTGTGGCAATGGCATTCGCTCCCGCTCGCCCGCCCGAATGGACTGGCAGCCAAATTCGGCAAGCCGGGTCGGAAAATCGTGCAGCAGGCACTTGTCTTCGCAATTCCACTCTTGGTTCCGGCGGCGCTGCTTCTGTCCCTGCCCGCGCTTTCCCTTGCCCTTCTGCTGGCAGCCGGTGCCGCTTATGCAACGGGCCGTCTCGCCCTTGCCAAAATCGGCGGCATCACCGGCGATGTGCTGGGTGCGACGCAGCAGTTCAGCGGGCTTGGCTTTCTCATCGGATTGCTTATGGTACCTTGAGATTTGGCCGTTGGATCGCAAGATCCGTTTTGGGGTGGATAATGCCAATTGCAATGAGGTCACGGAGCTCTGTTGCCCGCATGCTCGTCGTTCTGACGGCTGTTTTTTCACTTCTCGGCGCCTGTTCCAGCCGACCTGATGTCGGGGCCCTCGCCCTCAACAACACGCCGGCTGAGGGTGCCAGGGTTCATGACGTGCTGATCGTGACCACCCGTGAGCGGGACGACCGACCGGACACCTATTTCAACGGTGAGCGTGCGGGAAAGACCAACTACGCTGCGGCCAGCGTATCGGTACCACCTTCCCATGTTCCCGGTGCGATCGAATGGCCGGGGTCCCTTCCCGGCGATCCAGCGAAGGATTTTGTCGCCCGCGACGCAAGCTATCTCGCAGACAGAACCGCTTACCAGAGCCGCCTCAACCAGGAACTGCGGGAGCGCTCGCGCGGGCAAAGGGAAGTTTTCCTGTTCATCCACGGCTTTAACACGCTCTTTGCCGAAGGCCTCTACCGGTTTACGCAATTCAGCCATGACGCCGGTTACGCCGGCGTACCGGTGCTGTTCACCTGGGCGTCCCGCGGCAAGATCCAGGATTACCTTTACGATCTCAACAGCGCTGCAATTGCCCGCGACGCACTGGAACAGACGCTGACTGATCTGGCCGCGAGCGACGCGGAGGAGATCACCATCCTCGCCCATTCCATGGGAAACTGGCTGCTGATGGAAACCATCCGACAGATGCCGGCCTCCGAGCGACGGAAACTCCAGCCCAGGATCAAGCGGATCATAATGGCGGCACCCGACATCGACATAGATCTTTTCAAGGCCAGCATGAAGAAACTTGGCACGCCGAAAAAGCCGTTTGTCGTGGTCGTATCAAAGGACGACCGGGCCCTGCGGGCCTCCCGTGCCTTGTCAGGCGGTGTCGAGCGCCTTGGCGCGTTTTCCAATGATGAAGAACTGACCGAGCTCGGCGCCGTCGTGATCGATCTGACCGAGGTGCATTCGGCGGATGCCACCCATCACTCGAAATTCGCGGCTCTCGCGGAGTTTTCGCCCGAACTTCAACAGGCGCTTGCACATCGGAGCCTGACGAGCCACTCCAGCATCGATGGCCCGAACGATCTCGGCCAGGATCTCGGCGGGTTCGTCGGCAATGCCGCCCAGACGGCAATCACGCTGCCTATCCGGATCATTGCCGCACCGGTCACATTGGCAAGAGGAGGCACCTGACAAATGTTATGCACTCGCACGTTCGTGCCATTTTTTGTCTTGGCAAAACCATATTCTATGGCCATATCGCTTGCATGAAGTCACCCTGCGTCAATATCTGCCTGATCGACCCGGAAACCGGAATTTGCACCGGCTGCCTGCGCACGCTTGACGAAATTGCAGGCTGGGCAGGCTACAGCGATCGGAAGCGTGACGAAGTCATGTCCGATCTGAAATACCGCCGCGCCCGGACCGGCGGGACAGGTGGCCACTGATGGGCGGGCCGAGATATTTGCGCGCGCTGGTCGTCGTGCTGCTGGTGACCATCATGGGCGCAATGGTGTTCTACTATTTCTTTGGCGATCCGACCGACCCGTCGAATGTCAATTTCGATGACACCGGCCCGCGGATAGTTGCGCTGGCCTCCCTCGCCTTCGTGTTTCTGGCAAGTTTCATCTTCGGCCAGCCGAAGGTCCGTGAAATCGTCCAGGGAACCCTGTTCTGGGGCGGCCTGTGCGCGCTCCTGGTGATCGGGTATACCTACCGCACCGACCTGGTGCAGGCCGGATACCGCGTTCTCGGCGCGCTTGCACCCGGACTTGCGGTCTCACAGCAGGATGGCTCGATTCTGATTGTCCGGGACGCAACCGGTCACTTCGTCGTGGACGGGCGAACCAACGGCGCCCGGACGCAGTTCCTGCTCGATACGGGTGCCAGCGCCGTCGTCCTGACCTTCGAGGACGCCCGCCGGGCCGGATACGACCTTCGGGACCTGACCTTTACGGTTCCGGTTTCCACGGCAAACGGCCGCACGCTGGTGGCGCCCGTGCGGATCAACTCCATTACCATCGGCGACCACACCTTGCGGGATGTCCGTGGATTTGTCGCCCGGCAAGGCTCACTCGACGGCAGCCTTCTGGGCATGACGGCTCTCGACCGTCTTCGGAGCTGGCGCATCGAAGGTGACAGACTGATCATCACCCCATGACCTGCCGCCAGAATCCGTACCTTTGAGCGGTTCGTGATTATTCGGCCGCTGCCACTTCAAACCCGGCCGGGCTGACGGCTGCCAGGGCTTTTTCGACGACTTCCAGCCCCGCCCCCGGCTTTATCGCCTCCACGGTCAGGATCCGCCGCCAGGAACGCGCTCCAGGACGTCCGTGAAACAGGCCCAGCATGTGCCGGGTCATATGGGCAAGCTTAACGCCCTTGCCGAGCTGGTCTTCCAGGTAGCCCATGTGACGCGTTACGGCCTCCCACGGCGAGACATCCGGGGCAGCATCTCCATAGATACGCCGGTCGACCTCCTCCAGGATCTGGGGCGTATGATAGGCGGCGCGGCCGAACATGAGGCCGTCGAGTGTTTCCAGGAAAGGCGCCGCCTGCTCAAGCGATTGCAGGCCGCCATTCAGTCCGACGAACCTGTCCGGGAACCGCTGCTTCAACCGCACGACGCGGCCGTAATCCAGCGGTGGAACATCCCGGTTCTCTTTCGGGCTCAGCCCCTGCAGCCACGCCTTGCGGGCGTGAACCCACAGCGCGTCCGCTCCGGCCGCAAAGACCGCATCGGCCATCCTGTCCAGCGCCTCCTCGGGATCCTGGTCATCCACCCCGATCCGGCATTTGACGGTAACCGGGATGTCGACCGCCTCCTTCATGGCGGCAACGCAGGAGGCTACAAGATCCGGCTCCTGCATCAGGCAGGCCCCGAAGCGGCCGGACTGAACCCGGTCCGACGGACAGCCGACATTAATGTTGACCTCGTCATAACCGAACCCGGCGACGATCCTCGCCGCCTCCGCCATCTCCGCAGGGTCCGACCCGCCGAGCTGACAGGCAATCGGGTGCTCGACGTCGGAAAAACCGATGAGATGTTGCCGGTCGCCATGGATCACGGCGCCCGTCGTGACCATTTCCGTATATAGCAGCGCATGACGCGACAACTGCCGGTGAAGGACACGGCAATGCCTGTCCGTCCAGTCCATCATCGGCGCGACAGCGAACTTGTGTACTTGATAGTTCTTCATTTCTCAGTCGATTCAAGGAGCTGAAGACGAACGTTCATGGATCACATTGGACCGGTTTCGGCTCGGTGGATCCCTTTGATCCCTCGATATATATGTAGCGAACGCGCTGGATAGCAGCAATGGCCGCTTTTCAAAAGCTCTCTTCCGGCAACCGGCGCGCTCTGATACGCCGCAAGAGCAGCTGCGCATCGTTTCGCCGCCGCAGGGACGTTGAACAGTGGCCGCTTGAAAAGGAGTACCGACTTGGGTGCGCGCCGACCTTGAGGGTCTCAGCCTGCAACGGCGGTCGCGAAGATCAGCGCGAGCTGCAGCACCACAATTGTCGCAGCGGTGAGCAGGCCGACGTGGTGGATGGCGGCGAGTTTGCCCAGACCGTCGCGAACGACCGAAATGTCGCCGTCCGCGGGATAGTTCTTCACGGCATCTATCCGGGAAAAGAGCTGGCTGAGAATATAGCCGAGGCCGACAACCAGAACGGCAAGCACGATGAGCGTCACCCACGCGAAGCCGCGCTGCCACGCCTGGAGCAATAGGAAAACCAGGCCGGCGCCCATGGTGATCATCATCGTGGGCGGCAGCAGCCTGATCAGGCGGTTCAGTGTGGCGTGAATCGTCCGGGCCACATCGTCACTGATCCGCGACGTCATCGGATCCCGCATCATCGGCCATACCGGTTTCTCGATATAGGAGAGCGTCAGAAAGATGCCACAGGCAAAGGAGAAGCAGACTGTGGCGAGAGTCGATATTAGGATGGTCATGAGTGCAACTCCTGTGATCGTTCAAGGTGGTGCGGACGCGAAGACAACTGGTGCTGCTGCCAGTCCCTTCGCCCGCGGCCACGCACCTCCTCACCGAGCCCGGATGAAGAGGCATGACGTGATGAAGCCCGTCAGCTGACTGCAACGCGCGACACTGCCTGGCGGCGCGGCCGCGGAAGTGTACGGACGCAGAGCAAGCCAAGACGTCGCCTTGGAGGGCGCGGTGGCCTGGCAGGTCACCGTTGGCGGCTCAGGCGTCGCCGTTGCGGCGATCGCCAGGCAGTGGGTACCGCAATGCCAGCGTGTCAGAGGTCAGGGCATTCTCTTGCAGGAACGCCCGTACCTTCGGCTCGATCTTCGGGCGCGCTATTGCCGAGAACCGCTGGACGAGGCCCGCGACGCTGCAGACCGTACACAGGTGAACGAGCTCGACGGCCGTCCAGTGGTCGATCGCGGGCTGAATAAAGCGCCGCGGCGTGGTGAGCGGCGACTGGCCCGAGAGCCATGCCATCGCCAGCGCCGCGCGCTCCTTTTCAGTGAACGACGTTGTGTCAGGATGCCACCCCTTGGCTGCACCGAAACAGTGGCGGATGCGGTCGATCGACCCTGGATCTTCGCTGGCGGCCCGGTGCGCCAGCCATCCTTCGACCGCGGCGAGATAATCGTTTCCCCGGGCGATCGCCGAAACCCGTGCCATAAGGTGCTTGAGTTCGGAGGGCACCGGCGAGTGGGCGCGGTTCTGCATCATCTCCGCATAGAACAGCGCGTGGCGCGCGCGCAGGTGTTCGGGCCAGAGTTCGATCCACGCCGGCAACAGTCCCAGTTCACGCTTCGCGTAGGCCTCGACCCCACCTGCGCTCCGAACGATCGCGTCGTACTTGGCGACCATATCCTCAGCCGAGGGGCCGCCCTCCGGCACGTCGTGGTCGAGATTGTTCGAGGCACGGTTCCGGCTGACACCGTGCCGACCGGGGTGGATACCCGCCTTTTCCTCGGATTGCTTCGCCCAGGCGGCCTCAATGTCGACACCAGTGAGATCATTGAACGTGTTGAGGAAGCCGAAGGCCGACGCGATCATCGCCGCACCCATCAGATTGGCTTCCGCACCTTCCCGGGAGACCCGTGCGTTGTCCGCGAGCTGTCGCACGCGCTCAATATGCCTCTCGGTCACCGTGTTGGTGGTTGCCGCTGCGGTAAGATCCGCGAGCGCGGCCTCAAAGGGTCCGATGGGCGAGTCGTCGGGTGCATCTCCCTCGCGTGCCGCCTCGATCAACTTCGGTATGCCGAGCGACTGCTCGCCGCCGGCGGAAGTCATGTGCACCTGGCAATAGTTGCAGCCGGACGCCTCTGACGTAGAGAAGCCTGTCGCCATCATTACGGGCTCGCCAAGGATCTTCTGGCCCATGCCGATGGCACCGACATTGTGAGCATAGACAAACAGCTTGTAGCTCTCGGGCCAATGATGCTGGTAGTAGAAGCAGTTCGGCCAGAAGCCGAAGAAACTCTTGTAGAAGCGCAGGATCGCCCACTGCTCAGGGTCGCTCGAATGCGTCCCGTCGCTCTCAGGGATTTGGTCCTTGAGGACGATGTCCTGAGAGCCTTGCGAAAGTTCCTCGTCCGAGAATGCGTCCACATCGATCGGCTCATCGGCCGCGGCGACGAGAGGCACAAGGCGATCGGCCGCATCGAGAGCGATCAGGTCGCGCGAGCCGTTGATGTGGAGACTGCCGGCAAACGCCTGAGGAACGGTCATAACACCGGAAAGATAGATGCTGAGATCGGCGGTTCGTTTCGACGCGGAAACGTCATGCTCGCCATACCCCAGGCCGGCCCGCGCCAGCGTCTCCTTGCTCCGCGCGCAGTATTGGCAATTCGGCCTGGTAAACAGTTGCAGTTTGTCATCCATTTTTGGTCCTCCGTTGGCGCGTCTCACTGCACAAGGAATACGACTGGACAATCGGACCGGAAACAGACCATTCTTGAACGCGTTGTTCGGAAATCGGAACGATAAAGTGGCAGAGTTCGATCTCAACGATCTTCACGGCTTCGGTCTTATTGCCAGCGCAGGCGGATTGAGTCCCGCCTCGCGCCGCTTCGGCATTCCCAAGGCGACGCTGTCGCGCTCGCTGCACCGGATTGAAACGGCCGCCGGCGCACCCCTTTTCGACCGGGTCGGAAGAGGACTGCGCCTGACGCCCCTGGGTGCGAGGCTGCTGCCGACAGCCGAGAGCGCGCTGACACTGTTTTCGACCGCGGACGAGGCGATGCGGGCCGGGCAAGGCGAGCCGAACGGACCGCTGCGTATCGCGGCTAGCGCGCTTACGGGCCAGAAACTGCTCGCTCCGGTCCTGGCGAAGCTGGCCGAACGTTATCCCGGCGTGAATGCCAGCCTTCAGGTCATGAGCCATGGACCTGACCCCGTCGTCGAGGAACTGGACGTCGTGATCCGCGTCGGCCGCCCGTCCGAACCTTACCTCGTGGCCCGCAAACTCGTGGGCTCGCCCCTTGCGCTCTATGCCTTCCGAACCCGCGCTGCCGAGATCGACCTCTCGGACCCGGACGCTGTGGAAGCACTCGGACGCATCCACATCGCAATCGACGAATTTCCACATGCGTGGGAGCTGACCAACCCGCAGGGCGAAAGGGTCCGTCTCACCAGCAAGCCCCTGGTCGCTGTCAGCGAGCCGACTGTCGCGCTCGGCATTCTGAGCGCGGGGCCCGGTGTGGCGTTCCTGCCGATGCTCTACGCCGAGCCCCTCGCACGTGCCGGGGTGCTCGTGCGGGCGCTTCCGGGCTACACGGGTCCGGAGATGGAACTGTTCGCTGCGCTTCCTCCCAAACGGTCCAATGTCCCCGCCGTGCGTGTCTTTCTGGACCTTCTGGTCCGTCATGTCACAGAGATCGAGGAGGCGGCGAGCACCTACGATTTCACAACCGAACGCATTTCTATGGCAACGCGCCCCGACTGAACCATCACTCGCGTGCCGAGCTGATATACTGGTCTATTCCGTGCGTCCCGTCCCCCATAGCCCAATTCAACCCGCTCCTTCGGGCAGGACGGCGCCCACTCCGACGAGAATTTTAGCAACGAGATCCGCCTGCCGGTTGGTGCCGGTCTTCTGGAAGAGGTTGCGCATATGAAACGCGACGGTGGTGTTGGTAATGCCGAGCCGCTCGGCGATGGCCTCGCGCCTGTGCCCTTCGGTCAATTCGAGCGCAATCTCCGCTTCGGTCGGCGTCAGGCCGAAGAGGGAAGCGATCAGGTCACGCGACAGGTGGAGACGGCGGGCAGGATCGGAGAGAAAGGCAACCGCAACCGGGACCCCGGCGCCAGCTGACCGCGAACCGGGCAGCGAACAGATCAGGGCGAGTACGTCATGCGCATTGGACGCGCGACCGACGGGCACGCCCGCCGTGAACTCTATACCGTTCAGACCGGCATCGGTCGCCTCTGCCATCAGGGAGAAGATCTGTTTGGCCGCTACACGTTCGCGCAATTGGATCTGCCGGCCCACGCAAAGCCCGTCGGTTTCGATGGAAAAGGCATAGGCAGCTTCATTGGCAAAGACGACCCGGTTGTCCCGATCGAGAAAGACAATTCCCAGTGCCAGAAAATCGAGCGCTCGGGCGGCTGCGCTGTCCCATGCAGTCTCCCCGGCGGACAGTGTTTCGATCGTCTGCCACGTTTTTTCGGCATCGGAATCGAATTTGCGGCGCATACGCGCGACCTGATCGAGCCGGGCATCGATCGAAGCGAGCATCAGATCGAAGTCGACGGGTTTGACCAGATAATCGTCGGCCCCTGCCAATTTCGCGGAGATCATGTCTTCGCGCTCACCCAGTGCTGTCAAGAAGATGAAGGGCACATCCGCCAGATCCGGCCGACGGGTGCGCACGATCCGCAAAAGTTCGCGTCCGCCAAGACGGGGCATCGTGATGTCGCACATGATGATGTCGGGCGCATGGCTCTCCAGTTCGCGCAACGCCTCCACTCCGTCGGCGGCCAGGACCGGATTGTAGCCGGCGCCGGAAAGCTCCGCGCCGATATCTTCAAGAAGCTCGGGCTCGTCCTCTACACACAGAATAACTGGTTTCGATCGACTCGGGATGGCCGGCACACTTCCTGATTGCTGCGATGGTTCATTGTCGCCGGTCATAAAACCGATCCAGCCCGTTTAATGCAAGTCTTGCGCCTATCATTGGTGTCTCAGGAGCGCCCCGTCCGTTTGGACGGGGGAAGATCGTGCGCGCCGGTATATGTGGGGACAGCGGATCAGCCGGGGAGAAAAGCTCATGAAACGCACAGTTTTTGCCGTTGTCACGGTCGCGGGCCTTTTTTTGGGTAGCCATGCCCATGCCCTTGACGACGTCATGGTGGTGTTCGACGGATCGAACTCGATGTGGGGGCAGATCGACGGCATCGCCAAGATCGAGATCGCCCGCGACGCCATGGAAAGCCTGATGGGTGACTGGACGGCTCAGACCAATCTCGGACTTATGGCCTACGGACACCGCCGGGAAGCCGACTGTTCGGATATCGAAACCATCATCCCGCCGGGACGCGTGGATCCATCCGAATTTCTCAGCCGCGTGCGCCAGATTACCCCGCGTGGCAAGACCCCGTTGAGCGCCGCCATAGAAAAGGCCGCCGACGAGCTCGCTTTTCGCGATAACCCGGCGACCGTGGTCGTCATTTCCGACGGTATCGAGAGCTGCGAGCGCGATCCTTGTGCTTTGGCAAATGATCTGGAACGCGCCGGTATCGGCTTTACCGCACATGTTATCGGCTTCGGACTGGATAGCGAAGAGGAGCAGGAGTCGCTCGCCTGTATCGCCGAGCAGACAGGAGGCCGTTTCATTGCCGCGTCTGACGCGAGTGGCTTGCAGGGTGCCCTGGGCGAGGTCAGTGCCGCCGTTGCCTCCGCGCCGGAACCTAAGCCTGAGCCCGAGCCGGAACCCGAGTTCGAGGTGAGTGTTGATGCCCCTGAGACCGCCCTGGCCGGCTCGAGCATCGAAGTGACCTGGAGTGCGCCCGTGGACCGGCGTGATCTCATCACCATTGTTCCGGCGGGCGCCGACGAGGATGAGGTCGGAAATCATGTCCGGGTCAAGGATGACACTTCATCCGGCCTGCGCGTTCCAGGCGAAACGGGGCTCTACGAGGTGCGGTATGTCCTCGATGAAGGTCGGCGCACGCTGGCCGCCGCGCCTGTCGAGGTCACCGAACCGGAAGTGCGCGTTGAAGCCCCAGAGACTGCCCTCGCCGGTTCGAGCATCGAGGTAACCTGGAGTGCGCCCGTGGACCGGCGTGATCTCATCACCATTGTTCCGGCGGGTGCGGATGAGGATGAGGTCGGAAATCACGTCCGGGTCAAGGATGACAATTCATCCGGACTGCGTGTTCCCGGCGAAACGGGGCTCTACGAGGTGCGGTACGTTCTTGATGAAGGTCGGCGGACACTTGCCGCAGCACCGATCGAAGTCACCGAACCGGAAGTGCACGTTGAAGCCCCAGAGACTGCCCTCGCCGGTTCGAGCATCGAGGTGAGCTGGAGCACGGCCACCGACCGACGTGATCTCATTACCATTGTTCCGGCGGATGCCGACGAGGATGAGGTCGGCAATCACGTCCGGGTCAAGGATGACACTTCATCCGGTCTGCGCGTCCCCGGCGAAGCGGGGTTCTACGAGGTGCGGTATGTCCTTGATGAAGGACGGCGGACACTTACCGCAGCACCGATCGAGGTCACCGAGCCGGAGGTGAGCGTTGATGCCCCTGAGACCGCCCTCGCCGGTTCAAGCATCGAGGTGACCTGGAGTACGGCCACCGACCGGCGAGATCTCATTACCATTGTTCCGGCCGGCGCCGACGAGGATGAGGTCGGAAATCACGTCCGGGTCAAGGATGACAATTCATCCGGTCTGCGTGTTCCCGGCGAAACTGGGCTCTATGAGGTGCGCTATGTCCTCGATGAAGGACGGCGGACACTTGCCGCTACACCTGTCGAGGTTACCGAACCGGCAGTCCAGTTGACGGCAACCGAAACGGTGCGCGCCAACGGGGAGATCTCCGTTCGCTGGGAGGGCGATACCAACGGCCGGGATATCGTCACCATCGTGCCGATGGGCAGCGAAGAAGGCGAAGTCAAAGGCCACAAACGCGTCAGGGACCGGACCGAAGCGACATTGCGCGCCCCGAAGGAAACAGGAGTGTATGAGGTAAGGTTCGTCCTCGAAGAAGGCCGGCGGACGCTGGCCCGCGCCACGGTTGAGGTGATTGCGGAGGATGCCGCGCTGGACAGGGGCGGTTCCCTTGATGTTCCAGATACGGCGGCGCCGGGCGAAACGGTGCAGGTGGGATGGTCTTCCTCATCGGCGAGCCAGCGCCAGCGCATCGCGCTTGCCAGACGCGATCAGTCGGACTTCACCTGGATCGAGGTCGAGCAGGCAGACAACGAGCCACCGCGCGCCTTCACAATGCCGGAGGAGCCTGGAACTTATGAATTCCGGCTGCTCGATCTCGCCGGACCCGCGGTTCTGAGCCGGGCCATCATCGAGGTGCAGTGACAACGGTCCCCTTTCCCGGCCAGGTGGACATGAGTGGTCAGATTTGTTGTCCTGCGTCCGGTCGGGACAATTTCGGGATCGGGGGAGACCTTTGCAACCACGTGGCAATTTACAGCGCGCTCTGATGGGGCTGCTCATCCTTGTGGCTATGTCCGCGCCCTCATTTGCACAGGCGGGTCAAAGCCTCCCGAAACCGACCGGCCGGCCGGTGCTTCGCGTGGGAGGTGCGGTTACCGAGACGAACGTGAATGGCCAGGCGGTTTTTGACCGTCAGATGCTGTCTGCCCTTGAGCGTCATGAGCTGGAGACGCACACTTCCGTGACCGACGGCCCACAGCATTTCGAGGGTTTCCTGATGCGCGACCTGCTGGAACTGGTGGGTGCCAAGGGTGAAATTGCAACAGCCCATGCGCTCAACGATTATGTGATCGACATTCCCATGAGCGATTTCGAACGTTTCGATGTGCTCGTTGCGATGAAAATGAACGGCAGGCGACTGACCGCTCGGGACAAGGGACCGTTATGGATCGTCTATCCGCGCGACGATGTCGGCGAGCTTCAGGATATCCGCTACGATTACCGCTGGGTCTGGCAGCTCGACAGCCTGACGGTTCAATGAGGCCGAATCGCAGGACCGCCATAGGCTACGCGCTGTCGGGCTGCGCGATACTGGCGTTTGGCGTATTGCTGGGGTTCGCTCTCATGCGCTTGTCGAGTACAGAAGCCGAAACGCGGCGCAGCGTCGCCGACAACATGATCTGGGTTCTAGCACGGGCGCGTTCGGCGGCGTTGCTGCTTGAGGGGACTGTTGCAGGTGACGTCGCAGACATGCCCGGCGAGACCGACCGTGAACTTCACTATGACCTCCTTCTCAGCCGTCTGGCCCTCCTGCTGGAGGGGCCGCAGGCGCGGCATCTGGAGGAAATCGGCTTCAGACAGACGCTGCTGGACCATCAGACGGCGATTCTGGCCATCGAGGACGAGATTGCCGGACTGGTGTCGCGCGACATCAAGACAGCCGCGCATATCCGTGATGTCGTCTCGCCGCTGGTTGACGATCTCGGGCGCGCGGCCAACCGCTCAATGGTGTTGCACTGGGATGAGACAGGCGCCCGCAGCGATGCGATCAATGCGGCGATTGCCCAGGTCATCGTTTCGATCATCGGGATATTGGTCCTGGGAGCGCTGATCTGCCTGATCATGGTGCGTGCGCTTGTCGACAGGCATCGCGCGCAGCAGGCACTCCTGCACGAACAGGAAATGCGTAAGGCCTACCGCAGCTTCATCGATCTGGTGTCGCATCAATTCCGCACCCCGCTGGCTGTTATCGATCTCGTCCATGCAGCGCATAGGCCGCGATGGTGCGACCATGACACGCGAGGAAATCGTTCAGCGGGCCGGGCGTGTCCGGCAGGCGGTCACCGGACTGACGCGCCTCATGGAGATGACGCTCAAGTCCATACGCCTGGATGGCGGACAACTCGAAGCCTACAAGCAGCCCTGCGACCCTGCAGCGCTCATCAGCGGTGTCGCCATGCGGCAGCTCGAACTCACGCCGGAGCGGCGCATCGAGGTGCACATCGCGCCCGACACACCCGCCAGCCTGGTCACCGACCCTTTGCTGGCCGAGCAGATCCTGACCAATCTTGTGTCCAACGCTATCAAGTATTCACCGACGAATGAGCCGGTGCATATCATCACTCGGACCGAACCGGAGCGGATTGCAATTGGGGTCCATGACAGGGGCATCGGCATTTCCGAAGAAGAGCAGCCTCGTGTGTTCAGCCGCTTCTTCAGGTCGAAAACGTCTCGCAACATCTCCGGAATCGGGCTTGGCCTCAACATATCGCAGCGCCTGGCGATTCTGCTCGGCGGCCTTCTGAGTTTTCAATCACGCCAAGGCGTCGGATCCACTTTTACCCTGCATCTTCCTCTCAAGGAGTGACAGCTCTGGCGATCAGGCGGGATGATCGCCTTGCAGGCGATCAATAATGCGGCGCACCGTGGCGATATCCTCGAAAACACCGTGCAGATCCCCTTCAATCGCATCGGCCGGGGTGGTGAGCCCACCCATCTTCAGGAAATCGCCCTCACGCTTGAGTGCCATGAAAAAGGAGTCATCGTGAAATCCGGCCTCCAGGCCCTCGGTGCCGTGGCGTCCCGCCTCGGACTCGGCAATGCGGACGAAATTGTCCAACAACCCCGGGGCCAGTACATCCCGGGCAACCTTCGGGTCGGCGGCATAAACCTCGAAATGCCGCTCGAATTCGGGGTGACCGGTATCGAGTTTCGGCATGCCGCGCCCAGAACTGCCGCCAAAGAGCTCACCGAGCTTGTTGGCGGGGCCGAAGTCGCGTGCGATCAGGATGCGGGTTGGAATCGGCTCGGGGACGCCGATGCGCATCAGCAATCCCTTGAACAGCGTTCGGCTGGATCGGTTGCTGCCGTTGTTGGACGCGTTCGCGCTGCTCCGTTTCGCTTCGCTGATGAGTTCGGCCTCGACGATCTCAAACGGCGTTTCGCGGTAGGTGCCTTCCAGGCGGTCGCTGATTTCCGAGCGTGTGTGGGACCGGATCACGCCAAGCTTTTGCATGCGTTCCAGCGGAAATCCTTTGTGGGCTTCGTAGTCGTAGCTCAGGTCGCCAAGGAACTCGCAGACCTCCGGCATCACCGCTTCAGCGGCCGTACCGTTCCATTTCCTGGCCTGTCGCTTCCACAGAAGAAAGGCGGCAACGGCGCCGAAAGCGAGCGGAATGAAGAAACCGGCCAATAGGCCACCAATCCCGCCCGAGCCACTGCCGAACAACATGAACAAAAGGCCGAACACCGCCCCGGCAGCCAGCGCGATCGCGGCATGTCTTTTGGCCACGGCCAGAATCGCTTGCCGCTGTTCTTCGAGTTCGTTCAGGCGCGGCACGATGCGCTCATCGAAGTGTTTGGAAAAGCCGAACTCGATGGGCATGTGTTCGGCAAATGTGGTCGTCATGAAATGTCCGTTCTTCTCTCGATCGGCAACCGAAACTCCCCCTCATATGCCGGGAATCGCGCCCTCGCCGTCCGCAGTCCCGAGGGCACGGTCCTTCAGCTTGCGGAATTTTTTCGACAGTTGTTCAAGCTTGGCCTCCCAATCGGGATCGGGTTGTTGGCCTTCGATGGTCTTGAAGTAGACCTGCATCATGCAGGTGATGGCGACGGGCTCCAGCAGTGCCACCTTGACGCTCCATGCGAAAAGCAAAGCGAATACGAATCCGCCCGCTGTCCATGCCCCGGGCATGAGATAGACGACCAGCGCCGCCGGCGCGAGCATGAGCAGAAAGACCAGAAAGCCGAGCCCATAGACGATGACCGCCAGCCAGGCGGCGTTCTTGAGCATCACCTTGTAGTTCTGGCCGTAAAGCACCAGTGCCTCCTTGGCGGACATCCATGCATTGGTGGATTCGGTACGGATCGCATAGGCAAGGATCACCTCGTCGACAAATCCGACCGCGATACGCAAAAAGGCTGACAGGATGCTTGAGATCTGCTGGATACCCGGTATCGGTAGAAGGGTCAAAATGCCCCGCACCAGGCCGGAGATCGCGGTGACGACCCCCTTGATGAGTTGATCGATGGCGAAGAGCGCACTGGCCTGCCCGAAACGCTGTTTGACCACCGCCGTCGCATGCGCAACCTGGCCACGCCCCTCAGGGATCTCATTGCCGTCGATCAGTGAGATCAGAACCGCTATATGACCCGCCTTGACGATATAAAGGATATATTCGCGCACCCAGTACATGATGAAGCCGAACAACCCGAACCCGGCGAGCCCACCCCATATGGCGGTGTTCGCCTGGAATCCTTCGTCGCCAAGAGCGCCTATACCATAGCCGATGCCGGCCCCGGCGCCGGTGACCAGGACGTAGCCAAGCGCAATGCCGAAATAAACGACCACGCGCAACAGGATAAACGGCAGTGTGCGCACCATCATCCGCAATGCGCTGCCGAGGTTGAAATCCCACATGTCGATCTCTTTCTTGTTTGAAATCCGCCTGTCTCGGCCGTTGGGCCAAACAGTCGCACAACCGGCCCGGCAGCGCCCCGTTTGTTTGGACGGGGCGGGGTCGGCCACCGGGCAGTATGACACAGCTTGAAGACCAGCTCGACACAACCGGCCTGGCGGCAGCGCACACACGCTTTGGAGAGACTTCTCAGCGAGAGCATTTCTCGACAATATTGGATCATTTGATGAGGCAATATTGTCGAGAAATGCTCTAAATCCTGTTCCGGCCTTGCTTGTCAGGCGCTCTGTGCCTATATATGAGAGTACGTTTCCGCCGATTATTGGCAATTCTCTGTGCTGGCCAGCCAGCACAGGCTTTACTCCTGATTTTGCGAACGTTCCTGAACCGATCCGCGTGCTTGCGGGCCGGAATATGCCCGCTTGTCCACTGTGGACCGGGCCAAATGAAAAGATATACACATGATCAACGGTACCGTTAAATTCTTCAATGCCACCAAAGGCTTTGGTTTCATCTCGCCTTCTGACGGCAGCAAGGACGCTTTCGTTCACATTTCGGCAGTAGAGCGTGCCGGCCTTTCGGGTCTCAACGAAGGTCAGGCAGTCACCTACGAACTGGAAAACGGTCGCGACGGCAAGACATCGGCAGTCAATCTGCAGCTGGCATAAAGCAATTTCGCCGGGACTGCGGTGCAGTCCCGGCCCACAAAGCCAATGAAAACGGCACTTTGTTGATCGGCCGAAAGCCACTTCCGGGCGATCGATACAACTCAAAGCAGCGGACGTTTCACTGCAAATCGTCAGGGTCTGAGCCAACGCGAACGTTGGCCGGGAACAGTCGAAAGGCGTATCTTCATATTCAATATGGGATGACGTCGAAGAACCTGGCGTAAGCCGGAGAAAATCCATGAAGACCAAAACCGTCGAGTGCGACTACACCGCCAGCGCCGAGCTCTACCCGGGCAAGCGCTCGGCCCGGTTCCGTAGCCTGGGTTATCGCCGTTTCGATACGACGGCGGAAGCACTCCGCTACCTCATTGAAGACATGCCCGTCGAACTTCTGGCCGGAGCAATCCTGGAAACCGAAGAGCAGCGTTTCAGGGCCGACGAAATTGCCGCACTTTACGCAGACGACGCCTATCCACTGCCAAGAGCGTGATCCAAACAAAGGATAAAGCCGATGCGTAAATCCAGCAAAGTCATTCCTTTCCCCATCCCTTTGAAGCGGAGCAGCAGATTCAGCTCCACCGCTTTTCCCCGTTTTGCCATTGCTTTCGGCGACCGCGAACCGGCACCGGCAGCCATTACCGACAAACCCAGGCCCGCGCCGGTTCTGTTCAACGCGCCGGAAATTTCTCCATGTCCCTGACCTTTCCAAACCCAAGCCGTGATTTCCAGGAATCGCGCAATGTCATTGGATTCACCGGTTATGATGGCATGTTCGAGGTCAGGTTTTTCGTGGAAGTGGATGCTCTGGCCAGGTTCGAGACCAACTCGAATCCTTCCGGTACGGTTGAAGCGCGCTGGCTCAGGACCTTCGATGCATTGCGCGCCTCCATCCTGGACGTCGCGCGCGAAGCCTATGCCAAAGGTCGCCGACCAACCTACACTCTGACGGCCGCCGACTTTCGAAAGAAATGAAGTGAGACCGGCAATCGGGACAGGAAGCTGAGGCGTATCCCGCACAGTTTGCCTGTGCAGTGCGTAACACGGGAAGCGGGCGCGACGAGACGCGCTGTATTCTATCGGTGCGGTTCTACCGGTCCGGCAACACAGAGTACGCCAGAGGCTCGACATTCTCGAGCAGCTCCTCCAGAAACTGCAATAGCATGTCCGGGTGCGGATAGGTCCTGGCCCCTGTGACCCGGTGCTCGAACTCCTTCGCCTGATGATAGACGTTTAGCAGGCCGATCTCGTCGACCCGCTCCTGTACGACCGCCGAGACTGGATCTTGCCCGAGTTTTATCACGCGCCGCGCAGCTCCATCGAGATCGTGACCGACATTCTTCCGCGGCGCCTCCAACGACACTCCCGACGCCCGTAAAGCAGATTTCAGCGCCAGCTCGATTGCGTGAGCGAGGAGATAGCAGATCGGCTGCGTAAGCCGTTCATGCTCCCTGAGAACAATCCTGGCCGCCTGAGCCATACCGTCTGTACAGAGGGGCCCAGGCCCTGCCCGACTCCCGGCCGGTCGACCCGAAGGTGGCGCTGAAGAATGTCTGCGGCGTGCTGGATCACCATGTGGCGCCGGGCCAGATGGTCAAGGTCTATCATTCGTTGCCGGACCACGTTCGCACGGCTATCGCAGCGTAGCGACCATGAGGGAGATCCGGTCGCAGGCGAACAGCGAGGAGCGATCAACTGCAGGAGCACGCCTGAGGACCTGAAAAAGTGATCGACGAAAAAGGAACATAAGGCACAGTTCCCCGTTGGCTTCCCTATGGAGGATCCGCAGGACGACACGTCGACACGCGTGGGGCGACCATCGAAAATCAACCCTCTCACATAGTCGTAGACCGTCCTCGATCCCCTCTCGGCCGCCGAAATCGGCGGTGGATTTACGAAGTGAATTCACGCGCATCTTTTATCGCCCGCAAGGAGGGACGGTAGCCGATGCGCTTTCAGTCAATGGAGGTTTCCCGATGAAGATCCAGGAATGCATGTCCAAGGATGTCACGGTATGTGCACCTGACGACACCATCCGTGACGTTGCCCGAAAGATGTTGGAGTGCGATTGCGGCGTCATGCCGATCGGCGAGAATGACAGGCTCGTCGGCGTTGTGACGGACCGGGACATTGCCATTCGCGCGGTTGCCGAAGGCAAAGGCCCGGACACGCCGGCGCGCAGCGTGATGAGTGCGGAAGTGCTCTATTGCTACGAAGATGAGGATCTTCAGGAAGTCAGCGACAATCTCGCGACGCTCAAGATCCGCAGGATGCCCGTCGTGAACCGCGACAAACGGCTCGTGGGTATCGTCTCCCTCGGCGAGATCGCACGCCAGGACGGCAATTCCGGTGAGGCCGCGTTCCGCGAGGTCTCCAAGCCTGGCGGTCCGCATCGGCAGGCCTGACATTGCGGGTTGAACAAAGGCCGGCGGAGGATATTCCGCCGGCGGTTGCATCACCCCCTGCTTCCGGCCAACGCCCTTTGCCGCCAGTTTTGCACTGGGCGCGCGAGCGCATTGCCTTCCGGAGCAGGCCCGGAATTGCTGATGTAACGGAACATCCATTGCACCTGCCTTTACAGGCAAGAGATTGGAGGCACCAGATGCCAAAATGCGATCAATGCGGCAACGACTATGACAAGACATTTCAGGTCGTCATGGCCGGCACCAAATACGAATTCGACAGTTTTGAATGCGCGATCCACAAGCTCGCGCCGACCTGCCCGAGTTGTGGAACCCGCATCGCCGGACACGGCGTGGAAGAGGACGACATCATCTATTGTTGCGCCCATTGCGCCGCACGGAAGGGAGCGACACAGCTTCAGGATCGTGCCGATTAGGTTATGTGTACCTGGTCCGTCACAAGCCCTCCTCCGCCTGTGCGAGGGCGGCGGGGAAGGAAGCTGGTGAGGAGCACCAGGCGATATTGGACCTCAAGACCATCTCATATGCGATTTTCCAAACGCAGATGAGATGGTCTTGTCTTTTGGGTCTGCCGCATTGAGGTTTAGCGAGGCACTTGGAGAGACACCTCGAAATCCGGACCGCGCGAAAGCCGGCTACGTCCGGCCTGCGGAACCGATAGGGGCATCCGCGCCGGGCTTGACCGGATTGTGGATCGAGCCGGCGAGAACCTCGCGCGGACCTTTGGCGGAAAACTCGTCCGTGGTCAGTTCCGAAACGGCGTAGAGCCTTTCGTTGCGAAAGGCGCTGGCAGAGCGTGTCGACGTCCCCTCACTGGGCTTGGCACGCAGTTCGAGAAAATCCAGTTCCGCTTCCGCCGCAACGATACGGGCGTCGGCCGGACTTTCGGCGCGTACGATCACTTCGCCCTGGTTCGGGGCAACATCCCAATTGGGGTCCCAGTCGGGCGCCACAGGCGTCAGCTTGAAGATACGTGTGTCCATACCGGGGAAACACAACGCGCCCCGTTTTGTTCCCTCCGGCACACCTTAGCGGGATGCGCTCGGACAGCACTGGATTGGCCTCCCGCGGCCGGGGCTTCCCTCCGGCCCAGGCCGCAGGAACGCGTGCCGCGGCAGGCCGCCTGCGTCAAAGACGCTGGGTGAACGTCGGGACCTTCACGAGCGCCGCGTAGTCCCGGGCAAGGGAGAGAAACGCGTCATAGCTCTCCTTCACCTCCGCAAAGGCCGGATTGGCTGCGCCGTTTTCCGCCATCACCTCGCCGACGGCCTTCTTGAGTGCCGCCACGACGTCGTCGGGGAAGTTTGCAAAGGTCACGCCTTCCGATGCCAGTTTCTGCAGGGCGACCGCGTTATAATAATCGAACTGGGCCGTCGTCTCCGCGGAGGCCGCTTCCGCTGCATTGGCGATCACGGCCTGCAGGTGAGCCGGCAGGCTGTCGAAGGCCTCCTTGTTCACGACGATTTCGAGGGCGGCCGAAGGCTCGTGGAATGCAGGCACATAGCAGTATTTGGCCACCTTCTGCAGTCCGAATGCCTGATCCAGCATCGGGCCGACCCATTCTGCCGCGTCAATTGCGCCGGACTGGAAGGCCGGGAAGATTTCCGGAGGCGGCAGCATCACGGCATTGACGCCGAGCTTGCGCATCGCCTCCCCGCCGAGACCGGCAATGCGCATGTTCAGTCCGGCCAGGTCGTCGACGCTTTCAACCGGATTCTTGAACCAGCCTGCGGCCTGCACGCCGGAACTGCCCGAATAGAACGGCTTCAGGCCACGTTCCGCATAGAGCCCGTCCCAAAGCTCCTGGCCACCGCCATAGCGCAGCCATGCCGTCGTCTCGACCGCTGTCAAGCCGAAGGGAACGGCGGAGAAGAAATGCAGAGCCGAGTTCTTGGATGCTGCGTAATAGGGTGTCGAATGACCGATCTCGGCCGTTCCCTGCTCGACCGCGTCTTCTACCCCGAACGGCGGAACAAGCTCTCCGCCGGAAAAGACCTTGAACGTCAGCTGACCGTCCGACATCGCAGCGACGCGGTCGGCGAACGTCGTCACATTGGTGCCGACACCGGGCGCCTTGGCCGGAAAGGACGTCGGCAGTTTCCATTCGATCTTGCCCTGGGCGATTGCGGGAGCCGCCAGCATGCTTGCGGGCGCGGCGACAGCTCCCGCTTTCAAGAAATCTCGTCTTTTCATGTAAGTCTCCATACTTGCTCAGAACAGGACGGCGGGCAGCCAGGTTGCGAGTGCCGGGAAAGCGGCAACGACCGCCAGTGCCAGCAGCTGGATCGCGACGAACGGTACGACCGAGACATAGATATCCCAGGTGCGGATGTCCGCGGGAGCGACCGACCGGTAATAGAAGAGCGCGAAACCGAAGGGTGGTGTCAAGAAAGACGTTTGCAGGTTCAGCGCAATCAGCACCGCGAACCAGACCGGGCTGATGTCCGACTGCAGGATAATCGGTCCGACGATCGGAACGACGATAAAGATGATCTCGACGAATTCCAGAATGAAGCCGAGCAGAAAGATGACCAGCATCGTCAGGAGCAGCATGCCGTAGGGCCCGCCCGGCAGGCCATGAAGCAATTCGGCGACGTGTTCGTCGCCATTGAAGCCGCGGAAGACCAGCGAGAGAATGCTGGCGGCGATCACAATGCCGAAAATCATGCCCGTGATCGCCACGGTTTCGCGCAGGGCGGGCAGCAGGACATCCCCGCGCAGGAGCGACGATGCCGAGACCACCAGGAGCGCGAAGACGGTCACGCTCAGGAGAATGGAGACCAGCGAGGTGCCGGACCAGGCGATACGGCCATCCGAAAACTCCAGCCCGAACAGCCCGGACTGGCGCAAGATCAGCAGCAGGACGGCAAGGACCGCACAGACCGAGGCTGCCCACGCGCTCCGCCCGCCCCGCGATGCGGCGGCAATCAGCATGGCTCCGGCCACCCCGACGCCCGCAGCTTCCGTGGGCGTGGCGACCCCGATCAGAATGCTTCCGAGCACGGCGACAATCAGACCCAGCGTCGGCGCGATGTTCCCGGTCAGTTTCAGCGCCGAGGCTTTCTTCACGGGCTGTTGGGACAGGTCGCGAGACGCCGTACGGCGAAGCCTGAGCACCACATAAGCCGCGTAAAGCGCCACGAGCAACAGTCCCGGGAAGAGCGCTCCGGCAAACAGATCGCCGACCGTAACAGGATCCGGCGCGAAGTTGCCTGCCTCCTGCTGCGCTTCGAAATAGGCATTTGAGACCTGGTCGCCCAGCAGGATCAGGATGATCGAGGGTGGAATGATCTGCCCGAGCGTGCCGCTGGCGCAGATGAGGCCGCTGCTCATATGCTTGTTCACGCCGGCCGACAGGAGTGCCGGAAGCGTGATGGTGCCAAGCATGACGATCGTCGCGCCGATAATGCCGGTCGATGCTGCAATCAGCGCGCTAACCAGAATGACCGACAGGGCAAGCGCAGACTGATTGCCGCCAAGGGCGGCGGTAAGGCTTTTCAGCATTTTCTCCGCCTGCCTGGATTTTTCGAGCACAAGCCCCATCAGCACGAAAAGCGGAACCGCGATCAGCAACGGGTTGGTCATGACCCCGTAGACCCGCTGCGGTACGGCCTGAAAGAAGACCAGATCGAAATGGCCGAGAACGGCCGCCGCAATGGCAATCAATGTCGGAGCCCCGGCGATGGCCAGAAGGACGGGGACACCCGACAGAATGCATGCGAAGACCGCCAGCGCCAGCAGGAGGAGCCATATAAGATCCACGCTCATGCGAAAGTCCGCCGCACTGCGCCCGCGAGCCTTGTCAGCGCAACCAGAAGCACAAGGGCCGGCAGGATCAGAAGGCATGTCTTGACGAGATAGAGGCCCGGCAATCCGCCCGTCTCGGGCGATCCTTCCAGGATGGCCCAGGAGTTGCGCACCAGCGGAAATGCGGTCCACGACATCAGGCTGAAGACCGGCAGAGCAAGGAACAGATCGCCCAGCAGGTCGATGCGCCTGTTGGCTTGCTCGCTCCATTTCTGGCGGAAGACATCGACCCGTACATGCCTGTCCGCATCAAAGGAAACGGCAACCGAAAGCGCGACCAGGGCGGCAAAGGCGTAGTTGACCCCATCCTGGATTTCCAGAAATCCGATGCCGAGCAGATAGCGCATCAGCACCATGGCGAGCTGCCCGAGAAAAACGATCGCGGCAAGCCACATGCACAGCCTTTGCACCGCCAGAAACAGAAGTCGCATTCAATGCCCGATAGTTTGAATTCCAGTCCCCGTCCGTGCTGATTCCGCAGCCCGGCGTTTCGGTAGAATGCCAGACTAATCGGCGGAAACCCTCGTGTATACAATGATTTGCCGAGTGCTCAGCTAACTCACAGGCGAATGGAAGGAGCCCTTGGGCGAACATGTCGCACCTGAGCGGGTTTAGCTTGTGCAAAACGGATTGCGGCAGCGCAGCAAATGCGTTAGGCGAAGGCCGTCTTTTGCCTTCAGGCGCCGGTGCCTGCTCTGCTCATCCTCCCGTGGGTGGGGCAATTCTCCCGGCGGCCTGAAAGGTCAGCGTCCATTCAAGACACGGAGTTAATCATGCTCGGCAAAAAAGTTCCCTTTGTTACCTTCCGCACCCGCGTTCGCGACGGGTCCATCGAAGGCCCGAATCCGTTCCGCTGGGAAGACAAGACCAGCGACGACTACTTCAAGGGCAAGACGGTTGTCCTGTTTTCGCTGCCGGGCGCGTTCACGCCCACCTGCTCCACTTTCCAGCTGCCTGATTTCGAAAAGCTCTTTGAAGAGTTCAAGGCGGAGGGCATTGACGAAATCTACTGCATCTCCGTCAACGATGCCTTCGTGATGAATGCCTGGGCCAAGGCGCAGGACGTCCGCAACGTCAAGGTGATCCCGGACGGCTCCGGCGAATTCACCCGCAAGATGGGCATGCTGGTTGCCAAGGACAATCTCGGCTTTGGCATGCGTTCATGGCGCTATGGCGCCATCGTCAACGACGGGGTCGTGGAACAGTGGTTCGAAGAGGAAGGCTTCTCCGACAACTGCGAAAGCGATCCCTATGGGATTTCTTCTCCGC
This sequence comes from Roseibium salinum, assembly GCF_026240905.1. Taxonomy (NCBI): domain Bacteria; kingdom Pseudomonadati; phylum Pseudomonadota; class Alphaproteobacteria; order Hyphomicrobiales; family Stappiaceae; genus Roseibium; species Roseibium salinum. The sequence continues at coordinate 1,576,327 of NZ_JAPEVI010000003.1, forward strand.
AGAATATCCTGGAGAAGCTGCGCGCAGCGAAAATCGAAGCCGCTTAGGCGTTTCGGCTACACAGAACAGTCACGAACCCCGGTCTTGCAGTCCTGGGTTCTTTCGTCAGGTCCGCCCCGCGGTCAGCTGGAGCGCTTCTCTCCCGAACCGCGGCTTTCGTCATCGAAGCGCATTTCCAGCCACATGGCGTTCAGGATGGCCAGGCAGCACGCCAGCGGCATGCCGAGGGCCCAGGCAAAGTACCACATCAGTTTGTCTCCTCAGTAGGCCGTATGGTCGTCACGCTCGATCGCCTCTTCATCCACCCTGCCCCAAAGGACCTTGTAGACCCAGGCCGTGTAGACGAGGATGATCGGCAGGAAGATCGCCGTCGCCACCAGCATGTTGAACAGTGTCCGATGGGTGGACGCGGCATCCCAGACCGTGAGACTTGCCTCCGGCTGGACGGAAGACGGCAGAATGAACGGAAACATCGATACGCCGACCGTTGATATGATCCCGAGGACCGCCGACTTGGAGAACGCGAAGATCAGCATTTCCATCCGTGTCTGAAGCAGGATCAGCGTTCCGAACAGGCCGATGAAGCCGAGCGCCGGCGCCAGCCACAGGACCGGGTGAACCGCATAGTTGCGCATCCAGGCCCCGCCTTCCACGATTGCCTGTTTGGCCAGAGGATTGGCTTGCATGTTGGGATCGATCTCCGACGTGATGCGGAACCCCTCGACATATCCGCCGGCGACCAGATAACCGCCGAGGGCGAAGAGGATGATGCCGAGAAGTGCGGAAACCGTTCCGAACCGCCGCGCCCGCCGTGCGATGTCGCCCGAGGTCCGCATGACCAGCCACACGGAGCCGTGCATCACCAGCATGACGACGGAAAGCAGACCGCACAGCAGCGCGAACGGCGAAAACAGCCAGAAGAACGAGCCTTCGTAGGTCATGCGCAGGTCCGGGTCCAGCCTGAACGGGACGCCGAGCAGGACGTTGCCCACCGCCACGCCGAATACGAGAGCCGGTACGACGGAGCCGGTGAAGAGCGCCCAGTCCCAGGTAGTTCGCCAGGATGGATCCGGCCGTTTCGAGCGGTACTTGAAGGCGACGGGCCTCAGGATCATGGCTGCGAGCACCACGAACATTGCCATATAGAATCCCGAGAAGCTGATGGCGTAGAGCGGCGGCCAGGCTGCGAAAATCGCCCCGCCGCCGAGGATGAACCAGACTTGATTGCCTTCCCAGGTCGGGCCGATGGTGTTGATCACCACACGCCGTTCAATATCGGTCTCGGCAATGAAGGGAAGCAAAGTACCGACCCCCATGTCGAAACCGCCCGTCACAGCAAACGCGATCAGCAACACGCCGAGCAGCAACCACCAGATCATTTTGAGTGTCGAATAATCGATCAATTCGAAGAGAACCATGGTGTTTACTCCGCAGCAGCCGCATTCGTACGGGAACCCGACCGGGATGTGGATGTGGGGCGATCGTCAGCCGGTTCATCGTCTTCCGGGCCGATCTTGATGTATTTGACCAGCAGCGCGACCTCGATAACGAGCAGCACACTGTAAAGGGCGACGAAACCGATCAGAGTGAGCAGTATCTCCCCCACCGACAGGCTGGAAACTCCAAGCGATGTCGGCAGCATGCTCTCGATGATCCAGGGCTGGCGGCCGTATTCCGCTACGATCCAGCCCATCTCGCTGGCGATCCAGGGCAAGGGAATGGCGAGGACCGCGATATGCAGGAACCAGCGGCGGCGCTGCCTCACGAAATCAAGTTTTCCAGCGGAGGAATAGTAGAAGAACACCGCGGTGAACAGGATGAAGAACATGCCGCAGGCCACCATGATCCGGAAGGAATAGAATATCGGCAGGACCTCCGGCACGGTCGACCACGCCGCAGCGTCCACCTGCTCGGTGGTCGCTTCCATCGGATTGTCGGTATAGGGCAGCAGCAGATAGGCATAGCCAAGCGAGTTGACGTTCTGCCGCAGGGTTTCGCGGACATCCTCGCCGGCACCTTCCTCGTTGTTGCGGATCTTCTGCAGGGCGTCCCAGGCGATCGCCCCCTGCCGGATGCGGTCCCTGGACTGCTCGACCAGTTCCTTGATGCCCGGAATGACCTCGTTCAGCGACCTGGTCGCGATGAGGCCCATCACATAGGGTACTTCGATGGCGAAGACGTTGCTGCGGCTTTCCATGTCCGGCCAGGCGACGATGTTGAAAGATGCCGGTGCGGGTTCGGTCTCCCACATGGCCTCTATGGCGGCGAGTTTCATCTTCTGGTTCAGGTTTGCCTCATACCCGCTCTCATCGCCGAGAACGACCACCGAAAGGGCCGAAGCAAAACCGAAGGCGGAAGCCACCGCCACGGACCGTTTTGCGATTTGCAGATGCCGGCCTTTCAGCAAATACCAGGATGAAACCCCCAGCATGAACATTGCGGCGGTCACATAGCCGGCCGAGACCGTATGCACGAACTTCGCCTGGGCAACCGGGTTGAACAGCACGTCATAGAAGCTGGAGACTTCCATGCGCATGGTGTCCGGGTTGAACACTGAGCCCACCGGATGCTGCATCCAGCCGTTGGCGATCAGAATCCAGAGGGCGGAAAGGTTGGTCCCGATAGCGACCGCCCACGTGGCGGCCAGATGCTGGCGCCGGGACAGCTTGTCCCAGCCGAAAAAGAAGAGCCCGACAAACGTCGCTTCCAGGAAGAAGGCCATCAGGCCTTCGATTGCCAACGGCGCACCGAATACATCGCCGACATACTGGCTGAAATAGGCCCAGTTCATGCCGAACTGGAACTCCATGGTCAGACCCGTCGCAACGCCCAGGACAAAGTTGATCCCGAAAAGCGTGCCCCAGAACTTGACCATGCGCTTCCAGATTTCACGTCCGGTTATCACATAGACCGTTTCCATCGTCGCAAGCAGAACGGCAAGCCCGATCGTCAAAGGCACGAACAGGAAATGGTAGAGCGCTGTCATGGCAAACTGCAGCCGGGACAGGTCGACGACGTCGAGTTCCATCGTATTCCCCCTTTTCAAGCCGGCCCGACGGCTTGAGCACGATGCCGGAGCATCCAGCGTTCAGGTCAACGCGGAGTTATCCGACCAATAAACCGATCAACTTGCATTCATGAATTTTCAAAAGAAGGCAGGTTGGTCCGAGTGAGCGAACACACATGGCGCCGACCGTAAGCGAACCGGCGGGCTCTGCGGAGAGATATGGATTTGTAGCCACAAACACGAGTGAACCGGTCTGACATGTGAGTCTTCACATTCGGGATCGTGGCCTACCGATCCTGCAAGGTCAATGCGACACATGGAAGTCAACAACCGGAAATCGCAACAGCATTGGCGGCGCGCGGACGGCGGGGCCCCGCGGCCCGGCGAAAGTCAGGGCGTCCGCGGCTCCGGCAGATGCAGGATCCGATCCGCCGCCCTGAGCTCCTGCTGCTTGTGGGCAATCATCAGGACCGAAGAATTGCCCCGGTGCTTGAGGAACCGGGCAAGGACGTCGGAGGCGGTTTCACCGTCCAGCCCTTCGGTCATTTCGTCGAGAATGAAAATCTCCGGCGACGTCAAAAAAGCACGTGCCAGTGCCAGGCGGCGTTGCTCGCCGCCGGAAAGCCCCAACCCGCCTTCGCCCAGGACGGTTTGCAAGCCTTGAGCGCTTTCGGCAATCCGGTCCGCCAAGGCAGCATGCTGCAGTGCAATCCATAGCTCTGCGTCGGTCGCAGCGGGCCTGGCGATGCGCAAGTTGGCGGAAACGGTGTCGTTAAACAGATACGGACGCTGGCTGAGCACCGTGACGGATCGGCGCAGAACCGTTTCGTCGAGCTGCCGGATATCGCGGCCATTCAGCAGGATGCGGCCGCACTCAGGCAAAAGCATGCGCGATGCCAGTGCGGCGACAGTGCTTTTGCCGCAACCGCTGCGACCGGCAATCGCCACCACTTCTCCGTCACCGACTTCCAGCGAGATGTCGTCAAGCACGTTCCGCTTCGCTCCGCGATAGCGAAAGGTGACGTCCTCAAACAAGAGCTTCGGTGCATTCGGTCGCACCTGCCCGGAAGCATCGTGAGAAGTCGAGGACCGTGCATCCCGCGGCTCTGCGGACAAGAGATCGCGCACTCTTTCCGCTGCCAGGCTGATGCGGGGAAGCCGGGCTAGGCCCGGCAGAATCATCGAGAACAGTTCCGGCAGGGCGACGACGACCAGGACGAGACCGACGGCAAAGGGTGTGCTGAACGTGCCGGCTTCCGCTCCCCAGATGCAAACAGCGAGCGAGGCGGCAAGAAAAGCCTGTCCGACGAATGCCGAGGCCGAGGTCAGGCATGTCGCCCGGCGCTCTTCGGCCTCTTCGGCCGCCGTCAGCCGTTGTTCAGCCGCCAGGATCGTCTCGGCCGCCTTGTCCAACCCGCCATAGATGGCGAGATCCCGGCGCCCGGCGGCAAGATCGGCGGCCCTGAGCCGCATCGCATCCGACGCGGCATCCGCCCGCCGCGCCACTTTCCTGTCGGAGCGCGAAAACGAAATCCAGGAAAGCGCGGCCCAAGCCCCCAGGAAAATCAGACCAGTCAGGAAAACCGGAAGGGATACCACCGCCGAGACCGACAGGAGGCCGAGGGCAACCACCGAGGCAAGGGCAAGCGGAACCACCAGCCGCAGATAGAGCTTGTCCAGTTCGGCAATGTCCATCGTCAGCCGGTTCAGCAGCACGCCCGATCGGCGCCCACGGGTGCCGATGGCCACATAGGCCTTGAAAAGCCTGTTCCGGAGCGCGGTCAGGAATCGGAACGTGGCGTCATGGGTCAGCATCCGCTCGCCGTAGCGCCCGCCGGTCCTGATGATCGCCAGCGCCCGAATGATTGCGCTCGGCGCGAAGATATTCAAAAAGGCTCCGGAAAGCCCCGCCACGGCCGCGGCGGTGATAAACCACCCGGAGACGCCGAGCAGCGCGATACCGGCAGCGGCCGGGAGTATGGCGACCAGGATGCCAAGCCAGAAATGGAGCCTGTCGTGACGGTGCTGGACCAGAACCAGTTGCCATACGGCCTTCATGACACGGCCTCTCCCCTTGCCATTGCCGTCAGGCTGGAAAGCTCCAGCCGCCGGCCAGGGATCGCCAGGACCGCCGGGTCATGGGTGGCAATCAGAGCCGTCCGGTCCTTCGCCAGGATTTTCAGTCCTCTGATGACATCCGCGGCGGTTTCCTCATCCAGACCAGCGGTCGGTTCATCCGCAAGAAGCAGTCCGCCATGCTGGCGCATGGCGGCGCGGGCCAGCGCCACGCGCCGGATCTCGCCCACTGAAAGGCCAAAGCCGTCTTCGCCAAGCGGCGTTGCAAGCCCGTTCGGCAAGCGCTGGACCAGACCTTCCGCGCCAGCCAGGCGAAGGGCAGCCCAGAGTGTGTCCTCCGATACCGCGCCCGGGTTCTCTACCCCTTTGAGCAGATTGGCCTTCAGGCTGCCGTGGTGCAGCCGCGGCGCCTGGCCGAGCCAGATCACGTTGCGGCGCAAGAAGGCGGCAACCTCCTGCACATCGAAGTCATTGACCCGGACTTCGCCCATCACCGGCCGGTGAAACCCGAGAACGCAGTCCATCAGGGTCGTCTTGCCGCTGCCGCTCGGTCCCGTCAGGAGAACCGTCTCCCCGGCGGCCAGGGAGAGATCCAGATCACTGAAGATCCGCCGTCCCCCGAGCTCAAGTGTCACCTTGGCGATGTGAATGGAGGGCGGTGAAGCCAGACCTGCCTTACACGACGCAGCGGGGCGTTCATGACTGGCAGGGACGGCCTCCTGCTCCGTGATTTCCCCAAGCAGCGCGGCCAGTTTTTCCTGAGCCGCGATCCCGCCGGCACGATCGTGATAGGCGGCGGCATAAGCCCTGAGCGGCGCAAAAAACTCCGGTGCCAAAAGCAGGATGAAGAGGCCGGTGGAATAGCCGAGCGGGGCACCCCAGTTGCCTGCTTCAATGTCGCCCAGCAGCGAAAAGCCGACATAGACCGCGGAAAAGGCAATGCCGAGTGCGGAAAAGAGCTCAAGCACCGTGGACGAGAGGAAGGCGATTTTCAGGACGCGCATGGTGCCGGTCCGGAACCGCTCCCCGGCGTCACGGATGTCGTCCTGCGTGCGCTCGACCGCACCGAACAGAATGAGGGTCTCAAGGCCGCGGATCCGGTCCATGAGAAGGCCGCTGAGCCGGGTGAGCTCTTCCTGCTGGTTTGCACTGGCGGCCTTGGCCCGGATGCCGATCAGGGCCATGAAGAGCGGAATGAGTGGCCCGCAGACCAGCAGAATCAAGGCCGCGAGCCAGCTGAAAACGGCCGTTGCCAGCACGATCCCGAACGGCACCAGCTTCAAGCGTATCAGTTGAGGGACGTAGTTGCGGTAATAGGGGCCGAGAAGGTCGACCTGTTCGGTAAGCTGGGCAGCAAAAACGCCTGAGGACGGAAAAGCGGCCGCGGGCGAACGCTGAACGGCGGCCCGCAATACCTCCGCCCGTGCCCGGCCCTGGATAGCGCGCGCCGTCTGGCGAGCCATGTTCAAGGCCCTCGTCTGGAGCCATGTTCTGAACAGGGCGAGCAAAGGCAATCCGGCAATCGCCCAGACGACAGGGTTGGACATCAGCAATTGTGCCGCGTCGCTGTCCTGACCGCCGGTAACGCTGGCCAGCAACGCGCCGAGCGCGAGGGAAACCAGGCCGGCTTGCGGGATCCACAAAAGGTCGGAAAGGCCATGCAGGCGGCCGGACCTCTGAAGCGCCCTCAATTCTTCTTCCTGCGGCTGACCGATGCCCGGGCAGTCTGACGGTTTCGACCCGACGGTCATTCCGGAGCTGCCGATCGCTGACGTGTCACCATTCTTCATCTGGCTCGTGATGTCGCGCCTCCCTCGCGAAAGCAAGTGGCAGATTGCCACGGCCTTTCGCATCCCTCTTACCCCGCCCATGACCCAAGCGCCAGTACGGGCGGACCCCTATCATTTTCACAGCCGGCGGCAACACGCCGCAAGACTGCTGACAGCAGGTTGTCAGCAGCAGTGTGCAATGAAGGCGGAACGGGACTTTCCCTTTCAAAACATGGAGATGAACATGAACACGCCTTGCCTCGAACTGGTGATTTTCAAAGTCAAAGACGCTGACAAAGCCCGTATCGCCCGGCGTGCCGCACAAGAGACCGTCAAGCACTACGAGGGTTTCATTTCCTGGACGGCCTACGAGATCTCACGACGAGGCCGGCCAGTTCGCTGACGTGGTCGTGTGGCGGGATCTCGGCTCTGCCAAAGCGGCCGCGGAGAAAGTCATGAAGGATCCGGGCTTTGCCGCCCTGATGGCCGAAATCGACGGGCTCGTGTCCATGTCGCATTACCGGGCCGACCGGATGGTCGAGGCCGAAGCGAACGCCGCCTGACAGCCTGCATCAGGGGCTCCGCAGGCCGGGCAACACCCCGGCCTACGGAGCCCACTCAAGCCGGCGCTCCAGTTCCGTTGTTACCATGGATATGACTTGTCGGGCACGCTCCGGTGTACATCGCGGCCGCAGTCTGGCGATGGCAAACGGGTCCCTGAACATCTGCGTTGCGTCTTCAAAAATCGTCCTGGCCGCGTCCAGGGACTCGCGGTCAAACGCAGCCGACAGGATTGCGGTCAGCATGTTTTCCAGGCGCGCCACATGCAGAAGGACCGGCTCAGGGTGTTTCTCCGCCAATGCGAGATAGGTCCGAAAGAGTTGGGGATCCTGATCGAAGCGGGATGACTTCAGGGCAAGCTGGACGAGTACAAACTGCTGCAGTTTGGTCTGCCAGTTGTCTGCCGAGTCAATGGCTTTGCGTAGCTCGGCCTCAATATCAACGAACCATCGGTCCGCAAGAGCTGCAATCAATGCTGCTTTGTTGGGAAAGAACCTGTAGACGTTCGATTGCGACATGCCGCATTCCGCAGCCAGTTCCGTCACGGAGATACGGCTCGATCCGTATTTGGCGAGACGCTTCTCCGCCGCCTCAAGCAAGGTCTGCCGTATCTTCCGGCTGTCGGCCCTGGGTCTCGGCATCTCTATAACCACCTTCGGACACGGCTTCGGTAATCGTCGTAGGCGGCCCCGAACACTCCGGCGGCGTTGCGTTCCTCGATGGGGATGTACCAGAAATGCGATACGAGAAGAAACGCGAGCGCATAAAACAGGTTCAGCGCCTCATTCGTGCAGATGGCTATCCCCGTCAGGAGCAGCAGAAACCCAAGATACATGGGGTTTCTGGAGAGTCGATAAATCCCTGACGTGACGAGCTTGCGCGGTTGGCGGAACGTATGAATCTCAGTCTTTTCCCGTCGGAACGTCCGGTGCGCTTTCATAAGGACAAACAGACCGGCGGCCGCAATTGGCAGCCCGATCCATTGATACGGCGCCGATATCATCGGCGCGCCCGGAACCAGTAACGTTGTCGGTATCATCAACAGTCCCAGCACGAGCACCAGAACCGGCGGTATAATCTGCGGCATTGCCATCTCTCCCTAAATCAAAAGATGATAAATGATAAAATCTATCTTTTATCATTTTACAAGCCAAAATATGCTCCCCGGTGTGAACCGGGGAGCGCCTGAGCCGTTTGCTTGTCCTGCGGCGGCTTACTTCATCGTCGGAATGACGAACTCGGCATTGTCCTTGAGCCCCGAAGGCCAGCGGGAGGTCACGGTTTTGGTGCGGGTGTAGAACTTGAACCCGTCCGGACCGTGCTGGTTCAGGTCACCGAAGCCGGACTTCTTCCAGCCGCCGAAGGTATGGTAGGCGAGCGGCACCGGGATCGGCACGTTGATGCCGACCATGCCGATATTGATGCGCGATGCGAAATCGCGGGCCGTATCGCCATCGCGGGTGAAGATTGCCGTGCCGTTGCCGTATTCGTGGCTGAGCGGCAGATCGATCGCTTCCTCATAGGTTTCGGCGCGGACAACGGACAGAACCGGACCGAAGATCTCGGTCTTGTAGATTTCCATGTCCCTGGTGACGTTGTCGAACAGACAGCCGCCCATGAAGTAGCCGTTTTCGTAGCCCTGCATGGAGAAGTTGCGGCCGTCGACCACGAGCGTCGCACCTGCCTTCACGCCCTGGTCGACGAGACCCTTGACGCGGGCCAGGGCTTCCTTGGTGACCAGCGGACCGAAATCGACGTCGTCTCCGGCAGTGTAAGGGCCGATCTTCAGCGCTTCGATTTTCGGCGTCAGCTTTTCGATCAGGGCATCGGCGGTGGATTTGCCGACGGGAACCGCGACCGAAACGGCCATGCAGCGTTCGCCGGCAGCACCATAACCGGCACCGATCAGAGCGTTGGCCGCCTGATCCATATCGGCGTCCGGCATGATGATCATGTGGTTCTTGGCGCCGCCGAAGCACTGCGCCCGCTTGCCGGAAGCGGTTGCCCGCGAGTAGACATATTGCGCGATCGGCGTGGAGCCGACAAAGCCCACGGCCTGAATAGTTTCATCGTCGAGGATCGCGTCAACCGCGCTCTTGTCGCCGTTGACGACGTTCAGCACACCAGCGGGAAGTCCGGCCTCGATCATAAGTTCGGCCAGCATGATCGGCACGGACGGATCGCGCTCTGACGGCTTCAGGATGAAGGAGTTGCCGCAGGCGATCGCCGGGCAGAATTTCCACATCGGGATCATGGCCGGGAAGTTGAACGGCGTGATGCCGGCAACGACGCCAAGCGGCTGGCGCATTGAGTAGATGTCGATGCCCGGGCCCGCGCCTTCGGTGAATTCACCCTTGAGCAGATGCGGCGCACCGATGCAGAACTCGGCCACTTCCAGGCCGCGGATCACGTCGCCCTTTGCGTCCGGGAGCGTTTTGCCGTGTTCACGGGAAAGCGCTTCGGCGAGCTTGTCCATGTCGCGGTTCAGAAGATCGACGAACTTCATCATCACGCGAGCGCGGCGCTGCGGGTTGGTGGCCGCCCAGGCCGGCTGTGCGGCCGCGGCATTGGCAATTGCGGCATCCATTTCGGCCTGGCTGGCCAGGGCCACCTGTGCCTGAACTTCGCCGGTTGCCGGATTGTAGACGTCGGCGTAGCGGCCGGACGTGCCCTCCACGTGCTTGCCGCCAATGAAATGACCGATTTTCTGCATGTGCGTTTCTCCCATCAGCTCTGAGCAATACGGATCGACTGACCGCATTCAAAACTGCATCCTTTCTGACTTTTATTTTTGCTACAAACAAGCTCCAGTATTCCGGAGCCGTTGTGCATTTTTTATAGTTATGGCACATCATTTTCGCTCAGCTTCTCAAACACGGCCCGTGTTGTCATCCCTGATGAGGGCGGCGGGACCGAGCGTTGCGGAGTGAGCGATCCGGCTCTTCTCTGATTAGGGAACCCAACAGCATGAACTGGGACGACATTCGCATTTTTCTCGCCATTGCCCGCACCGGTCAGATCCTTGCCGCGGCACGGCGGCTTGGCGTGAACCACGCAACGGTCGCCCGCCGGCTGACAGCTCTGGAAGAGAGCCTCGGGACACGTCTCTTCGACCGTTCCACATCCGGCTGCATTTTGACCGAAGGCGGCAGCCGGTTTTTCGAGCGGGCGGAGCGGATGGAAGCGGAGGCCGTTGCGGCGGAGGCGGACCTGGGCGGCGACACCCCCGGCGTCAGCGGCACGGTCCGCATCGGAGCACCGGACGGCTTCGGCGTTGCCTATCTTGCGCCGCGCCTTGGAAAGCTGACCGAAAGACACCCGGGCCTTACGGTCCAGCTGGTGCCGGTCCCGCGCTCCTTCTCGCTGTCCAGACGCGAAGCGGACATAGCGGTGACGATCGACCGTCCGGACACCGGCCGTCTCGTGGCCGGCAAGCTGGTGGATTATGCGCTCGGCCTCTATGCCTCGAAAGGCTATCTGGAAAAACGCGGCATGCCTGAACAGCCAGGCGATTTAAGCGCACACGATCTGATCGGGTACGTGGAAGATCTTGTCTATTCCCCCTCGCTCAATTACGGCACGGAGATCACCAGGGACTGGTCGGCCCGGTTCGAGATCGCTTCCGCGCTTGGCCAGACCGAAGCCGTTCGCGCAGGCGCAGGCATCGGTATCCTGCACGATTTCATCGCGCGCGCGCACCCGCTCCTTGTGCCTGTCATGCCTGACATCAAGCTCCGCCGCGCCTATTGGATGGTCACCCACGAAAGCTCGCGCCCCTTGCGCAATGTGGCAGCGGTCCAGGATTTCCTGCGCGACCAGGTCGCGCAAGACCGTATGATGTTCGGATAGGGCCACGATCGCAGGGGGCCCTTCAGCCCCTGCCCCTACCGCCACTTCTGCGTTGCGGAAATCCACTCCCTCGTCCGGGATTCCGGATCCGGATTGAGCGTAATGTCGGTGACGACGGCGGCACTGTCCGCGCCGTTTTCGAAGACGCCCGGCAGCCGTTCCGGCTTGAGGCCGCCTATGGCGACGAGCGGCAGACCGCCGACCGCGCGCTTCCATTTGCCGATCTTCTCGACGCCCTGCGGCGCCCATTTCATCTTTTTCAGAACGGTCGGATAGACCGGGCCCAGCGCGACGTAGTCCGGACAGGCGGCAAGCGCGGCGTCCAGTTCGTCTCCGTCATGGGTCGACACGCCCAGACGAAGGCCGGCTTTTCGGATCGCACCGGTATCGGCATCCGCAAGGTCTTCCTGGCCGAGATGGACGAAGTCGCAGCCTTCGTCGATGGCGAGCTGCCAGTAGTCGTTGACGACAAGCTGGCAGCCATGGTCTTCGCAGATCGTTCTGGACGCGGCGATTTCCTTGCGGAGCTCAGCCTCCGGCTTGTCCTTGATCCGCAGTTGCACAAGCTTGACGCCGAGCGGTATCAGCCGTGAGATCCATTCGGAGCTGTCGACGATCAGGTAAAACGGGTCGAGTTTCATTCAAATACCGCCATGCCGATAACAGGGGTGGAAGGGACTGCCATGTCGCGCGGCTCGAGCGGTTGCGCTTCATAGGCAAGACGGCCGGCCTCGATGGCTCTGGCAAAGGCTTCCGCCATCACAACCGGATTGCCGGCCTTCGCAACGGCCGTGTTCAGCAGCACCGCGTCGAAGCCCAGTTCCAGAACCTGCGCCGCATGCGAGGGCCTGCCCAGACCCGCGTCGACCACAAGGGGAATGCCGGGAAAATGCGCCCGGTAAGCCCTCAAGGCATCCGGATTCACCGGGCCTCTTGCCGAACCGATCGGCGCGCACCACGGCATCAGCACCTGGCAGCCAGCCTCCAGCAGCTTTTCGCCGACGATGATGTCTTCCGTCGTATAGGGAAACACCTTGAAACCGTCTTCCGTCAGAATGCGAGCGGCTTCGACGAGCGCGAAGACGTCGGGCTGCAGGCTGTCGTGATGTCCGATGACTTCCAGCTTGATCCAGTCGGTCCCGAACAGCTCCCGCGCCATTTTGGCGGTTGTGACGGCCTCCTTTGCGGAGTGGCATCCGGCGGTATTCGGCAGCACCCGCACATTCAATTCGCGGATGAGCTCCCAGAACTTGCCGCCGGCCCCGTTTCCCGCCGTTTCCCGGCGCAGCGAAACGGTCAGGATTTCGGCCCCCGAGCCCCTTACCGCATCCGCCAGAACTTTCGGCGACGGATACTGCGCTGTGCCGAGCAAAAAGCGCGAGGAGACTTTCTCGCCGTAGAATTCAACCATGGCGCTCAGCCTCCCTGCATCGGCGACAGAATCTCGATCCGGTCACCTTCCGCCAGCGGGCAATCTGCCCTGTCTTCCGCGGCAACAAGGTCGCTGTTGCGGGCTGTGGCCAGAAACTCGTGATCGTAGGCCAGTTCGTCGAGCAATGCGGCCAGCGTCTCGCTGGAAACTTCCTGCTCCTGGCCGTTAATGGTGAGCTTCAAGGTCGTTCTCCTTTGAGAAAGAAAGGATCTGATTGGTGGCCTCTTCGGCATAATGGGGCGACAGCAGGAAGCCGTGCCGGTAAAGACCGTTGAGCGACAATGTCCGTCCCGACCGGACAATGCGCGGCAGATTGTCGGAATAGGCCGGACGAACGCCGGTTCCCGTCTCTACGATCTTTGCCTCGGCAAAGGCCGGGTGGAGACTGTAGGCAGCGTTGAGCAGTTCCATTGCGGAACGGGCACTGATCGGTCCGGTATCGTCGCTTTCGATCATGGTCGCCCCGACCATGAAATGATTTCCCTCCCGCGGCACCACGTAAACGGGAATGCGCGGATGCAGAAAACGCACGGGACGGGACAGCGCAACGTCGGGCGCATGCAGGATCAGCATTTCCCCTCGAACGCCTCGCAGATCCGGGTCCCTTGCAGCCATGCCCGTACAATCGGCGGTGAAATCGGCAGCGATCGAGGCCGCCTCTCCGTCGAAGATAAACCGGACACCTCTTTCGACCAGCTTCGCCTTAAGGCAGCTCAGGGCTCTTCTCGGGTCGAGATGCGCTTCGCCCGGAAAGAACAGCGCCTTTGAAAACCGCCCCTCCAGATCCGGTTCCAGCGCCGCGATACCGTGTCCGTCCAGCCAGTTGTGACCGGTGGTGCGAGCCGCGAACCGGCCGAGCTCGGCCGTATCGCGCGGCGGCGCCACCACAAGCGTTCCGTGCCGCACGACGTGACCGGGCACGGCATCCGACCACCAGTCCAAGGACGTCTTGCCGTATGTGAGTACGTCCTCTTCCGCGTTTTCTCGCTCGCACCAGGGCGCCAGCATGCCACCGGCGAGCCAGGAAGCGCTGCCGCCAAGGTCCTTGTTTTTCTCGACCACAATGACTTTCGCACCGCGCCTGGAGAGTTCCCGGGCCAGCGTCAGCCCGGCCACTCCAGCGCCCCGGATCAGCACTCTCATGAAATGCCTCTAGCGGTCGCGGGCCGGGCCGCCGCACGGGCAAATGTCAGAAGTCGGGCTGTATGCACTCCGGATATCTCCCGCAAAGTCACTCGACGCTTTGCCTGGCTTCGTCATACCGGTGCGGGATGAGGTGTGACCGTGCGCCCGTGTCGGGGACCTGCCGGTTCTGGCAAACACCATCCCTTCGCCAGCATGACCTGGATCAGGTTCTTCGGGTCCCTGCGCTGCACGACCGGATCGCGCCCAGCAGTATCTCAGCCCCTTTCGGGGCACCCCGGGTGAAATCACCTTGTGCCGCCAGTGCAAGCAACCTGTCAAGGTGCCATTGCCGGGTGATCCGGCGGCCTCTCTCCATATCTAGGGACTCAAGCCGGCCAGAAAAGCCCCGACCTCTGCACGGCTCTGCAGCCGGTAGACGGTCAGATGATGCGGCGGCTCGCGATGGGTCACCTCCGTCCAACGCGAATGGGAAGCCGGAAACGGACTGTTCAATGGACATCTCCTGCCGTTCCACCCAATCTAATGAAGTCAAATACAAGTCGAGGAGAGGCAGATGAGCTGGTTGAATTGTCCGGATCCCATTCCGGGGAACGCTGCAAGCTGTGACCCGATCGAGACCATTATCGTTCCAAGAACGTCGGATCTCGGCGGCTTTTCCGTGCGCCGCGCGCTGCCCTCGGCAAGGCGCCGGATGGTGGGCCCGTTTATCTTCTTCGATCAGATGGGACCGGCCGAGCTTCTGGTCGGCGGCGGCATTGACGTGCGCCCGCACCCGCATATCGGCCTGGCAACCGTGACCTACCTTTTCGAGGGCGAGCTCTATCATCGCGACAGCCTCGGCACGGAAATCGCCATTGCGCCGGGCGCCCTCAACTGGATGAGTGCCGGCAAGGGCATTGTCCATTCAGAGCGTGAGCGGGCGGAGCGCAAGCTTTCGACTCGTCCGCTCTTCGGCCTACAGAGCTGGGTCGCGCTGCCCAAACACCTGGAAGAAGGCGCGCCGGCCTTCCAGCATTTCGGCACGGAGGAACAACCGCAATTCGCCGACAAGGGCGCCTCTGTCAAACTGATCGCCGGCGAGCTCTACGGTCACAAGGCGCCGGTCACTACGGCTTCGGAGCTGTTTTACGCCGACATCTCTCTCGAACCGGGCGCGAAGGTTCCTCTCGACGCCGGTTGGGAAGAGCGCGGCCTTTATACGGTTTCCGGCCGCATCAGCATTGCCGGGCAAAGCTTCGATCCGGCGCAGCTGCTGGTCTTCAAACCGGGAGACCATCTGGTGATCGAGAACACCTCGCCCGATCCGGCCCGGTTCGTTGTCCTCGGCGGCGCGCCGATGGACGGCCGCCGCTACATCTGGTGGAACTTCGTCTCTTCCTCAAAGGAGCGTATCGAGCAGGCCAAGGAAGACTGGCGCCTGGGCCGGTTCGACACGGTGCCGGGGGATGCGGAAGACTTTATTCCCCTTCCCGACCGGTAGACCGCGAGATTCCGGCATCTTCAAAACGAGGGGCGTGGGAAAGTCCGCCGTTCAAGCCCTTTCCGCTCCGCTCCTCAGGTTTTATCCGGCCAGTCTCTTGAAAACACAGCCGGATGTCTGTCATCTAGGCGCCTGTTCCGTGATCTGTCGGATCCGGCTTCCAAAGTTTTGACCTGTGAAAACACAAATGCCCGAAAAACCTCTCTTTCCAGACGACAGTGCGGAGCTGCGCCGCGAAATCATCGAAACCGCGCGCGCGTTTACCCGGCTCGGACTGACAAAGGGAACTTCCGGCAATGTCAGCGCGCGCACCAGTTCCGGGTTCCTGCTGACACCTTCGGGCACGCCCTATGAAGTCCTGAGCGAAGACAGGATCGTCGCGCTGGATCTGGAAGGCTGTTACCGGGGCGATATCCTGCCTTCTTCAGAATGGCGGATGCATCTGGATTTCTATCTGGCGAAACCGGCTTGCGGAGCCGTCGTCCATTGCCACAGCCCGCGGGCGACCGCACTTGCCTGCCATCGCAAGGGCATTCCCGCCTTTCACTATATGGTGGCGCTGGCCGGCGGCGACCGGATCGAGTGCGCGGATTATGCCAGCTTCGGGACCAGGGCCCTTTCGGACGCAATGATCGCGGCACTGGGGGATCGCAACGCCTGCCTCCTCGCCAATCACGGGCAGATTGCGGGCGGACCGACGCTGCAAAAGGCCCTGGCCGTCGCCGAGGGAATTGAAGATCTGGCGGATCAATACCTTTCCGCTCTGGCACTGGGGGAGCCGGTCATTCTGGATGCCGCCGAGATGGCGGATATCCTGAGAAAGTTCAAAAGCTACGGCAAGCAGACGAACGAATTCGAAGAGGGTCAGTCGGCCGCTTTCGAATTGCCGAAACGGGTGGGATGAGGATGCGGCTCGGAATTGATTGGGGTGGTACGAAGATCGAGATCATTGCTCTTTCCAACGAGGGAAAAGAGCTGTTCAGGCAGCGTCTCGACACGCCCCGGAACGACTACGAAGGCTGTCTGCTTGCGGTCAAGCAGCTGGTGGAGGCTGCCGAACGGGCAACCGGCCAGAGCGGCACGCTCGGTCTCGGCATTCCCGGCTCCCTCTCACCGAAGACCGGTCTCGTCAAGAACGCGAATTCCACCTGGATGAACGGCAAGCCGCTGGACAAGGACCTGGAGAGGGTCCTCGGCCGGCAGGTGCGTATTCAAAACGATGCGAACTGCCTGGCGGTCTCCGAGGCAACCGACGGTGCCGGAGCCGGAGCCCACGTGGTGCATGCCATCATCATCGGCACCGGCTGCGGGTCGGGAATCGCGATCGACGCGAAGGCCCATCTGGGCGCAAACGGGATCGGCGGCGAATGGGGTGCAATCTCGGTCCCTTGGCTCAAGCCGGAAGAGTTTCCGGGTCCCGACAGCTGGATCGGCCACAAGGGCGTGATCGATCGCTGGTGTTCGGGCACCGGCTTTCAGCTCGACTACCAGGAACGGACCGGGACGCTTCTCAAAGGGCACGAGATCATGGCGCTGAAGCGCTCCGGGAATGCGGTCGCCAATGAGGTTTATACAGCTTATGTGAGCCGCCTTGCCCGCGCGCTTGCCATGTCTGCAAACCTCCTGGACCCGGACGTATTCGTGCTTGGCGGCGGCATGTCGAATATCGACGAGCTCTACGACGACCTTCCGCCGGCGATGCTGCCCTACATCTTCTCAGACAGGTTCGACACGCCGATCCGCAAGGCCTTTCACGGCGACAGTTCCGGCGTTCGCGGCGCTGCCTGGCTGTGGGAATGAGGGCGCCAGAACCTGAAGAAACTCAGCAAGCTCCTTCTTGAGGGCCTGAGTTCGGCTTCGATGGCCTTCCTGATCCTTTCGGCGCTTCGCGCATAGAGCTGTCCTATGGCGTCGGCGTCCGTCTCGGCGCCCAATCTGAACAGAAAGGAATCATTGCCGTTATATTTTACCAGCTTGCCCCCAAGGCCCGCCATGAGGCCGATCAGGGCGTCATGAGTGAAGTAGTATTTGTGGGCGATGTGGAAGTGCTGCAGCCACTGCCGGGCCGGTTGACGGTCGATAATGGGCGTTGCAACCAGCAGCAGGCCATCCGGACGGCAGCACTGTGAAATGATCTCGTTGATCTGCCTGACCGGATCGATCATGTGTTCGATCACGTGCGAAACGACGACGAGATCGTATTTCTTCTCTTTATCGTAGGGAAGAATGCCGTTGTCGTAGGCGTACTGGCTGTAGTTGCTCTCAACTTCGTGGAGAGAAACCGGTTTTCCCGCGGTCAGAAAGTCTGCTGTCCGACCGCCTGCCCCGCCGCCATAGTCCAGAACGCTGTCGAAATCTTCCACTACGTCCGACAGAAACGGCGCGATTGACTTTCTGCGCTGTTCCTCAAAAAGCTCCTTTGGGGGCCTGCCACGCCGGTGTGTGTTCCCGTACACATTCCGGTAATAATGCGAGGCGGTCTCTTCCGTAAAATAGGGATTTGCGCGCAACGTGCCGCACTTAGTGCAAGCAACGACAGGAAGAAAATTCCTGTGGCGCGACACAGTGGAAACGACAATCGATTCAGTGGCGCCACACGTGCATTTCGTGAACTGGAAGGAGTGCTTTTCGATATCGGGAAACTCGTCGAAGTTTTCCCTGTATTTGTAATTTGTCTTGTTGATATCGAACAGCATGAGGCCGGCTCTGCGTAGTTGAGAATTTATCGCTGGTAGCCGACCGGTTGAGCATCTGTCAAACAACCCTGCCGGGCAGAAGAAAGATTTCTCGGCTCACTTTGATCGAGAAACGTTTCTCTCATGGCCGTCGGTTGAAATTTGAGACCACCGTTCTCATTGAACAAGCCAACCCGGTCTTATCACGCCTTCACACGCCCCAATGTGACCAGAACGATGCCCGCACCGACGCTGGCAACGGCGGCAAGCTTTGCGGCATTGGGAATCTCGCCAAAGACCAGAAAGCCCAGCCCAAGACCGATAACCGCAGCGACGGAGCCGATCTGGCTGAGATACACCGGTCCGGCCGTTTGCTGAAGACGGAAATAGAGACCGTATTGAAGGGCGAAGATGGCCATTTGGGCGGCCAGCAGTCCGACCGCCTCCGGGCTCCAGCCTGAGGGAACAACGGGAATGCCAATGGCCGCGGTGAATATGGCCAGCGCCAGAAACCCGGTTGCCATCATCCCCAGGGCCAGGTCGACCGGCGTGGCGCCTTTGGGCCATTTGAGGGTCCGATAGATATTTCCCGTTGCCAGAAACACAGGAATGGACAGCGCAAAAATGCTCCACCAGGATGCTTCAACCGAAAGCTTAGAGCCCGAGACTGCCAGAAGAACGCCGCCCACCAGGCCGAACAGGACACCGGTGCCCCTCAAGAGTTGAAACCGTTCCAGCCGCAGGATGACCGCGATTGCGTATGTCAGCACCAGCGGGAAGGCGTAGCTCAGGGAAACGAAGCCTGCGCCGACCTTTGACGCGGCAACGACGGCAATCATGTTGGGGGCTATGAACAGTAACCCGCTGAAAATCAGATAGATCGCGAAGCGCTTCCGATCGCCGGCCGCCGCAGGCTTCGCGACCTGCTCACCCTTGCGCCCCCAGAGCCGCGTCAGGGCGAAAAGGCCGATCGCTCCGCCGAGAACGGACCATTGCAACAGCGCCAGGGGATGCCAGCCAATGGCCGGAGCCGCCTTGGCAATCACGGTGGAAACCGCCAGGAACCCGCCGACGACGAGCAACAGGACGAGCGGCTGCTCGAACATCTCTGCGCCTTTTTTGTTCATAGGCGTGGGCGCGTGCACGGCGGCCGGCTTCGCCGGTTGCAGGTTGGGTCTGCTCATGTCCGACATCAGATTTTCCTTCCGTTTTGCGGGCGCTCGTGCCCGGCTCCCCCGGTGTGAACGAAACATAATCATAAGTATCTTTATTTCAAGATACTTTTCTAAAAGATTCTTGCAAAGTGTTGACTTCCAGGAGCAAAGATCGGAGGATTCTGATCGCAACTCTGTTGAAAACTCGAATTTTTCCTGAGACTTAGATGAATTCGGTACACAGGTGCGCTTTCGGGGGACCCGTCATGACTACGCAATCGAAGAGCCCGCAGAAGCATCTATTCGGCGATCCTGAGGATATCCTGGTCGACCGCGCCGAACGGGCCCGCCGGCAATGGCAGAAGGAAATGCCCGAACTTGCCGACAAACTGCAGCCTATGGTGCTGCTCGGACGGCTGAACGAAGCCGCACATGTCATGAGCCGGGACTATCTGGTGCCTTCCTATGCGGATATCGGCCTGAAATTCGGCGAGTTCGACGTGCTTGCCACCCTTGTGCGCTCGGGTCCGCCTTATAAGCTGTCCCCGACCGAGCTTTACCGCACCACCATGATGAGTTCGGGCGGCATGACGGCCCGGCTGGACAAGCTTGAGAAGGCCGGCCTGGTCGAGCGATGCCCCAACCCCGATGATCGCAGGGCGCTCACCGTCTGCCTGACCGGAAAAGGTCTTGATCTGATCAAGAGCAAGATGCCGGACTATATCAACACCCAGCATGAAGCTGTCGACGGCCTGTCGGAAAAGGAACAGTTGCAGCTCTCCAGGCTTCTGGAAAAACTTATACGCGCCGCGAACGAGAAAAAGACGCCGTGATGCAATTCGTCGGCTCCGGAAAACCATGAACGGCGATCATTGCGTGCCAGCCTCCCCGGCAGACGGAAAAGTTCCATTGTTTCCCACTCGAGCAGGTCAAATTGCCTTGAGTTGCAATTCGCCCGCCGATCACCGATTTTCAGGCTAGGCTGCATTCCGGCAAGAACAGGAAGAAGCGCAATGATTAAGTGGATTTCGGGCATCCTGGTTTCGGCGGTGCTCATCATGCCCGCGGTCGCTCAGGATGAGTTGCAGATACGGGACATTGAAAAGGGCATTGGCGAGGAGGCCAATGTCGGCGAAACGGTGGTGGTGCACTATACCGGCTGGCTGATGGACGGCACCAAGTTCGATTCCAGTCTCGACCGCGGAGAACCCTTTTCCTTCACCCTGGGCGAGCGCAAAGTCATCCCCGGCTGGGAAAAGGGGGTTGAAGGCATGCAGGTCGGCGGCAAGCGCGAACTGATCATCCCGCCGGACATGGCCTACGGTTCCCGGGGCGCCGGAGGGATCATTCCGCCCGACGCAACGCTGAAATTCGAGATCGAGCTTCTCGAGGTCAAAGCCAAGAAGTTCTCCGCTCTCGATGGCGGGAGGCTCGAGGCTGAACCGACTGAGGGCACAGCCACCACCGCTACCCGGTTCGCCGGGGAATGGCGGGTCACGGCATTATGATGCGCAGACGATTGACACGCTTTGGCCGTGAAGGCCCGGAGTTCAGATTTCCGATGTGAGGGCCAGGCTCAGGCGGTTATGCGCTTCAACAACCGGTGCCATATCCATCGTAACGATCTCGCCGCCATCGACGACCACGCGCCCGCCCACGACCGTGGTTTCGACCTTTTGCGGAGCGCAGAAAACAACGGCCGCGACGGGATCGTGCAGCGCGCCGGCGAATTGGACCGTATTCAGATCCAGCGTGAAGAAATCGGCGCACTTGCCTGTTTCCAAAGAGCCTATATCGTCCCGTCCCAGCACTGAAGCGCCTCCAATCGTCGCCAGTTCCAGCGCCTCCCTGGCGGTCATCCATTCCCCGGCGCGCAAGGGGTGCGAAGGCGGAAGCAAGGCATGCCTGCGCGGGCCCTCCGGCGGCAGGAGGCCAAGTTGCAGGCGTGCGAGCAACATTGCCTGGCGGACCTCCAGCAGCATGTTGGAGCTGTCATTGCTTGCCGACCCGTCCACGCCAAGCCCGACTTTCACGCCGGCCGCCATGTATTTCTTCACCGGCGCAATGCCGGAGGCGAGCCGCATGTTGGAACAGGGACAGTGGGCCGCCCCGCATCCAGTTCTGGCAAAGAGCTTGATTTCATCATCATCCACGTGAACGGCATGGGCGAACCAGACGTCGGGACCGGTCCACTCCAGCCCCTCCATCCATTCCACCGGCCGCTTGCCGAAGTGTTCAAGCGTGTAGCGCTCTTCGTCGTAGGTCTCACAAAGATGGGTGTGCAGCATCACTCCCTTGTCGCGTGCCAGCCGCGCGCTTTCGCGCAGGAGGTTTTCCGAGACGGAGAACGGCGAACAGGGCGCAACGACGATCCGGGTCATCGCGGCGAAGGACGCGTCGTGATAGCGGTCGATTACCCGAATGCTGTCCTTCAGGATTTCCTCTTCGTCCTCCACACACTCGTCCGGCGGCAGACCGCCCTTGCTGACGCCCAGGGACATGGAGCCGCGACTTGCGTGAAACCGCACGCCAAGTTCCTTCGCCGCTTCGATCTGGTAGTCGACCTTGTTGCCGCTCTGAAAGAGGTAGGTGTGGTCGAAAACGGTGGTGCAGCCGGACAAAGCCAGTTCCGCCAGACCGATCAGCGTGCTCGCCCGAGAGGCCTCGGGATTGGTTCTTGCCCAGATCCGGTAATGGGCCTGCAGCCAGGCAAACAGATTGTTGTTCTGCGCCGCCGGCAGATTGCGGGTAAGCGTCTGGTTGAGGTGATGGTGCGTATTCACGAAGCCCGGCAAAACGATTTGCCCGCGGGCATCGATCACATTGTCGGCCGTTTCCGGCAATTCGCCTGAAAGACCGACGCGCTTGATGACGCCATCTTCCGCATAGAGCCCGCCCCCTGGAATCTCGCGGCGTGTACCATCCATCGTGACGAGCATGTCGGCGTTTTTGAGCAACAGCGTCTGGACCATCGGCAGCCTTTCGGTGGGGGAAGTTTGCAACCTGCGAAACTGCCGGCAGCTTAACCGCTTGAGCGGTCCCGAACCATTGTTTCAAACGCGAAGGACCTTAAGGCCATTTCTGAAAATGCGGCCCCCTCGCGCGGCATCCGTTTTTTAGGTGTCCAGAAAGACTAATGAATGGTGCCTGAGCGAGCCGGGAGGAATCCGCTTGCCCTCCCCCGTGCCTCCGCGGTGCGCCCTCTTCAAACATTGCTGCGCAAAAGCCGACAGTTTTCTGCTTGGCAATGATCAAGAATGTATCCATTACACGAATGAGAGTTGCTACCGAAGGTGGATAGAATTCCAATATTTCCCCGTTATGATGCCGACCCAAATCAACATGGACACAACTAAAGAGGATATACGTGGTGCGGTTACGATTCGGAATTCTTGGCATTGTCTGCGCAAGTTTTCTCTTCACTCAACAACAGGCTGAAGCAAAAACAATTACCTTCGCGGCGGATAGCTGGTGTCCGGTCAACTGCGCCCCAGGCTCCGAGCGGCCCGGCTACATGGTGGAAATCGTCGAAGCGATTCTGGAGCCGAAAGGCTATGACGTGCGCTATGTGAACGTGAATTGGTCGCGCGCACTGCTCTACGCGCGATCCGGCCGATTTGACGCGGTCCTGGGTGCGCTGAAAGGCGATGCACCGGATTTCGTATTTCCGGCGGAGCCTCAGGGAGAAACGGAGATCGGCATTTTCGTGCCGAAGTCCTCCAGCTGGCAATACACCTCCGAGGCCTCGCTCAAGGACAAGCGCATCGGCCTGATCCGCGACTACGCCTATGGCGAGGAGCTGGAGAGACACATCAGATTGCAAGCGCATCCGACCTATGCCGGCGGCGAACATCCGTTGAAAATCAACATGCTCCAGCTCAAAGTCGGGCGGATCGACATGATCGTGGAGGACGTCGGTGTCTTCCGCCACACTGCCAGGGAGCTGGGGCTGGACAAGGAGTTTCGACTAGCCAAGACCTTTTCCAGAGAACACATCTACGCCGCCTTTTCTCCCGGCAATCCGGCATCGACGCGCCTGGCACAAATGCTGAGCACCGGAATGCGGGACTTGAGAGCGAACGGAAGCCTTCGTCTGATAATGAAAAAATACGCCCTCGATGACTGGCGTCATTAAGTCGCTCCGAAACAGCCGGGAATGCCTTTCCTTCAGCCAACAATGTCGTTGCCTTCCCCTTCGACATCCGCTATCCATCCTTTCATGAAAATGACCCTGAAGACAGCCTGGTGGTGGTGCGGCGCGAAATAGGCGGCCAGCGATCAGTCATGCTCTAAGGGGTTCAAAGATCAAACCAAAGGCCGCCGCGGGATACCGCTGGCGGCCTTGGTGCTTTATAAGGCCGCCATACCATCAGGCAGCCATCAGAACGGGAACAGAAGGATCATGCCGGTGCTGGCAAACCAGACCTTTGAAACCAACGGCGGGATCACGATCCTGCGCACGTCGCGCCCTTCCGTCTATGAAACCGGCACTTCCGAGTGGATCGACCGGTTGGATGCGGAGCGCGGTGCCGTTCTGGCCTCGTCCTATGAGTATCCCGGCCGGTACACCCGCTGGGACATGGCCCTGGTCAACCCGCCGCTGGTTCTGGAAGCCGCCGACCGGAGTGTCGAAATCAGGGCGCTGAACGAGCGCGGCAAAGTCCTCATTCCCGCGATCACCGAGGCTTTGAAGTCCCATCAGGATGTGGAGGGTTTTGAGGCCACGGATACGCAGATTAATCTGACCGTGAAAAAGCCGGACCGGCTTTTCAATGAGGAAGACCGCTCCCGCCAGCCCTCGACCTTCTCCATCATCCGTGCGCTGAAGGACCTCTTTGCGTGCGACGATGATCAACTCGGCCTCTATGGGGCGTTCGGTTATGACGTCGCCTTTCAGTTCGAGCCGATCGACCTGAAACTTCAACGCCCGGATGACCAGCGCGACGTCGTGCTGTTTCTGCCCGATGAAATCCTGATCGTCGATCACCACGGCAAGCGCGCCTATGTGCTGGAGTACGATTTCGTAGTGAACGGTGTCACCACCAAGGACATGGAACGGGACGGAGAAAAACGCCAATATACGCCCGCCAATCAGGATCCGGGCCGGGGCGATCATGAGCCGGGCGAGTACGCCAAGCTCGTGGAGAAGGCCAAGGACTATTTCCGCCGGGGCGATCTGTTCGAAACCGTTCCCGGCCAGACATTCTACGAACCCTGCGCCAATCCCCCCTCGGCGGTCTGCCGGCGGCTGGCCCAGATCAACCCCTCCCCCTATTCCTTCTTCTTCAATCTCGGCAACAACGAATACCTGGTCGGCGCTTCGCCGGAGATGTATGTGCGCGTAACAGGCGGGCGGCGCGTTGAAACCTGTCCGATCTCCGGCACGATCCGCCGCGGCCGGAATGCGATCGAGGATGAAGCGCAGATCCGCAAGCTTTTGAACTCCGCCAAGGACGAGGCGGAACTGACCATGTGCTCCGATGTTGACCGCAACGACAAGAGCCGCGTCTGCGAGCCGGGCTCGGTCAAGGTGATCGGCCGCCGCCAGATCGAAATGTATTCCCGTCTCATCCACACCGTGGATCACATCGAGGGCATTCTGCTTGAGGAGATGGATGCACTGGATGCCTTCCTGTCGCACACTTGGGCGGTCACGGTGACCGGCGCGCCCAAGCGGTGGGCAATGCAGTTCATCGAGGATCACGAAAAGTCGCCGCGCGCCTGGTATGGCGGTGCGATCGGCGCAGTGCTCTTCAATGGCGACATGAACACCGGGCTGACTCTCAGGACCGTGCGCATCAAGGATGGCATGGCGCAGATACGTGCCGGCGCGACGTTGCTCTATGACAGTGTTCCGGAAGAGGAAGAGGCGGAAACGGAACTGAAGGCGGAGGCCATGCGGGCCGCCGTGCGCGAAGCCGGACTTGCCACCAGGAGTGCCGAAAAAAGCGAGGAAAGAAAGCCGGGCAAGGGCCTGAAAATCCTGCTCGTCGACCATGAAGACAGCTTCGTGCACACGCTTGCCAACTACTTCCGCCAGACCGGCGCCGACGTGGTCACCTACCGGACGCCGGTGGCCGATCACGTCTTTCACGACGTCGATCCCGACCTCGTGGTCCTGTCACCTGGCCCGGGCAATCCGAAAGACTTCGACTGCGCGGCAACCATCGGCCGCGCAAGGTCCCGCGCCCTGCCGATTTTCGGCGTTTGCCTGGGACTGCAGGCGCTGTGCGAATATTTCGGCGCCGAGCTCGGCCAGCTGGACATTCCGGTGCACGGCAAACCTTCTCCGATCATCCTTTCCGGCAATTCCCTCCTGTTCGAGGGACTCAACGCACCGGTCATCGTCGGTCGCTATCACTCCCTGTTTGCCAAACGCGACACATTGCCCGGCGACATTCGTGTCACGGCGGAGACCAATGACGGTGTCGTCATGGCGATCGAACATGAAAACGAGCCGATAGCAGCGGTGCAGTTTCACCCTGAGTCCATCATGTCGCTAGACCAGGACGCAGGGCACAAGATCATCGAGAATGTGGTCAGCAGGCTGGTCAACACAAAACGTTTGGCCGAAGCGATATAGCTCGGGCAGCCAGGTGCCCGGTTCTGGGCACCTGTCAATAATTTCAGGGGAATGCCAAAAAAAGCGATCCCGTAGCCCGCGACGACACCCGTTGGGTCTTATTGATCCCCGGCCATAAACCGTTCTGAAAAATATGTGATCGAAAAATTGGAACATCCTCCGGTCGAAAGCATTTTCCCTTCGAATGTGATGATGGCAGCCAGCGCCTTTACCGGTCGCACTGTCCATTGACGTTCACAAGCAAAGGAGAAACCAATGCTTAAGAAGACGATCGTGCCCCTGATGAGCGCCCTTTTCCTTTCGACCGCTCTCGTGGGCTCCGCAGGCGCACAGGTTGAGGTGACCGATAACCCCTGTGGTGCCGACGCCGACGGAGATGTACCGTTGGTGCCGTGTCCTGAAGCAGATGCAGAGGCTGCAGCCGAAGCACCAGTGGATGAGACGAGAGAAATGGTCGGCGACGCTGATGGCGACAGGCGGCTTACGGAAGAGCAGCAGGTTGAAAATGGCGCACCTCCGCCCGCCGACATGCAGGGCGATTTGAGTGGCGACCAGCCGACCAACCAGCCGCCCATTGATCCGAATGAAGCCAATCGATCTCAATGACGGCTAATCTAAGAAACGACAGGCCGCGCCACTTGGCGCGGTCCTCTCGCTTTTCTAAGCTTGCGCAGGCCGACTAAAGGTTGTTCTGTGCAATTCGGTTGCGGGCCTGACCTGCAGTATAGGCTGCATGCAACGCTCGAAAGCAGATTTCCCCCGAAAGCATCGCTTTGCTCTTCCGGACTTTTTGTTCTGAAGGAGCTTTCGCGCGCGTTTGGGATGGAGTGGAACGCTGCCGCATTTCCGTTGATATGGCGTCCCCAAAGCTGGAATTTTCAAAACAGATTTGTTTAACTGTCCGCGATGGGGTTCTATCGAAACTCACCAACGATAAAATTGGCTGGTCTGCTTTTATCCCGTACAAGGGTCAGGAAGTGAGACAGGTCATCACCTGCACGTGCCTGCCTTTCACGAGGAGCAACCCTTCCTGAACCTTTTAAAGCCCACTCTTGAGAACATGACCCGCGAGGAGACGATAATCCGCAAGGCGCGACAGATCTGTGCATGGCGCATCCGGACATTCCTGCGCAGTGTGTGCGCCGTGGTCGCCGGCGGACTTGGACTTGCCGCGCTTTCCGGTACTCCGGCCGGAACGCAGGAACCGGTCAGTCTCCAAAATCATATCCTCGCCATCGGCAGTTGCCCGCCATGGCACCCGCAGTCGGTGGAAATATGCAGGCACAGCCTGCAGGAGGTGGTGTCGTCGCTGGCACCGAGGGTCAATGCCGGACCGGACAAGACCCATTTGCTCATCAACGAAGGCGCGAGCGCTGCCGCGCTCAAACGCAAGGCGACGGAGCTTGCAAACAAGCTCACCCCGAATGACCGGCTCATCATTTACGCCAATCTGCCACTCGGCGCGTCGGACATCACACTGCCATCGGGCCAAACCGGTTACGTGCTTGAACTCTGGTCGGGGCAAAAACCCGAGACGACCAACATTGCGATCAGCGAGGGAACCTGGATGACGGCTCCGGCGTTCGCCGCCATGATTCATACGTTTCGGGCAGCCGAAGTCATCCTGATCCTCGACGCAAACAACTCCAACGCCGCAAATCTTCACCTTCTGGACCAGCATGACACTGACCTGAAAGGCCGCCCGGAGGCCATTGTTTCCTCGTCCGGGGCCGGCCAGACCGCGAACTATTCCGCAGACCGCACCATATCACTGTTTGCCAAGCATCTGGCGCTCGCCCTGACCGAGACGGAGGGCTCCTTGCGGGAAGCCATGACCGCAGCCGTCAACGGGACGCGTCAGGCAGCCATTCCCATCTGCGCCGACCTGAAGACACATACGACCGAAAACAATGTGGTCGATTGCCAGCAAGAGCCTGCCGTTTACGACCCGGATCACCTGCTGAGCCGGACCCTTCTCATTCCTGTGTCCGAAACCCGCTTGAACTAAGTACGGCATCGAAAGAGGTCTCTGCCGTCTTCCCGGCCAGGCAGAGCTCGTGCCGGAATTCGGGGCGCCTCGAATGTCCCCTACTGAACCCCTGCTCTCGGACTTTCCGGTCCCGGACCGCAGCATCACTGCCTCCGGGACGAAGAAATCGGGCGTCCGGCTCGTCTCAGTCGACGAACCGGACGGCTCCCTTGGAAGCACTGCTCGTCAGTTTGGCGTAGGCCCGCAGCGCTGTGGTGACCTTGCGCTTGCGCTTCTCCACCGGTTTCCAGGCTTGATCGCCCTTGGCCTCCATAGCCGCGCGGCGCTCGGCCAGTACATCGTCCGAAACATCCACTTTCAGCACGCGGTTGGGAATGTCGATGACGATCGTGTCGCCCTCTTCGACCAGACCGATCGCTCCGCCTTCAGCGGCTTCCGGAGAGATGTGGCCGATGGAAAGGCCCGAGGAGCCACCGGAGAAACGGCCGTCGGTGATCAGTGCACAGTCCTTGCCGAGACCCTTGGATTTCAGGTAGCTGGTCGGATACAGCATTTCCTGCATGCCCGGTCCACCGCGCGGCCCTTCATAGCGGATCAGCACAACGTCCCCCGGACTGACCTTGTTGGTCAGGATCGCCGAAACGGCGCTGTCCTGGCTCTCGAAAATCCGGGCCGGGCCCGTGAAGGTCAGGATGCTTTCATCGACACCCGCGGTTTTCACCACACAGCCGTCCTCGGCAATGTTGCCGTAAAGCACGGCCAGACCGCCATCCTTGCTGTAGGCATGTTGCGCCTCGCGGATGACGCCGCTCTTGCGGTCGAGATCGAGCTCCTCCCAACGGCGGTTCTGGCTGAAGGCAACCTGCGAGGGAACACCGCCCGGAGCCGCACGGTAGAACTCGTGCACGCTTTCGGAATTGGTCTGGCGGACATCCCAGCGGGCGAGCGCCTCCTTGAAAGTGGCGGAATGAACGGTCGGCACGTCGGAGTGCAGGAGCCCTGCCCGGTCCAGTTCTCCCAGAATGCCCATTATGCCGCCGGCCCGGTGAATGTCTTCCATGTGGATATTCTCGACCGCGGGCGCGACCTTGCACAGCACCGGAACCTTTTTCGACAGCCGGTCGATATCGTCCATCGTGAAGCCGACTTCGCCTTCATAAGACGCGGCCAGCAGGTGCAGGATCGTATTGGTGGAGCCGCCCATGGAGATGTCGAGGCTCATGGCATTCTCGAACGCCTTGAAGCTGGCGATGTTGCGCGGCAGAACGCTTTCGTCATCCTGCTCGTAATAGCGCTTGGCGAGATCGACGATCAGATGGCCGGCTTCAACGAACAGCCGCTCGCGATCCGCATGGGTGGCAAGCGTCGAACCGTTGCCCGGCAACGCAAGGCCGAGCGCCTCGGTCAGGCAGTTCATGGAGTTGGCCGTGAACATGCCCGAGCAGGAACCGCAGGTCGGGCAGGCATTCTGCTCCATGGACAGGACATCGGCATCGGACATCCGGTCATCGGCGGCCGCGACCATGGCGTCCACCAGGTCGATTGCCTTCTCGACGCCGTTTTCCAGCACCACCTTGCCGGCTTCCATCGGGCCGCCGGAGACGAAGACCACCGGAATGTTGAGCCGCATGGCGGCATTCAGCATGCCCGGAGTGATCTTGTCGCAGTTGGAGATGCAGACCAGCGCGTCGGCACAGTGGCCGTTGACCATGTATTCGACCGCGTCGGAAATGACCTCGCGCGAAGGCAGCGAATAGAGCATGCCGTCATGGCCCATGGCGATGCCGTCGTCGACCGCAATAGTGTTGAACTCCTTGGCAACGCCGCCGGCCTTCTCGACTTCCCGGGCGACCAACTGGCCAAGGTCTTTCAGATGCACGTGGCCGGGCACGAACTGTGTGAACGAGTTGGAAATCGCAATGATCGGCTTGCCGAAATCATCGTCCTTCATGCCTGTGGCGCGCCAAAGTCCGCGCGCGCCGGCCATATTCCGGCCGTGTGTGGATGTTCTGGAACGATACGGAGGCATTGTGTCTCTCCCTGCATGTGCAGCCATCCCACGCCCTCGGCAGGTGTCCCGCCCGAGGCGCGAGCGATGTCCGCACCCGTATTTCATCTGGCAATGGGTGTGACAGGTTTTTGAATAGAACAAAAGGCCTGAAAGTGCAAAAAGAGTACGCTCCGGTACGGTTGGCGCGCGAGCTGTCAAAAGTGCGGAGAACCCAAAGCCAGCGCCTTGCGCTGCCGCAAAAAGCCGGTGCGGGCAATGCCCGCACCGGCCAGTTTTCAGGCCTCCGGAAGGCGTGGATGTCAGGCGGCCTGAATCCTTTATGCGCCCTACTGGGCCGCGATCGAGCTTTCCTCCAGCGTCGGATAATCCGTGTACCCCTTCTCGGTTCCGCCGTAGAGCGTGTCCCGGTCGAGTTCGTTCAGGGGCGCTTCCTTTTGGAGCCGCACGACAAGATCCGGATTGGAAATGAACGGACGTCCGAAGGCGACAAGGTCCAGCGTCTCGCTTTCGATAGCTTTGATCGCCGAAGCCCGATCATAGCCGTTATTGCCCATCCTGGCGCCGTCGAAGAGCGCGTAAAGCCCGGCAAGATCACCGCCCTCGGGAATGTCGCGCGGACCGCCGGTCTGCCCTTCGACCAGATGGAGATAGGCCAGCCCATAGCCGTTCAGCAGGCGGACCGCGTAAGAGAAGGTTTCCTGCGGATTGCTGTCTTCAATGTCATTGGCGTTCGAGAACGGGCTCAGACGCACCCCGACACGATCTCCGCCCCAGACGCCGACCACCGCCTCGGTCACCTCTTTCAGGAACCGCGCACGGTTTTCGATCGGCCCGCCATAGCCGTCGTCACGCTTGTTGGAGCCGTCACGGAGGAACTGGTCGATCAGGTAACCGTTGGCCGCGTGGATCTCCACGCCGTCAAAGCCGGCCCTTTTCGCGTTCTCGGCCGCCCTTGTGTAGTCCTCGATGATCCCCGGTATTTCAGAGATTTCGAGCGCGCGCGGGGTGGGCGTGTCAACGAACCCGGTCCCGTCGAAGGTCTTGGAATTTGCCGCAATGGCGGACGGGGCGACCGGATCGGCCCCGCCGGTCTGAAGCACCGGATGGGAGATGCGGCCCACGTGCCAGAGCTGAATGACAATCCTGCCGCCCGCAGCGTGAACGGCGTCGGTCACCTTCTTCCAACCGTTGACCTGGGCATCGGAATAGATGCCCGGCGTCCAGGCGTAGCCCTTGCCCTGCGGGGAAATCTGGGAGGCCTCGGTCACGATCAGCCCTGCCCCGGCGCGCTGGCGATAATATTCGACGTGGATTTCAAACGGGGCGTCATCTTGCGGCCGTGCCCGGTTACGGGTCAGCGGAGCCATCACGATACGGTTCTTCAAATCGATAGCACCGGCTTTTGCCGGAGAAAACAGCGTCGTACCTGCCATGGTCATATTTCCTTCTGGCTGTTGTTCAAAGTTGGATATTTATGGACTAATCAGTCCATAAATAGGCGTGCGAAACCAGGTCATCACCTGGATTGCGCGGCTGGGAAGGCGCTCTTCCTACGGGGAGAGTACCGATCTGGCTTGTTTTAAGGTATCGGCAATCCGGTCTGCCGGGATGCCGGCCTTGCGGAGTGCCAGGGTTCCGATTGCGAGCGAGGAATAAGCGCGCGCCTTGTCCCGGACGGCGTCGGGATTTTGCGGGTCGAGGGCCCTGGCAAATATTTCCTCGATACTCTCCAGGTGGCGGCGCCCGAGTGCGGCGACCTTTTCATCATGCGGGGCAAGCTCGGTGATGCAATTCACCAGCAAGCAGCCTCGCGGTCCCCCTTTGGGATCCGATATGGCCTGCATCATGGCGTCGATCGGATCGCCGCCGGCAGTTTCCGCAACATTCCTCAGATTGCGGATACCGTTGCTCGAATAGTGTTCCACGGCCCTCAGAAACAAGGACTGCTTGTCCCCGAATGCGCCGTAGAAGCTCGACCGGCTGAGGCCCATGGCCTTGGTCAGGTCATCCAGAGACGTCGCTTCAAAACCCTTTTGCCAGAACACGTTCATGGCGGCCTCCAGCGCGGCGGCTTCATCGAAATTGCGCGGCCGCCCCGGTCCGGATACCCGTTTTTCGGGTGAAGATTTGTGAAACTGAGCCTCTGACATGCTCCTGATATGGACTGTCCGGTCCGCAATGCAAGTTCCGCCACGGAAAATTACGGACTGAGCGTTTCAGATTTATGGATGCGGCAAGGCGGCCGTCGCGCACCGCAGTCGGGATCTACATCCTGCAGGAGCCGGCATATGCATCGCCGACATCATCGAAAATGCGCGCTATGGCTTCCATTTCATAAAGCCTGCTGGTGCGCCGCACGCCCTCCACCAGATACAGGTCCTGGATCGGAAACTGGTTGGAATTGAAACGGAAATCTCCGCGCACGCTCTCGAACGGTGCGGCGTTGATGGCGGAGAGAAGAACCTCCTGGTCTTTCACGCCCCCGGTGAGCTCGAGGGCGAAATGAATGAGCCTTGCCGCATCGTAGCCCTGCGCGGCATAAACCGACGGTTCGTATTTGTATTCGCGGCCGAATTCGCGCACGAAACGCTTGTTCGACGGATTGTCCAGATTGGGCGCCCAATGAGACGCGGAGAAAAGGCCCTCCGCCGTCTCGCCGGTATGGGGCAAGGTCACGGCGTTGATCGTTCGCGACGACAGGAACGGGACAATGCCCTTGAGACCGGAGGCGTGGAACTGCCTGACCAGTTCGACACCCATGCCGCCCGGCATGTAGGCAAAGATGGCATCGGGTTCGATTTCGGAGACCTGCCGGAATTCTTCCGAGAAATCCGACTGGCCGAGCTTGGGAAACAGCTCGCGCGCGATCTGCCCCTTGAAGTGGCGGCGAAATGCGGCGACGGCATCGCGGGCGGCTTCGTAATCGGGCGCGACCGTGACGACCTGCTGATAGCCCTTCAGGCTCGCATAGCGGCCCATGGTCTCATGGACCTGATCGTCCTGCGAGGCGGTGGAGAAGAAGTAGCGGCTGCATTGCCGTCCGGCGATGGGCGCCGGCCCGGATTGGGTGCCGATGAAGATCGTCTTGGAACGCACCACTGGATCGTGCACCGCCAGCATGACCCTGGAAAAATTCACGCCGACCAGTATGTCGATGCCGTTCTGCTCGATCAGCTTTGTTACCTCTTCGACAGCATATTCGGGATCCAGCTTGTCATCGACAACGAGAACATTCGTCGGCAGGCCGCCCAGGGCGCCATTGGATTGTTTCAGGCCAAGCATGAAACCGTCGCGCATCTGCTCGCCGAATATCGCAGCCGGTCCCGACAGGGTTGCCATGAAGCCGATTTTCAATTCGGGGATTTCCTGCGCCACCAACGCCTGACACGTCAGCGCCAGTCCCGCGATCATGCCACTTGCGTGTGCGAGACAGTGCGAGATCCAGGATTTCATGATGTCTTGCCCGTGTGTTTCAATTGCTGTTCTGGCCGATTACTGCGGCCTTCTGGCCGGGAGCAGGCGCTATCGTCCTCATCATGACGGAGACAGGTTAGGCTTTTGCAAACAACGGCAAGGACGTTCGCGAACGATCACAAGCCCGCCACAATTGCCGTCAAATTCCTCAGGGCTGCCGCAATCCTGCCCGTGTCCCGACGCATTGACAAAGATAAATGCCGGTCTTCGATCCGATATCCGCCCCAGCGCCTGTCAGATCCGGGAATCCAGGAGTGCCGTATGTATTCCATATCCTTGCCACCGCGCGAATTCGAACCCCAGTCGGACGTCTCACCGGACAGCAAGCCTTCCGTCACGGCGAACCAGGAACTGAAACTCGTCAGACCTTCTGAGCCCTTCCCTGAAGCGGAAGCACCGCAGGAGCAGTCGAAAAACGCCGAGATACTTGCGGCAAGGATCCTTCACCTGCACGCCACCGCCGAAGTTGCGGAGACCAAAAGACCAAGGCTGATCGACAATTACGACGAGCCGGCACTGGACGTGCCCGGTGTTTTGTGGCGTGCGAAGGAAGATGTCAGGGCGGTGCCCCCCAGGCCCGAGGCATTGGCCCTGTCGGACAGGACGGTGTCCTCAGGCTCGCTTCGCAACGGGCCAAGCTTCAAGGCGTTGCTGATAAGTTCGCTGCTCATCGTCGCTGCCGGCAGCGGCGCCCTCGCCGTGAGCATGACCGGCCTCCTGCAGGACAGGGGCGACGGCAGCCGCACGGTGGAAACCCTGAGCATTACCGCCGAGCCGACCATCGAGAGCCTGATCGCAGGAAGCGACGGAGTGTCGTCCGGTGGCAGCACAGCAGGAGAAACCGCGGCTGGAGAGATCGATACCGCCAAGGCACAGGCAAAAGCCCAGATACGCAAGGTCTTTGCCGCGCGCGACCCGAATGCTTCTGCTTCGGTCAATCAGGCTGCCGCGGTTGCAGACACGGCGCAAGATCCTTCGCCGGACAAAATCCAGGCACGGGTCGAGCCCCGTCAGGCCGGCGAAGCCGGAAACACCTTGAGCGAGGCAGGTGCAACCGGTTCTGCCCTGGCGCAGACAGGTCAAACGGGCGCTGCGGTTCCGGCAGCCGGAGAGATTTCAACTGCCTCAGAACAGTCCGAAACCGGGATCGAAACCCTGCCAGGCGACCCTGCCTATACGAACACGGGTTTGGTCTCTGTTGCGGTCAATCTGCGGCAGACGGCGGACAACGACTCCGAGGTCCTGACCGTTGTTCCGGAAAACAGCGAAGTCCGCTTCAGCGAATGCGGGCCGTGGTGGTGCAATATTTCCTACGAGGGACAGTCGGGTTTCATCAGCCAGAAGTATCTGCAACGATAGGGCCGGTGGTCTCCACGGCGGCCTGAACCGTTCAAGTAGAGCCTTGTTAAGCCTGATCCGTTAGTATCCGCATCACTTTGAGTTGATGATGGCAGGAGGCGGATCATGCCCAACCCCAAATCGCGCCGCGTTGTCGCGTATCTGACCTCGGTTGTCGGACTGACCGTCTTCCCGGCCATGAGTTCCGTCCCTGCTCTTGCCGATGGCACCGATTGCGTGATCTATGCGACCGACTATGCCAGTGCCCGCATGGGCAGCGGCGACGTCGTCGGTGACGTTGTTTCCGGCGGCATGGCGGGCGCCGTTGCCGGCGGAGAATGGCAGGGCCCCTCCGGAGCCCACCGCGGCGTGCGCGTCGGTGGCGCGCTCGGGGTCATGGACAATCTCGGCTCCTTGCCGGGCGGATGGCAGGCGCTTTACGACATGGCCTATCAGATGTGCCTGCAGCAGACGTCCGGCGTGAATGCCGGCACGCCGACCTTGCCTGCCCCGCCGCCCGACTGCCGGTCCTCGGCCAGCGTCAATGCGCCTTTGCGGCGAACGCCCG
Source organism: Roseibium salinum (assembly GCF_026240905.1). Taxonomy (NCBI): domain Bacteria; kingdom Pseudomonadati; phylum Pseudomonadota; class Alphaproteobacteria; order Hyphomicrobiales; family Stappiaceae; genus Roseibium; species Roseibium salinum. The sequence goes on from NZ_JAPEVI010000003.1 coordinate 1,611,440, forward strand.
AGGGCGGCATCATGGCCGGCTCCGGCTTCGGAAACTGTCCTTAGACCGCAATCAACAATCCCCACGTCGCAGCGCACGACCCCGGTTGACCTTCGGGGCGAAGCAAAGTCAACTATGGCCGATTTGCGCAATTTCATCCGCCACAAGACGACAGGACTTTTCATGACTCGCCGAGTGCTCTTTGCTTCCCGACTTGCCGCTGCCGCTTTTTCCGCAGTCTGGATCGCCGCCTCACCGGCGGCTGCCCAGCAATGCGGCGGGGATTTCCGGCAGTTTCTGGCCGACCTTAAGCAGGAGGCGATATCGCGGGGTCTTTCCGCACAGGCGGCGGACCGGACGCTCTCCGGGGCCCGGGTCGACCAGACAGTCCTTGCCCGGGACCGGGCGCAGGGCATCTTCAAGATGCCCTTTCTGGAGTTCTCCAAGCGGGTCATCTCCGGCTACCGGATGAAGAACGGTGCGGCGAACATGCAGAAATATGCCGCCATCTTCCAGCGCACCGAGCAGGAATATGGCGTGCCCGCTCCCGTCATCACCGCCTTTTGGGCACTTGAAACCGACTTCGGAGCGGTTCAGGGCGACTTCAATACCGTCAACGCCCTGGCGACACTGGCGCATGATTGCCGCCGTCCGGAACTGTTCCGTCCGCAGCTCATCGCCGCCATCGAAATGGTTCAGCGCGGCGATCTCGACCCGCAACGCACCACCGGTGCCTGGGCGGGCGAAATCGGCATGGTGCAGATGCTTCCCGAGGATATCATCAAGTTCGGCCGCGACGGCGACGGCGACGGGCATGTGCGTCTGAAGGAAAGCGCTGCCGATGCGATTCTGAGCGCCGGCGCCTTCATCCAGCATCTGGGCTGGCGCCGGGGCGAGCCGTGGCTGCAGGAGGTCACGGCGCCGCAGAACCTCAACTGGGCGGAAACGGGGCTTGGCAATGCAAAGACCGGAGCCCAGTGGGCGGCCCTAGGTGTTCAACCGCGCTGGGGACAGATCTCCTCGAACCTGCCTGCCTCCCTCATCCTTCCGCAGGGCCGCAAGGGCCCCGCCTTCCTCGCCTATCCGAACTTCAACGTCTATCTGGAGTGGAACCAGTCCTTCGTCTACACGACCACGGCCGCCTACTTCGCCACCCGTCTCGCAGGTGCCCCGGTCTACAACGAGGGCAACCCGGAACCGGGGCTGAGCGACGCACAGATGAAACAGCTGCAGACCAAGCTCGCGAACATGGGTTATGATGTCGGCAAGATCGACGGCATCCTGGGATCCGGTACCCGCGCCGCCGTGCGCGATGCCCAGCAACGGCTCGGGATGCCGGCCGACGCCTGGCCGACCCCGGCCCTGCTCAACCGTCTCTGAAAATGGAATAGGGTACGGGCGCGACAGCCCTGCCTCGAGTGCCCGGAACGCGATTGAAATCGCGTTCCGGGCTTGCATGTTGCTGACCGCTTATTCCACCTTAGCCTTGTCGGCCCCTGGTGCGTCTTCCAGCACGGTCGGCGTTCCGCCGTCGCCCAGCAGAAACACGGTCAGAATACGGGCCCGTCCCTCGCCGGTGTTTTCACCGCGATGGGTAACCTTCAGCGCCTCCAGCATACCGTCTCCCTCCCGGTAGACCTTCTTGCCGATCTCTTCGTAGGTGACCGTGATTTCGCCTTCCAGAACATAGGCGAAGAGAGGTGCATGATGCTGGTGCCATTCGGTCGCCTCTCCGGGTTCCATGGTGACGACCATGGCCTTTACGGACGGATTTTCCTGCGGAAAGGGGACCGTTTCGCCGGCAACCGTCTTATCGCCGGAAAAGACTTCCTCCACCTTGTCATAAGGCGTTTCTGCCGCCTCTTGCGCTTCGCTCGCGGCCTGGGAGCCAGGCTTGGCGTGCGGCTGAGACGGGGCCGGTTTGCCTTCCGGAGTGACCGACTTGTCCGCAGCTGTGGCCGGCGCCGCAAGCAGGGAGCCGGCAAGGAGTGCGAGGCATACGTGTTTCATCAGTGTCATTTTGGCGTCCAGATGGGTGTGGCGTTTTCGGTTGTCATGGGCCGGTCGTCGATAAGGCGGCTAGCAGCGCAACTGCCTGCAATGTGCAACACAATTGGCAATGCAACAACGCGAAACCGGTGCCAATTCAACTTTGGCGGCCCCGCATCCCCTACAGAGACCGGTTGGCGTGAATGTCAGACCTCGATGGTCTCGCCCGGACTGGGAAGCTTCACCCTCGAGGAAGCATCGCCCATCGCCGCGGTGAAGGTTGCCGCCGTCTGGTCGATGATCGGAAACGAACCGAAATGGCAGGGCACGATCGTTTCGAAGTCGAAGAACCGGTTGCAGGCGAGCGCAGCGGTCTTGCCGCCCATGGTGAACCTGTCGCCGATCGGAACCAGGCCGATTTTGGGCTTATAGATCTCATTGATGAGCGCCATGTCGGAGAAAATGTCGGTATCTCCAAGGTGATAGAGTACCTTTTCACCCGGAGCGTCGATGATCACACCGTGCGGATTGCCCAAATAGATGGCCTCGCCGTCCGTCTGTTTCGATGAGGAATGATCCGCTCTCGTCAGCGCCACCTTGAAAGGACCGACGTCGACGTTGCCGCCGGAATTCATCGGGCTGAAATTCTCGATCCCCTGACGGTTTGCCCACATGCAGATCTCGAAATTGGCCGTCAGCTGCGCCCCGGTCTTCTTCAGGATCTCGATGGAATCGCCAATGTGATCGTCGTGGCCGTGGGTCAAAATCAGATGAGTAACCCCTTCGGCGACCTGATCGACATTCAGGTTTTCGGGAAAGGCTGGATTTCCGCTCAGGAACGGGTCGATCAGGATTGTGGCGTTGTCGATTTCGAGCTTGAAGGCCGAATGGCCATACCATGTGAGCTTCATCACAATCTCCCAACGATTTTTTCCAGTAAGAGAAGAAACTAGTGCGGTTCGCGGTCAAATTGAACCGTCGGTATTGAGAAACGCTCCGGCAACCACACCGCCGGTGCTATTCTTCAAAAAAGGACAGCATCTGGCTAATTTTGATATTTCGGGAAGCACAAACATGAGCATCGAAAGAAACGACAAGGTCGCCATTCGCCCCGCACGTGTGGAAGATGCGCCGGTTCTGGCGCGTCTTGTCAATTACGCCGGCGAAGGTCTTCCGCTTTACCTGTGGGACAAGATGGCTCCGGAGGGCAAAGGTCCCTGGGAGGTCGGCGAACAACGTGCGGCACGCGAAGAGGGAAGTTTTTCCTACAGGAACGCCACGATCATCGAACTCGACGGCAATGCTGCCGGCGCCTTGATCGGCTATGCCATCGCCGACGATCCGGAGCCGGTGCCGCATGACCTGCCGGCGATGTTCGTCCCGCTTCTGGAACTGGAGAACCTCGCGCCCGGAACCTGGTACGTCAATGTGCTGGCGGTTCTGCCTGACTTCCGCAATTACGGTCTGGGCGCCCGCCTGCTCGTGCGCGCCGATGAGACCGGAGTGCAACTCGGCATGCGCGGGATGAGCGTCATCGTCGCCGATAACAACACCGGCGCCCGGCGGCTTTACGAACGACACGGCTATACCGAGACCGCCCGCCGTCCGATGGTGAAGGAAGATTGGCAGAGCAAGGGCAACGCGTGGATCCTGCTGACCAAGGAGCTTTGAACCAGCTCCCGCGGTCCTCGCGACACGCGGGATATGGCCATGACATCTGCGACCGGGCGCAATGCTGCCGGTTTTTCTGGCGCCGGCAGCAAAGCCCTGCTAAAGGCGCTGCATGGCAAACGACCCCGCACTCTCCCTTGAAGATTTTGTCGCCGCACTGCCGGCAAAACACCGTCTTATCGGTCTCGACCTCGGTACCAAGACCATCGGTCTTGCCCTGTCCGATCTCGGCCTGGGAATTGCGACGCCGATGGAAACCATCCGCCGCAAGAAGTTCACGATCGACGCGGACTATCTGCTTGCCCTGTGCGCCAAGCACCAGGTCGGCGGCATCCTGATCGGACTGCCGCTGAACATGGACGGCAGCGAAGGGCCGCGCGTGCAGGCGACCCGCGCCTTTGTGCGCAACCTTGCCCAGAAGACCGATCTGCCGATCACCTATTGGGACGAGCGTCTGTCGACGGCCGCGGTGACGCGCACCCTGCTGGAAGCCGATACCAGCCGCGCGAAACGGGCCGACGCAGTCGACAAGATGGCAGCCGCCTATATCCTGCAAGGCTTTCTGGACCGACTCGGCTTTATGGGATTAGATGGCTGACAAATCCTGCCTTGCCGCCCGCCTGAACTTCCCGCCCGGCCGGTGGCTCTCTCAAAACGCGTAGTCCGTCATGTTGACAATTCTTGCCGCGCTGACACCGGTCATTCTGGTCATTGCCTGCGGCTATCTGATCGCCCGCACAGGCCTGATAACCGGTGAGCAATGGCGCGGCGTGGAGAAACTCGCCTATTTCGTGCTGTTTCCGGCCGTCCTGTTCCGCACCATCTCGCAGGCCGACTTCGCCAGTTTTCCGACCTTGAACATGGGCGGCGCGCTGCTGGCCTCGATCCTTTGCATGGCGGCCGTCCTGATGATTATACGCACGGCGATCGAGCGCATCTGGGGGATCACGCCGGCGCGCTTCACCTCGATCTTTCAGGGAACGTTGCGCTGGAATGCGATGATCGCACTCGCCATTGCCGACAATGTGGCCGGAGATCTCGGCCTTGCCATGCTCGCGGTCGCGATGGTGTTCATGATCCCGGTACTGAACGTTGTCAGCATCCTGGTGCTCTCCCGCTACGCCAGCGGCACCGCGCCGAGCGGCGCGAAGATCCTGAAAGACCTTGTCACCAATCCCTTCATCGTTTCCATCGGCGCCGGGGTCGTGTTCAATATCAGCGGCCTCGCCCTGCCCCTTGTCATCGACGATACGCTGGAGATCTTCTCGCGGGCGGCCCTGCCGATCGGCATTGTCTGCGTCGGCGCGGGCCTGGATCTCGGCTCCCTGCGCCGTCCCGGGCCGGCGCTCACGCTCGGCACGTTCCTGCGCCCGCTGGTCATGCCGCTTCTGGCCTTCGGCTTTGCCACCCTCTTCGGCGTCAGCGGTCCGGCGCTGGTCATCGTCATCATCGCCAGTTCCGTTCCCTGCGCCAGCAACTCCTATCTTCTCGCCCGGCAGATGGGCGGCGATGCCAAACTGATGGCGGAGATCATCACCTTGCAAACCCTTGCCGCCACAGTGACGATTCCGGCCGCGCTGTTGATTTTCACTTAAGGAAGCAGGTCAGCCGAATGCCCCGGCCGGTCCTCCGAGACAGCGCTACGCGCTTCTTCACGATGAGGCCGTCTTGGGGCAAGGTGGCGCTTTGCAGCGGGACTTGGACAAGGTCGGGAGTGCGACGTCCATATTTTGTCCAACCGTTCAAATATTTAGCAGAAATGTGAACAGCGGGCATGAGCTGATTTCCTGTCTTGTGCATGACGGCGATTCCACCTATAGGCATGATCTCGATGACCGCGACAGACACCCATCGAAACAGCCCCTTTCCCCATCGCCATCTGCTGGGCATAGAGGGACTTCACCCCCACGAAATTCTGGGCCTTCTGGACCGGGCCGAGGAAGCCGTCGAGGTTTCCCGCCAGGTGCACAAGCGCAAGCTCGTTCTTCAGGGCCGCACCCAGATCAACCTCTTTTTCGAAAATTCCACCCGCACCCAGAGTTCGTTCGAACTTGCCGGCAAACGGCTTGGCGCGGATGTGATGAACATGGCCGTCTCACAGTCCTCGGTGAAAAAGGGCGAGACGCTGATCGATACGGCGGCAACGCTGAATGCGATGAACCCGGATCTTCTGGTGGTCCGTCACCACGCGGCCGGGGCGGTTCACCTCCTCGCCCGCAAGGTCGGCTGCTCGGTGGTCAATGCCGGGGACGGCCCGCACGAACATCCGACGCAGGCCCTGCTCGATGCGCTGACGATCCGCCGCCACAAGGGAAAAATCGCCCGGCTGACCGTGGCGATCTGCGGTGACATCGCCCATTCGCGGGTCGCACGTTCCAACATCATTCTTCTCAATGCCCTGGGAGCCCGGGTCCGCGTCGTCGCTCCGTCGACGCTGCTTCCATCAGGTATCGCGAAGATGGGCGTCGAGGTCTTCAACAACATGCGCGAAGGCCTGCATGGCGCGGACATCATCATGATGCTGCGCCTGCAGCGCGAGCGCATGAACGGGGCCTTCATTCCGTCGGTGCGCGAATACTACCGCTATTACGGCCTGGACGCGGAAAAGCTCGCCTATGCCAGGGAGGATGCGCTGGTGATGCATCCCGGCCCGATGAACCGGGGGGTGGAAATCGATCCATCCGTTGCCGACGGACCGCAGAGCCTGATCCGCGAACAGGTTGAAATGGGCGTTGCGGTGCGCATGGCCGTGCTGGAAGCTCTGGCAGCCAACCTGCCGAACAACTAGAGGATTTTCATCGTGGCTATCGACACACCCAAACCTCTGGTTTTCTCCAACGCCAGGGTGATCGATCCGGCGCGCGAACTGGATGCTCCCGGCTCGGTAATCATCGCAGACGGCACCATCCTGGCCGCCGGCCCGGAAGCCGCCAACCAGGGCACGCCCTATGGTGCGGAGGTGATCGACTGCAAGGGCGCCATCGCCTGCCCCGGCCTGATCGACATGTGCGTTTCGGTGGGCGAGCCTGGCGCTGAACACCGCGAAACGCTGGCAAGCGCCTCAAATGCCGCGGCAGCAGGCGGAATCACCACAATCTGCACCATGCCGGATACCGATCCGGTGATCGACGACCCGGCGCTGGTGGATTTCATCCTGCGCAGGGCGCGAGATACGGCAAGCGTCAACGTCCTGCCCCTGGCCGCCCTCACCAAGGGCCTGAGGGGCGAGGAGATGGCCGAGATCGGCCTCTTGCAGGAAGCCGGCGCCGTCGCCTTCACCAATGGGCACAAGTCGGTCAAGAATGCCCAGGTCATGCGCCGGATGATGACCTATGCCCGCGATTTCGATGCGCTCGTCATCCATCACACGGAAGATCCGGACCTGGCAGGCGGGGTCATGAATGCAGGTCTCAACGCCAGCTGGAAGGGTCTGTCCGGCGTGCCGCGTGAATCCGAAATCATCATGCTGGAGCGCGACCTCCGGCTGGTCGGCATGTCCAGGAGCAAATATCACGCGAACCTGATATCCACCTCCGACAGCGCCGACGTGATCCGCACCGGCAAGAAGCGCGGCCTCGACATTACCGCCGGCGTTTCGATCAACCACCTCACCCACAACGAAAACGACATTGGCGCCTACCGCACCTTCTTCAAGATGTCGCCGCCGCTGCGTGACGAAGATGACCGGCAGGCCATGATCGCGGCCGTTGCGGACGGCACGATCGACATCATCTGCTCCAACCACGACCCGCAGGACGTGGAAACCAAGCGCCACCCGTGGGCGGAAGCGGAAGACGGGGCGATCGGCCTGGAAACCCTTCTGGCGGCGGCCCTGCGGCTTTATCACTCCGATCAGGTCGGCCTGATCACGCTTCTCGGCGCGATGACCTGCCGGCCGGCAGATCGGCTGGGGCTGGAGACCGGACGCCTCACCAAAGGGGCACCGGCCGATGTGACCGTCTTCGATCCCGACCGGCCCTGGGTCCTGGAAAAAAGCGCCATCCGCTCCCGCTCGAAGAACTCGCCTTTCGAAGACGCCCGCTTTTCCGGACGGGTGCTCCGCACCGTGGTCGCCGGCAGGACGGTCTACAACTACGCCTGATCCGGCGCCGACTTTGCGCACCGCCCGCACGTTGTGTGTCTGAGCGAAGCATCCTGCTTTGCGCCACAATTCTCCGCGAACGTGGCGCGAAACAGGTTTGCGAGGAATGGTCCGGATGCGTCTGACGGCTTTGATGGGGCTGGGTCTGGCTTATGTTCTGCTTGCCGGCGAGGCTTCGGCGGCGGACCTTTACGTGAAATACAAGCTCTACGCCCTGAGCCTGCCCATCGGCTCCGGCACGCTGTCGCTGGATGTCGGCGACGAAGTCTATTCCGTTCGTGCCGACGGCCAGACCGCCGCCTTTGGCCGGCTGATCTCGGACGGCAAGGGGTCGGTGAAGGCACGCGGCGGCATCCGCAAACTGGCCTTGCAGCCGGAAACCTATGCCTTTGACCTGAAGAGCGAGGACGAAACCGGCACCGTTTCCATGAACATGCGCGCCGGCAAGGTGGACAAAGTCGCCGTCAATCCGCCCCAGGACCGGATGAAGGAACGCATCAAGGTGACCGCGGATCATCTCAAGGGCGTTGTCGACCCGCTCACGGCGGCCCTCCTGCCGGCTCCCAAGGGCCTCTCGAAGGAAAGCTGCAACAGGACGCTGCAGATCTTCGACGGCAAGGAACGCTACAACGTTCACATGCACTACAAATCCCGCAAGTCCATGACGACCGCCGACGGCCGCTTCAAGGGCGATACCATTGTCTGCGGCGTGCGGTACGAACCCGTCTCCGGACACCGCCCGAAGCGCAAGTCGATCCAGGAGCTTGCGGCCAACACCTCCCTGGAGGTCTGGCTTGCCCCGGTCGGCGACAAGCCGTTCCTGGTACCCTTGAGGGCCAGCATCTCGCTTCCCTTCGGACGGGTCGTCATCCAGGCGGAAAAGTACAAGCTGTCGAAGCAGACGTGAGCTGTCGTCGGACCGTTCGATCCGATCGCGTCGGATGCCTTAAGAGCCGGCAGCACCCTTTTCCCTGCAAATCCCTGCACAGACGGTTTTTCGCGGTCGCCGGACTTGATCCGTCTCGCCGTGCCGTTACATTGCAGTGACTTTTTACAATGCACGTCATTGGAGTACCGCCGCGTGCCTGATCCGATCAGCTGGGCATTCGCCTGGCCCTATTATCTTGCCGCCCTCGCCTTCGGTTATCTGCTCGGGTCAATTCCCTTTGGCCTGATCTTCACGCGCATGGCAGGTCTCGGCGACATCCGCAAGATCGGCTCCGGCAATATCGGCACCACCAATGTCCTGCGCACGGGCAGGAAATCCCTGGCTGCCGCCACCCTTCTCGGAGATGCGCTCAAAGGCACGGTAGCGGTGCTGATCGTCAGGCATTTGTACGGTCAGGAAATGGCGCTGATCACCGGGCTTGGCGCCTTTCTCGGCCACCTCTTTCCGGTGTGGCTGAAATTCAGGGGCGGCAAGGGCGTTGCCACCTATCTCGGCATATTGCTCGGCCTCCACTGGCCGATGGGCCTTCTTTTCGCGGCAATCTGGATCGCCATGGCTGCCGTCCTCCGCTATTCGTCCCTCGCTGCGCTGACGGCGAGCCTTGCCACGCCCATCCTGCTCTATTTCGCCTTCAGCCGGGTGCAGATGGCCGAGATGTTCGTGTTGCTGACGGTTCTTATCTGGGCAAAACACCACGAGAATATCGGCCGCCTTCTGACCGGCAAGGAAAGCAGGATCGGCTCCGGATCCAAATCCGCTTCGCAGACTTCCGGCGCCGATACGGTGGGTCCTGACTCGTGAGCGGTCCCGTAGACCACAAGATGCTTCGGCTCTCCGATACCCAGAGGCTCGCCTGGCTGCGTCTGATACGGTCCGAGAATATCGGACCTGCAACGTTTTTCGATCTGGTCAACCATACCGGGTCCGCCGAGCGCGCCCTGGAGATGCTTCCAGAACTTTCAAAGCGCGGCGGCAAGAAGAGTTATCGGCTGTGCCCTGTCGAGGATGCGGAGGCCGAACTGGCGGCACACGGGAAACGCGGAGCCCGGCTCGTCGCCCTTGGCGAAGCCGACTACCCGCCGCACCTGAGGCATATCGACAGTCCGCCTCCCCTGCTGTCCGTCAAGGGCAGCCCGATCCTGGCACACACCAAGATGCTCGGCATTGTCGGTGCCCGCAATGCCTCGCTGTCGGGGCGGAAGCTGGCAGGCATGTTTGCGCGTGATCTGGGCGCGGAGGACTTCGTCGTCATATCGGGTCTTGCACGCGGCATCGACGCCGCGGCCCACGATGCCGCCCTGCCGACCGGAACCGTCGCGGTATTCGCCGGCGGGATCGATGTGCTCTATCCGCCAGAACATAACCGCCTGCTCGCCGCCATTTTCGATGCGGGCGGCGCGGTGATCAGTGAAATGCCGCTTGGCTGGAAACCGCGCGGACGGGACTTTCCAAGGCGCAACAGGCTGATTTCGGGATGCTCCTCGGGGTCATCGTCATCGAAGCGGCCAAGTCGTCGGGCTCCCTGCACACAGCCCGCTACGCACTGGAACAGAGACCGCGAGATCTTTGCCGTTCCCGGCTCGCCGCTCGATCCGCGCTCGGAAGGGGCCAATGGGTTGATCCGCCAGGGCGCAATGCTGGTGACCTCGGCCAGAGACGTTCTGGAAGGACTCAGCGGACGTATCGAGCCTGTCCTTCCCGTTCAACAGCGCCTTTTGGAAGAAGATCGTCCGCGGCCCTCTGCACTTTCGGACCCCGATGACCAGCTGCGGCAAAGGGTGATGTCCGCATTGGGGCCGACGCCGATCGATCTGGATGAACTCATCCGTTTCGTCGATGGGGATACCCGGTCGATTCATGTAATTCTGCTCGAACTGGAACTGGCAGGGCGGCTCGAACGTCATAGAGGCAATAAAATCTCGGCACTCATGTGAGAGTGAAATCCGATTGGCGCCTCAAGGGGAAACCCGTATCTGGACCGTACGGGTTGACCGGAATGATTCAAAGGTCCATTTGACAGGCGGCGGATGATCCGTGATCGTCTGCAGCCATAAATCACCTTCTCCACCGGACGGATCACCGCTTCCGGCAAAATAATTTGGGTAAGAATGAACGTCGTTATTGTGGAATCGCCGGCGAAAGCCAAGACGATCAACAAGTATCTTGGGTCCGATTATACGGTTCTGGCTTCCTTCGGTCACGTACGCGATCTGCCGCCCAAGGACGGATCGGTGAAGCCAGACGACGATTTCGCCATGAGCTGGCAGGTGGACAGCAAGGCGCAGAAGCGCCTGACGGAAATCGCCAATGCGGTGAAGGATGCCGACCGCCTCATTCTCGCAACCGACCCCGACCGCGAAGGGGAAGCGATTTCATGGCATGTCCTGGAAGTGCTCCGGAAGAAGCGGGTGCTGAAGGACAAGAAGATCGAGCGCGTCGTGTTCAACGCGATCACCAAGAAGGCGGTTCTGGAGGCGATGGCCAATCCGCGCGAGCTGGATACGCCCCTGGTCGATGCCTATCTTGCCCGCCGTGCGCTCGACTACCTGGTCGGCTTCACCCTGTCTCCCGTTCTGTGGCGCAAGCTTCCCGGCGCCCGCTCGGCAGGCCGTGTGCAATCGGTCGCCCTGCGCCTCATCTGCGACCGGGAAATGGAGATCGAGACCTTCAAGTCGCAGGAATACTGGTCGATCTTCGCAAATCTGAAGACGCCGGCCGGTGACACGTTCCAGGCCGGTCTCACCGGCTTTGACGGCAAGAAGATCGGCCGTCTCGATATCTCCAACGAGGCGGAAGCGAGCGCAATCAAGACCATGCTGGAAAGCGCCAGCTTCAAGGTCGACAGCGTCGCCTCCAAACCCGCCAAGCGCAATCCGGCAGCTCCCTTCACCACCTCCACCCTGCAGCAGGAAGCCTCGCGCAAGCTCGGCTTTGCCGCGTCACGCGCCATGCAGGTGGCCCAGAAGCTCTACGAGGGCATCTCGATCGGCGGCGAGACCACCGGTCTCATCACCTATATGCGTACGGACGGTGTCCAGATTGCCGGAGAGGCGATTGCTTCGGCTCGCGCCGTGATCGGCAAGGACTTCGGCGACCAGTACGTGCCGGAAAAGCCGCGCTTCTACTCCGCCAAGGCGAAAAACGCGCAGGAGGCGCACGAGGCGATCCGCCCGACGGATCTCGCCCGGCGCCCGAAGGATGTTGCCCGTTTTCTGGATCCGGACCAGGCCAGGCTTTATGAACTGATCTGGAAGCGCACCATGGCGTCCCAGATGGAATCAGCCGTCCTGGAGCGCACCACCATCGAGATTCTGGCGGATGGGTCCGGCAAGCGCGCGAGCTTGCGCGCGACCGGCTCGGTCGTCCGCTTCGACGGCTTCCTGGCGCTCTACCAGGAAGGCCGCGACGATGAAGAGGACGAGAGCTCCAGACGCCTGCCGGCCGTTGACGAAGGCGCACCGCTGACCGCTGCATCGGTTGACGACAAGACCGAAGCGATCGAAGCCTCGCAGCACTTCACCACACCGCCGCCGCGCTACACCGAGGCGAGCCTGGTCAAGAAGATGGAAGAGCTGGGCATCGGCCGTCCGTCCACCTATGCGTCGACGCTGCAGACCCTGCGCGACCGCGATTATGTCGAGCTCGAGAAGAAGCAGCTCGTGCCGCAGGACAAGGGCCGGATCGTCATAGCGTTCCTGGAGAGCTTCTTCCATCGCTATGTCGAGTTTGACTTCACCGCCAGCCTCGAGGAGCAGCTCGACAAGATTTCCGCTGGGGAGCTGTCCTGGCTGGACGTATTGCGCGACTTCTGGAAGGGCTTTTCGGCTGCGGTCAACGACATCAAGGACCTGCGCGTTGCCGAAGTCATCGACGCGCTCAACGAGTTGCTCGGACCGCACATCTTCCCGCCGAAGGAAGACGGCTCCAATCCCCGCCAATGCCCGTCTTGCGACACCGGCCAGCTGTCCCTGAAGGTCAGCCGCTGGGGCGCCTTCATCGGTTGTTCGAACTATCCCGAATGCGGCTTCACACGCCAGCTCGGCAAGCCGAGCGGCGAGGAAGGCGAAGGCGAGGAAGGGCCGAAGCTGCTGGGCCAGGATCCGGAAACCGGTCTCGACGTCACCCTTCGCAACGGCCGGTTCGGACCGTATGTGCAACTGGGAGAAGAGGCCAAACCGAAGCGCGCTTCCCTGCCGCGCGGCTGGTCCGCGCCGGACATGGATCTGGACAAGGCCCTGCAGCTCCTGTCCCTGCCCCGCGACGTCGGTCCGCATCCGGAAGACGGCAAGATGATCAGCGCCGGGATCGGTCGCTACGGTCCGTTCGTGCTGCACAACGGCACCTATGCCAATCTCTCCTCGCCGGACGAGGTGTTCTCCGTCGGCATCAACCGCGCCGTCGATGCGTTGGCGGAAAAGCGCTCGAAGACCGGCGGCAGGGCGACGGCGACCCCGGTGAAGGAACTTGGCGAGCACCCTCAGGAAGGCGGTCCGATCAACGTCTATGACGGGCGCTACGGGCCTTATGTCAAGCATGGCAAGATCAACGCGACGTTGCCGAAGGACACCGATCCGAAGGCGTTAACGCTGGAACAGGCCCTTGAGCTGATCGCGGCGAAGGCCTCCAAGGGCGGCAAGAAAACTGCCGCGAAGAAAACGACCGCAAAGAAAACGACTGCAAAGAAAGCGGCGCCCAAGAAGACGACGGCAGGTAAGGCAGCCGCCCGCAAGACCAAGGCGACTGTCGACGCTTCGTCCGAACAGGTGCCCTGGGATGATGCGTCTTGAGCGCCAAACGGATCAACACGCGCAAACACAGTGCCCGCAAGCGCGCAAAGGTGCCGGGCGAGATGCCGTCCCGAGAGGACATTCTCGCCTTCGTGGTGGATAATCCCGGCCGGGCAGGCAAACGGGAGATTGCCCGCCATTTCGGCATTGTCGGCGGAGCGCGCATTCACCTGAAAAAGATGCTCAAGGACCTTTCCGAGGAAGGTCTCGTCGAGAAGCACAAGAAGCGCATGATCCGGCCCGGCGACCTGCCGCCGGTCCTGGTCGCCAATCTCGTTGGCAGGGACCGTGACGGCGAGCTGCTCGGCATCCCGGTCGACTGGGACGACGAGGCGGGCGAACCGCCGAAGATCCTCGTTCTGGCAGGCAAGACCAAGAACACGCAGCCGGGCGTCGGCGACCGGGCGCTGGTACGCCTGACGGAGGGCGAGGCCGGCGACGAGGCGAGCCATGCCGCACGGGTGATCAGGGTTCTTGAGAAGAAGCAAGGTGCTATCCTCGGAATCCTGAGATTGCGGAGCGACAACCGCCCGCCTTATCTGGAGCCGATCGACCGCAAGCAGCGGGAACTGGACGTGGACCCCTCGGATCTGAAAGAGGCCGAGGACGGAGACCTCGTCAGTGTTCAGGTCACGCGCTCGGGCCGCTACGGCCATCCGCGCGCCTCCATCGTCGAACGCTTCGGCTCGATGAAGTCGGAGATGGCGGTCTCCGAGATCGCCCTGCATGTCCACAGCATTCCGCATGTCTTCCCGGCGAGCGTGGAGGCACAGGCCGAAGCGGCGAAGCCGGTGGAGAAGCTCGGCAAGCGCGAGGACTGGCGCAAGGTTCCGCTGATCACCATCGATCCTCCGGACGCCAAGGACCATGACGATGCGGTCTTTGCAGAACCGGACGAGGATCCGCAGAACCAGGGCGGGCACGTCGTCTATGTCGCCATCGCGGATGTCGCCTATTACGTGACGCCCGGTTCTCCCATGGACCGGGAGGCCAATCTGCGCGGCAACTCGGTCTATTTCCCCGATCGGGTGATCCCGATGCTGCCGGAGCGGATTTCCAACCAGCTCTGCTCGCTGCGGGAAAAGGAAGACAAGCCGGCCCTGGCCGTGCGCATGGTCTTCGACAAGACCGGCCGCAAGACCGGACATACCTTCCACCGCATCCTGATGCGCTCCGCCGCCAAGCTTTCCTATCTGCAGGCGCAGAAAGCCATCGACGGGGTCACGGACGAGAAGACCGGGACGATCCTCGACGGGATCTTGAGGCCGCTGTGGGAGGCCTACGAGCTTCTGAAAAAAGGCAGGGACGCACGCGAGCCGCTCGAGCTGGATCTGCCCGAGCGAAAGATCAAGCTCAAAGCGGACGGCACGGTCGACCATGTCTACGTGCCGGAGCGCCTGGATGCGCACAAGCTGATCGAAGAGTTCATGATCCAGGCGAATGTCTCTGCGGCCGAGACACTGGAGAAGCGCAAGACCCCTCTCCTCTATCGCGTCCACGATGCCTCGACGCCGGAGAAGCTGGAAAACCTCAAGGAATTCCTGTCAACCCTCAACATGAAATTGCCGTCGGCCGGTGGACTGAGGCCTGCCGTCTTCAACAGGATCCTTGCGCAGGTGAAGGACACGCCGCAGGCGCACCTCGTCAACGAGGTGGTGCTGCGCAGCCAGGCGCAGGCCGAATACGCGCCCCAGAATATCGGTCATTTCGGACTCAACCTGCGCCGCTATGCCCATTTCACCTCGCCCATCCGCCGCTACGCGGACCTGATCGTCCATCGGGGGCTGATTTCGGCGCTCGGTTTCGGCAAGGACGGATTGCCGGAAGGCATCGAGAGCAAGCTCGAGGTGATCGGAGCGGAGATTTCCGCGGCCGAACGCCGCGCCATGCTTTCCGAGCGGGACACGATCGACCGACTGATCGCCCTTTGGATGAGTGATCATATCGGCGCGACCTTCCAGGGCCGCATCGCGGGCGTGGTGAAATCCGGGATGTTCGTGCGGCTGGCGGACACCGGGGCCGACGGTTTCGTGCCGGCCTCCACCATCGGCGTCGACTATTACCGCTATGACGAAGGGTCGCATGCCCTGATAGGTGACAAAACCGGTGAGACCTACCAACTTGGAGATCAGGTGGAGGTCAGGCTGGTTGAAGCCGCACCTTTTGCAGGCGCACTGACATTCGAAATGCTCAGTCATGGACGGATTGCCGGCAAGAGTATCCGGAAAGCGGGACCCAAGACGCGGCGTGAACCGCCGAAAGGCGGGCGCCCAAAGACCTCCGCACGAAAACAGAGCCGAAGGAGGTCTTCGTGACGGTTCATTATGAATTGAATGGAACGCTGGAAAGCCCGCCGGCGCGGTCCGACAAGCCGCGCCGTCCGGTCATGCCGGCCATGCTGCGGGGCGCGGCCAACAGATGCATGAATTGCGGTCAGGGACGGATCTTCGACCGCTTCCTGAAGACGAACCATGCCTGTTCGCACTGCGGAACGGAATTTCATCATCACCGCGCCGATGACGCGCCCCCCTATTTCACCATTACCATTGTCGGCCACATCGTCATTCCGGCGCTCCTGGCCGTGGAAGTCATGTGGCACCCGGATCTCTGGATCCACATGGCGCTCTGGGTTCCGCTGACGCTGGTGCTGTCGTTCCTTCTGATGCAGCCGATCAAGGGCGCACTGGTGGGCCTGCAGTGGGCGCTCTACATGCACGGTTTCGATCCGGATGCGGAGGACGACCTGCCGCCTGTCCCCCTTCCCTCCGAAAGGACCACATGAACGGTTCATTCGAGAAGCGGCTGGCGAAAGACGAGCAAGCCGGAAATCATCCCTATATCCGGCCCAAGGATGCTGCGACGCTGCTTGTTCTCGACCGCGAGAGCAGCGGCCCCGTCAGAATCCTGATGGGACGGCGGCACCGGCGCCACGCCTTCATGCCGGGAAAGTTCGTTTTCCCGGGCGGGCGGGTCGACCCCTCCGATTCCAGGATCGCCGACGTGCTACCCTACCACCCCGCAGTGGAGGCAAAGCTCTCCGAAGACCTGAAAAGCGTGAAGTCCGCGGCGCGGGTGCGCGCCCTGGCCCTTGCCGCCATCCGCGAGACATATGAGGAAGCCGGGCTCTTCATCGGCAGGAAATCCTCCAGCGGCGCCTTCCGGCTCGGATCCGGTTTCGAGGCATTCGCCGAGCGGGGCATACAGCCGGACCTGAGCGGCCTGCGCATGATTGCCAGGGCCATCACACCGACGCAGCGCCCGCGGCGCTTCGACACCCGTTTCCTGGCCGTGTGGGCCAATGCCATTGCCGACCGGCTGCCGGACGGCAAAGGACCCTCCGGCGAGCTGGAAGACTGCGCCTGGCTCACCCTCGAGGAGGCGCGGGAAAAGGAACTGCCGATGATCACGACGAAAATTCTGACGGATCTGGAGGAGCGGCTGAAGAACGATCCGGATCTGTCCCCGGACACACCGGTGCCCTACTATTTTTTCCGCAAAGGCGGGTTTGTGAAGGAGATGATTTAACTCAGCGGTTTTCGGCGGCTATATAACCGCCGCAACCTTCAAAAACGCGCCTGAAACAACGCGGGTGCTTGACTTTCGCGCGCCGACGAGTAGTTTGCGCGCTGATTTCAGACATTGGGGCAGATTCATCGCCAGCCCATCTGGCCATAAGAACCCTTTGCCCGACAACCGAGAACAGGATCCAAGGCCATGGCCAAGGCGACAACAATCAAGATCAAGCTCCTCTCCACGGCGGACACCGGCTTCTTCTATGTCACCAAGAAGAACTCCCGCACGATGACCGAGAAGATGGTCAAGAAGAAATACGACCCGATTGCCAAGAAGCATGTCGAGTTCAAGGAAGCCAAGATCAAGTGATCTTGGCCTGACCCTATCCAGCAAAAAACCCGCCATCGCTGGCGGGTTTTTTGTTGCTCGAAGGCGGACGCGGCCAGCGCCCAGGCAAGTGGCGCAAGCCACTTGCAAGTTTACTGACCTGATCTCAGGTGAAAAAATAGTGGTCGGCGGGAACACGGCATACGAGGAGGCCACTCTTCGGCCGGTTCCCAGCCGACCTACCCCACGGACCCAGGAGATGCGGCGGACCTGAGCACTCCGAGGGGAAACTTTTGCCAAAATCGACGATTCAGTATTTGCAGTCCTCGTCAATATGACGGTCAGGGAAACCCCTGATCTGCGGCTACACTAGCCTATTGTAACCCGAATGCAACATTTTCCATAAAATATGCACAGAAACAATGTCGTTTTAGTAAATCCGTAACCTTAACATGAACCCGAAACCTGAGCCGGCGCATGGTTCAAGCGTCATCCGGTGGACATCTGCCACCGAAAGATGTGCGAAGTCTTGCGCCGTTCTTGGGACAGCAGGGTAGCAGACGCTCAGGCCTCGCCGAGATAGGCGCGGACTGTTTCGAGAAACTTTGCCACCGAAATCGGCTTGGAAATATAGGCCTCGCATCCTCCCTGGCGGATCCGTTCTTCATCGCCCTTCATGGCAAAGGCCGTGACCGCGATGACCGGGATAGACGAGATGTCTTCGTCTTCCTTGATCCACTTGGTGACCTCCAGGCCAGACACTTCCGGCAACTGGATGTCCATGAGGATCAGATCCGGCCGGTGTTCACGGGCCAGCTGCAAGGCCTCAATGCCTGTTCTGGTCTGCAAAGTGTTATAACCGTGCGCCTCGAGCAGATCATGAAACAGCTTCATGTTCAGCTCGTTGTCTTCCACGATTAACACGGTCTTCGCCATATGTTTGGCCCTTCACCCGGCGCGCGCCGGTCCCATTCATCTTTGTCGCAGCGTGTTGCCAGCCGCGGTGGAACCCTTCCCCGGTCCGCATTAAATGTGTTCTAACCCGGAATCGTTTCAGAAAGGCAAAAAAACACAATGAAAAAAATGCAAGGGAAGTCACTGTCCGTTGAAGAAGCACAGGAAATTGCCACCCAGGCGCTTGTTCAGCTTAGCGGCGATACGGAGCAGATCGGCCGGTTTCTAGCGTTTTCCGGTATCGGCCCGGACATGATTCGCGAAGCAGCCAGCGAACCCGGCTTTCTGGCGGGTGTGCTGGAGTTCTACATGATGGATGAGTCGCTCCTGCTCGCCTTTTGCGAGAACGCCGGAATCAGGCCCACGATGATGGCAGCCGCCCGCTACGCACTTGCCGGGGGAATGGATGACTACGCGTGAACCAACGGCAGTCCTGCCCGAGGTACTGGCGCAAATCCGCGCCCTCCCCGGGTCGGATAAGCCGCTGATCATCTGCGACGTCGACGAGGTGATCCTGCATATGGTGCTGCATCTGGAGGAGTACCTGCACGCGAACGGACTGATGTTCCTGAAGCATGAGTACCGGCTGACGGGGAACATCTGCGGCAAGAGCGACAGGGTCCTCATTTCGTCTGACGACGTGCGCCGGCATCTCCTGATCTTTTTCGACGAGATCTGCCACCGGCAGGACATGGTATGCGGAGCCGATGAGGCCCTGCTGCAATTGGCGGCAGACTGGGAGATCGTCCTCCTGACCAACCTGCCGGGCGGTCACAACAAGCCCGCGCGCGAACAACTGCTGTCGGGCATGGGCATTCCCTATCCCGTCCTCACCAATTCAGGCCCCAAGGGCGGGGCCGTTGCCGCACTCTCGGCAGGCAGGCAAGGACCTCTGGTATTCATCGACGACAGTCCGACGAACCATGCGTCGGTCCACGCCTCGTTTCCCTCGGCGGTGCAGGTTCAGTTCGTCGCCGATCCCCGGTTCCGCACCTCCTTGGCACAGGAAAAGCATATCGATCTCATAACCGGCGATTGGCAGGAGACCGCGGCCTTTATCGGCGCTATTCTGGAAGGATCGACATGCTAGGTCGTGGTGAGGATTTAACCATTATGCCGGTTTGCGTGAGATTTGTTCAGGATCAGTCTATGCCGAGGAAGGACATGCCGGGCATATTCGACGAGCATGGGCCGATCCTGGGCAGATCTCACGCAAATCCCTTCGGGACGAGGCCCATTTCGCCCCTGGACGTCGTTGCGAAATGCTTGAAGTGGGCCACACTGCTGCGCATTTCGCGTCTCGCCAGGAACGAAATGGGCCTCGCCGGCACAATGGTTAAATCGTCACCACGACCTAGACGCGGAGCGGCTGATTTCTGCTCCGCGCAGTTCTTGTGAAGCCAGTATCTTGACCCAGAGCGCGCCGGAAAATCGAGCCCTTTGCCGGGATTGCGGCATGCGCCTTGGCGCGACCCTCGCCAGATGCGCGTCTTGCGGCAGTCCGCGTCTCGTCCGCCATCCGGAGCTGGACAGGCTTGCGATCGCTCATATCGATTGCGACGCGTTTTACGCTGCCATCGAAAAACGGGACAATCCGGAGCTGCAGGATGTTCCCCTCATCATCGGCGGCGGTCAGCGGGGCGTGGTTTCGACCTGTTGTTACATTGCACGGATCTACGGCGTGCGCTCGGCCATGCCGATGTTCAAGGCGCTGGAAGCCTGCCCGGATGCCGTGGTCATCAAACCGAACATGGAAAAATACGCAAAGGTCGGCAAGGAGATTCGCGAGCGCATGCTTGCTCTCACTCCACTGGTGGAACCAATCTCGATTGACGAGGCCTTTCTCGATCTCACCGGCACGCAGCGCTTGCACCACGCGACACCCGCCGAAACGCTCGCCGGTTTTATCCGGGCCATCGAGAGGGATATCGGCATCACGGCGTCGGTCGGTCTTGCGCCCAACAAGTTCCTGGCAAAGCTTGCCTCGGACCTCGAAAAACCCCGCGGTTTTTCTGTCATCGGCGCTGCGGAAGCCAAGGCGGTGCTCGCTGCCATGCCTGTCGGCAGGATCTGGGGCGTGGGGAAGGTCTTCCAGCAGAAGCTGGAAAGGGACGGCATCAGCACCATCGGCCAGTTGCAGACCGTGGATGCCGCCGATCTTGCCCGCCGTTACGGGTCGATCGGTCTGCGCCTCGCCCAACTCGCGCAAGGCGAGGACGCGCGTCTGGTCACGCCGGAACGCGGTGCGAAAAGCGTATCGTCGGAAACGACGTTCCGGACCGATATCTCCAGTTTCCAGACGCTCCGTCCCATCCTGCGGGATCTTTCGGAAAAGGTCTCCGCCCGGCTTAAAAAGTCGGGTCTTTCGGGCCGGGGGATCACCCTTAAGCTCAAGACGTCCGACTTCAAGACGATCACCCGCGCCCGGCACCTGAGCGATCCGACGCAGCTTGCGGACAAGATCTATTCCGCGGGCGTCGATTTGCTTGAAAACGAGACCAATGGCCGGAAATTCCGGCTGATCGGCATTGGGGTCAGCGATCTGGAAACGGCGGACCGCGCCGATCCGCGGGACCTTCTGGATCAATCCGCCGAGCGGCGCAAGAATGCCGAACTCGCAGTCGACCGGCTGCGCGACAAATTCGGCAAATCAGCCATCGAACTCGGCCTGACCCACGTGACCAGAACCGCCGAGAAGCCCAAGAAAACCTGAGGGCAGCCGTTCTGCTTCGATATGGGTCCGTACCCTAGCGCTGCGGGCAGTCGCCCCTGTCGTAGAGCTCGAGCGCGGCCATCTTGCCCTTGATGGTGAAGTCACCATAGTCGAGCTTCAACTGACCGCTGATCCCATTCTCGTACAGCCAGAAGGAGAGCTGGTAAACCGGCACCTGTTCTCCGCTGGCGTCTTCCGCAGTCGGATCGAAATAGGCAACCGTCACCGGCCAGTAGCTGAGCCCTGCGAGCGGTGCTTCGGGGCCGTCGGATCCGGGCTTGACGGGGCTCATCGCCCGATCACCGATGACCGTGGTCGTCGCATAGACCTTTTCGCCGGTTTCCGCGCCGTCATAGATATCGGCGGCCAGGAAGTGCACGCCTTTGTCGGCGGATTCCAGAATGGCGATAAGGTGTTCGGTCGGAAAGAGCACTTCCCTGCCGATCTTGAGGGACTTCTCGGAAGGCTCCTTCAGCTTGACGGTCTTGGCGCCGGCCGCCGCGTGCGCGGTTCCCCTCGTCTCCTCAACCAGTTTCTGATCCACGAACGTCTTTGAGAGAAACTGATAGCTTTCCGCCCTCGGCTCTTCGAAGGACGTTGTCTGCAGATCGGTGATCTGGGAACCGCCGCTGGTGTCCTGGAATTGCGTTACGAAGCGGAAATTGACGCTGTAGCCTTCGCAGGCGTTCCCGGTGAAATCGTAGACCATGCGCCCGTTCAGGCCGGCAATGCCCGACTGCTCCTCCAGTTCGCCGAGTTGCATGTCGTAGACGGCCCGGTGCGGCACCAGTCGATGGCCGGCTGTCGCGCCGACGGACGCGGCCTGTGCCCCGCCCCACGGTCCGGTGCTCATGACACACGCCAGTAGCACCCCGCAGACGGCCAGGGACACGGACTTAGGAACGCGCTGCATCAGTCAAACCTCGTTTTCGTCCAAGCGGCTGGCATTATGCGGCAAACCGAGTGTTTCGATATAGCGAATAAATGCCTCACGGCTCAACTTTCAAGTTCCCGCTTTATTTCATACAAATCCGCCGGAAGATTGATTTCACAGCAAAACAGTGCCTTCTCTTCCACAGTTTCGTTTCCCGGCCGCCGTCGATTTTGGCCTTGTCAGCTATTGGGAATTGCGCCAAGACACCGGGAAGACTTTCAGCTGGAGACGCCAAATGAGCACCATTCAATCCCGTTTGTCCGACCTCGGTATCACACTGCCGGATGCGGCAGCTCCCGCAGCCAACTATGTCCCCTTCGTGAAGACCGGCAACCAGCTGTTCGTTTCAGGTCAGCTGCCGATGGAAGGCGGCAAGATCAGGGTCAGCGGGAAACTCGGAGGTGATCTCGGCGTGGAGGACGGCAAGGCCGCGGCAAAACTGTGCGCCATCAATCTCCTGGCCCAGGCCAAAGCCGCAACAGGCGACCTGGAGAAGGTGGTCCGGCTCGTCAAGATCGTCGGGTTCGTGAATTCCACCGCCGATTTTGGCGATCAGCCGCAGGTGATCAACGGCGCATCGGACTTCCTCGTGGAAGCGATGGGCGACAAGGGCCGTCACGCCCGCTCCGCCGTCAGCGCCGCGTCCCTGCCCTTTGGGGCCGCTGTAGAGATCGAAGCCATTTTTGAAATCGAAGACTAACTCTTCCCGTCGCGGCACCGGATCGGCCGGTGCCGCCTCTCTTCAGCAAGACCTTTTCCATGACACCCGAGCTTGATGCCATCTTCGCCCGCCCGATTGCCCATCGCGGCTACCACGACGCCGACAACGGCATCATCGAGAACACCCCGACGGCCATCCGCAGAGCGATCGAGAAGAACTTTGCCATAGAGGTCGATGTCCAGGAAACGGCCGATGGCGAAGCACTCGTCTTTCACGACTATACGCTCGACCGGTTGGCGGAAGGCGCGGGGAACGTTATCGGGCAATCCTCCGCGGACCTCGTTCAGGTCCACATGAAAACCGGCACGGACAAATTGTGGCTGCTGCAGGATCTGTTCGATCTGGTGGACGGCAAGGTGCCGCTCGTCATCGAGATCAAGTCGCACCTGCGCCGGGATGCGCAAGCCGACTTCGTCCGCCATGTCACCGACCAGGTCACCGCCTATCGCGGACCGGCCTGCATCAAGACCTTCGATCCGGACATGCTGTCCATTGCCAGGGCCCACAACAGCTCGGTCTTGCGCGGCATCGTTGCCGATGCTGCTGCCCCCGGGCCGGACTACGGGCTGCACGGCCGCATGGACCGGTTCATCCTGCGCCACATCCTGCATGCGCCGCGCACCCGGCCGCATTTCATTTCCTACAGCATCAAGGACCTGCCGATGGCCGGGCCGATCCTGATGCGCTCCCTTTTCAAGCTTCCGTTGATGTGCTGGACGGTCCGGACGCGGGAACAGCGCGAAAAGGCGGCCCGCTATGCGGACCAGATCGTATTCGAGGGCTTCGACCCGGACAAAGGGCCGGCCTAGGATACGGCCCCGGCGAGGTCAGCGCCTCTTGCGCTGCAAAACAGCAGCGCTACATTTTGATCGTGGTTTCGAACTATGGTTATCTCTGACGCATGACCTCACCCCCCACCAAGGACAGTCACAACCCGGCAATGCCCGGCGACGGGGACACCGTGTCCTTGCGTTTATTGTCCTCGCTGAAGGACGTGCAGGCAGACGCATGGGACCAGGTGGCCAATCCGGGTTGGCGCCTGTCCGGACGCGGTCTCCTGCAACGGGACGAATGCTCCGCGGGCCTGAGCGACCTCACCCTCGCTCTTGGCGGCGATGCCGGTCCGGCCCCGGAAGAAACGCCGTTCAACCCTTTCCTCTCCCACGCTTTTCTTGAGGCGCTGGAGCGAGCGGGCTGCGCCACAAGCTCTACGGGCTGGTTGCCACGGCATATGCTTCTGGAAGACAGGGCGGGCACGGTTCTGGGCGCAGTGCCGGCTTATCTGAAAAGCCACTCCCAGGGCGAATATGTGTTCGACCACGGCTGGGCCGACGCGTTCTACCGGGCCGGCGGCGAGTATTATCCCAAGCTTCAGATTTCGGTCCCGTTCACCCCCGCAACCGGCCGCCGGTTCCTGACCGGACCGGGGGTCAACCGGGAAGCTGGCCTGCAGGCGCTTGCCGCCGGGCTGGTTCAGGTCTGCCAGCGCACCGGCGCCTCCTCCGTCCATGCGACGTTTCTGACCAAAGCCGAATGGGACACGCTGGGAGAACTCGGCTATTTGCGGCGCACGGACCAGCAATTCCACTGGGAAAACAGCGGCTATGACAGCTTTGACGGGTTCCTGGCGAACCTTGCCTCACGCAAGCGCAAGGCCATCAAGAAGGAGCGGCGCGAGGCGTTGAGCGCAGAGGGGATCGAGGTGGAATGGGTGACCGGCTCCGATCTGACGGAAGCCCATTGGGACACGTTCTTCACGTTCTACATGGACACCGGCAGCCGCAAATGGGGCCGGCCCTATCTGAACCGCAAGTTCTTCTCGCTGATCAACGAGCGACTGGCAGACCGCACGCTTCTGGTGCTGGCCAAGCGCAACGGACGCTACATCGCCGGTGCGCTCAACTTCATCGGTTCGGAGACGCTTTTCGGCCGTCACTGGGGCTGCACCGAGCATCATCCGTTTCTGCATTTCGAGCTGTGCTACTACCAGGCCATCGACTTCGCCATTGCAAGGGGCTTGAAGCGCGTGGAGGCCGGGGCCCAGGGCGCTCACAAGCTTGCCCGGGGATATTTGCCCACGACCACCTATTCCGCCCACTGGATCGCCCATGAAGGCCTGCACGATGCCGTGGCGGATTTTCTCGAACACGAGCGTATTGCCGTCGAGCGCGAGAACGAGGCCCTTGCCGAACACGCCCCTTTCAAGAAGGGCGGCTAACTCGTCGAGCTAATCCAGGCTACGGCCCGCTATAGGACCAGGCGCATCTCGAATTGCTTGAGAAGCTCTTCCGCCCCTGCCCCGCCCAGAAAGGCGTTGAGACCTTCCGCCGCCTCATCGACATTCACAAAGTTCAGTTGCTCCCCTCGCGTTCGTGTGGCGAGCTCGCTCAGCAGGGCTTTTCCGAGGCCGCGCCGGCGATGGTCGCGGTGCACCGCAAGCTGGGCAACCGCGCCATCCTCGAAAGCCGCCGCCCAGCCCAGAAGCCGGCCATTGTGCCGCGCGCCGACCAGATGCACGTCAGGGCTCAAGGCGATCATTGCAGAGCGGCTGTTTTGCGGAGTGGGTTCGGTATCGAAATAGGCGCCTTCGTCTGCGGGAAGCTCGTCTATTTCCAGCATTCCGATCGACCATCGACCTGAATTCGCCTCCTGCAGGGCGGCCTTCTGCAATTTGTAGACGCGCAAAGTGCGATGGCGCTGAAATTCCAACTTCTCATAAGCGCTGACGGCCTTGGCATTGGTCGTGATCACTTCCAATTGCAGCCCGCTCGCCGCCTCCGCACGCTGGACATCCAGAACCGCTTCCAGGAGCCCGCGCGACAAACCTTTCCGGCGGTGCGCCGGATCTGTGCCGACCGACAGGGTGTAAGCCCTGCTGCCATACCGCCGGTCCGGTGGACTTGAAAACCAGAACGCAGCCACACGTCCGTCCTTCAGAGCCACAAAGGAGTGCCGCGCCGAAAACCCGCGCTGACGCTGAAACTGCGAAAACCGGCTTTCGCTCATGTGCATGGGAACGAGATAGTCGGAGAACGCGGTGTTCATGGCCGCGCACAAGTCCTGCGGGCTCACGCCCCGGCAATCCGTGATCCGATAGCTCATAATCAGCAGTGGTGTTGGGGATCCTTGCCGGACCCGATTTCAGGGCAGGAGCCGGGCGCGGCAAGCGGCGCCCGGTCTGGGAGTCTGCGCAGGCCAGATCGCAATGCGGCGCCTGTCAGTAGGTGTCGGCCACGTCGTACATGACCGGTTCGAAGCTCTTGCACAGCGCGCTGATGCGCCGGTTGCGCTCGCGCATCTCTGCTGAACGCAACATCGCCAGGAAATCCTCGCGCTTGCGCCATTGCGAGTAGTTGGCGATGCGGGTCTGCGCGTCATTCACGTGGAGACCGGCTCCGATGAAGCCCGGCTGGTGCTGAATGAAATTCTCGTAGGCGTCCTTGAGTTCTTCCAGCAGGTCGAAACATGTTCCCGGTGTCATTTCGAAGGTGGTGATGACTGTCTGACAATCGGCGTCACTGGAAATTTCGGGCATGGCTCTCCTCCTCTGCCGCATGCCGGGAGGCTGGCACGTTTTTTCGGCTCCGGCAACATGGCACGGAACCTGTCCGGATTGAATTGCATTGCGCCGGCCCACGCGCCGTCCTTAAACTTGCAGACAGATCCAGGCTCGGGAACGTTCCATGACGTCGTCTTCCTACTACTTCCCCCAGGGCGGGCACCCGCCGCAAACACAGCTGCTGACGGACCGCGCGGTCTTCACCGAGGCCTATGCGGTGATCCCGAAAGGATCGATGCGCGACATCGTCACCAGCTATCTGCCGTTCTGGGAGAGAACCCGGCTCTGGGTCCTATCGCGGCCCCTCTCCGGATTTGCGGAAACCTTCTCCCAATACATCATGGAAGTGCAGCCGGGCGGCGGCAGTCAGAAGCCGGAGACCGACGTTCAGGCCGAGGGGGTCCTGTTCGTGGTTGATGGCAGCCTGACCCTGGTGATCGAAGGCGATCTTCATCTGTTGGAGGAAGGCGGATATGCCTACCTGCCCGCCGGCTGCCGCTGGACCTTGAAGAACGAAAGCAGCGGGCCTGTGCGGTTTCACTGGATCCGCAAAGCCTATGAAGCCGTGGAGGGCCTTTCCAGGCCACCGGCTTTCGTAACCAACGAAAACGAGATTACCCCGGTCGCCATGCCGGGCACGGACGGCAAATGGGCCACCACGCGCTTCGTGGATCCTGACGACCTGCGTCACGACATGCACGTGACCATCGTCACGTTCGAACCCGGTGCCGTCATTCCCTTCGCCGAAACACATGTGATGGAGCACGGGCTCTATGTGCTGGAGGGCAAGGCCGTCTACAGGCTCAACCAGGACTGGGTGGAGGTGGAAGCCGGAGACTACATGTGGCTGCGCGCCTTTTGTCCGCAGGCCTGCTACGCCGGCGGACCGGGAAGATTCCGCTATCTGCTGTACAAGGACGTCAACCGTCATATGAAACTGGGCCAGGTCTGACGCCTCCCCACGACTTCAGAAATTGAGTCCGGCATCATCGCTATCTCATTGGGATTAAAGACGGAGAAGGCTCGGTCAACCGTCCGATCGTCCTCCCGGACGCAGCAAAGCGGAGATCCGGGACCGGTGAGCCGAAGCCTATCGGGTGGAAGGAAAAGGCACGTGGCTCTCCTATCCCGGCTCGCGCTACGCTTGGCCGGGATAAAGCTAGAAGAGCATGGGCATTGCCGATAACCGGAGAAGGCGGCCCGGGGCCACCTCTCCTCTTCAGATCAGAACCGGCTCATTCAGCCGGCGCGGGCGAGGCGCCTGCCGGCAGGTCGGCCGGCAATTCCACCGTTGCCTTGCTCTTCCTCGGCGGGCGGACCCGGAAGAACAGGGCGTAAAGGACCGGTGCGGCGATCAGGGTCAGGACGGTGGCGAATGCCAGCCCTCCCATGATCGTAACCGCCATGCCCCGGAAAAATGCATCCGGCAGAAGCGGCGCCATGCCGAGGATGGTGGTGATTGCAGCCAGCATCACGGGCCGCATACGCGAGACGCATGCCTCGACAATCGCGTCGTACTTCTCCCTGCCCTCGCGGATGAGAAGATCTATCTCTTCCAGAAGCACGATGGCGTTCTTGATCAGCATGCCGGACAGGGACAGGAAACCTAGCAGGGACATGAAGCCGAAGGGCGTGTCCGTTCCCAGCAGGGCGATCGCCACGCCGTTGATCGACATCGGTACCATCAGCCAGATGATCAGGGGCTGGCGGACCGAACCGAACAGCAGGATCGAGATGATCAGCATCACCAGGAAGCCGAGGGGCAACTGCGCACCGAGCGACGCCTGGGCATCGTTGGTGCTTTCATATTCCCCGCCCCATTCCAGAGCGTAGCCCGCGGGCAGTTCGATGGCCTCGATCCGGGGCCGGACCCTGGCAAGAGCCGCGGATGCGGTTTCCCCGCCGTCGTTTCAGCTTTGACGGTCAGCGTGCGCACCCGGTCCCGCCGATGGATCAGCGTATCCTGCGGCTCCATGATGAACTCGCGGACAACCTGGTCGACAGGAACATAACGGCGCTGACTGCTGCTCCAGACAAGCGCGTCCGACACGCTCTCGTTGACGGAGATGCCGTCCTGTCCTGCCTTGCGCGCGACGATCGGAATGCTTTCGTCCACGTCCCGATAGGAACCGACCCGCACGCCCTCCGTGGCAAACTGAAGGGCCACCGAGAGTTCCTCCCGTGTCACGCCTGAAATGCGGGCGCGGTCTTCATCGAAGATCGGGCGCACGACCAGTTCTCGCTGGCGCCAGTTGGTATTCACATCGGCCAGCTTGTTCTCAGGCAGCGCAAAGATCGCTTCGGCTTCGTTGCCGAGGCGCTTGAGCACGTCTGCATCCGGACCGGAGAAACGCGCCTCGATCTTCGCCCCGCCGCCCGGCCCGAATACCAGCCGCTTCGTAATGACCTGGGCTGACGGGAAGCGCTCGGCGAACTGCTCGCGCAAGTCCAGCGCCAGCATGTCGATGTCGTCCCGGCTGCCTGTCCGGATGAGCATATGACCATAAGCAGGATTGGCGTCTTCCGGAGCGTAGGTCAGCATGAACCGCGTCGCGCCGCCGCCGGCGAACGTGGTAACGGCTTCGACCCGATTATCGCTCAGAACGGTCTTTTCCATCTCCTTCAGGTCCGCCTCGGTGGCGCGGATATCCGTGCCCTGCGGCGCCCAGTAATGGATATAGAAAATCGGCGTGTTGCTGTCCGGGAAGAAAGCCTGCTTCACGTTGCCGAATGCCACGACGCAGGCAACCGTTATGCCGATCAGCACGGCGATCGTCAGCAGCCGGGCATGCAGGGTTCCGATCAGAAAGCGGCGATAGACCGTGTAGAGGATGCCCTTGTACGGGTCGTGGTTCTCGACATCGCCCGTGGCCGTGCGGAAGAAATACTTGCCGAACAGCGGCGTGACGGTGATCGCAAAAACCCAGGAGAGGAGAAGCGAGATGCCAATCACGGCAAAGAGGGAGAATAGGAATTCACCGGTCGCATCCGGTGACAGACCAATGCCGGAAAACGCCATGATACCGATGACCGTCGCGCCGAGCAGAGGCCACATGGTCTGCCTGACCACATTGCTTGCCGCATCGATGGCCTTCTGGCCGCGCTGCATGTTGATCATCATGCCTTCGGCGACGACGATGGCATTGTCCACCAGCATGCCCATGGCGATGATCAGGGCACCGAGGGAAATCCGCTCCATCTCGATGGTGAAGATGCGCATGAACAGAACGGTCGCCATTACCGTGAGAAGAAGCACGGTGCCGACAACGACCGAGGCCCGCCAGCCCATGAACAAGGCCAGAACGCCGATCACAATGACCACGGAGGCGGCCAGGTTCAGGATGAAGCCGTTGACGGCTTCATCGACAACGACGTTCTGCTCGTAGATCGGGTGGATCTGCATGCCCACCGGCAGTTGCCCTTCGATTTCGGCGAGCTTGTCGACCACGCGCGCACCGACGTCGACAATATTGGTGCCGTCCACCTGTGAGACGCCGATGGTCACCGCCTCGTGGCCATTGTGGCGGACGAGGCGGTCCGGACGTTCAGGTTCTCCCAGTTCCAGCGTCGCCACATCGGACAGGCGGATCATCGCGGTCGAGCCAGGTCGGCCGATGACCAGATCCTGAATGCCACGGAAATCATCGAACGCAGAAGCCGTCATCAGACGGATGCGCTTGTCGCCCGAAACGCCGGATCCGTTCGTTTGAATGCGGTTTTCAGCATCCAGAACACCGACGATATCGGACATGGAAATACCGAGACCGGCCATCTTGTCATGGTCGACGTTCAGATAAATGACGTCTTCGGGCTCGCCCGCAACCTCGACCTTGCCCACACCGGTGACCGTCAGGAGCTCGCGCCGGATGCGCTTCACCGTTTCCCGGAGGTCCCGGTTGGTGTAGCCATCGGCGGTGAAGGCATAGAACAGACCGTAGACGTCGCCGAAGTCGTCGTAGACGAGCGGCGTTCCAGCGCCGGACGGCAGGTTGCGCGCCTCGTCATTGACCTTGCGGCGCAGCTCGTCCCAGACCTGAGGAAGCTCGGAACCGTCATAGGTCGGTTTGATTTCCACGCTGATGCGCGACAGACCGGGTTCGGAAACAGACGTGATCAGATCCAACTGCGGCATCTGCTGGATTGCCGCTTCGAGGCGCTCGGTGACCTCGTTTTCAACTTCGGCCGCCGTGGCTCCCTGATAGCTTGTGATCACCTGTGCCTGTTTGATGGTGAACGCCGGGTCTTCCAAGCGGCCGACCGACGACAGGCCCCACAGACCGCCCAGAAGAGCGATCAGGACAATCATCCAGGTGTTGACGGGTTTCTGTATGGAATAGCGCGCGATATCCACGGGGTCCGAGCCTTGTATTGCCGTTTGGGATCAGTTCAGGCGACGTACGACCTGGTCATCGCTCAGATAAGCGACACCGGCCGATACGATTTCATCTCCCGGTTCCAGGCCGGAGCTCACCGGTATGTAATCCCCCATCACCGTGCCGATCTCGATCGGCTGCTTGGAGACAGCGCTTGTCGCCTCGGCGAATTTCCAGACAAAGGCCTTCCCATCGCTATCGACCGCAACCGAGCTGGATGGAATGAGGAGTTGTTCGCCAAGTTCAAGCCCCTCCGGAACCACCTTGACGAACACCGAGGCCGTCATGCCGGGATAGAGCTGTTCAGCACCTTCCCTCGGCATGGCCAGCGTCACACGGTAGGTCTGCGCAACGTCATCCACCTGGCTGGCGTGCTCTCGGTACTCCAGCGGAAACAGTTTCTCGCCATAGGCCGGGAACTTTGCTTGGATGGAAACGACCTCGGACTCGGTCACCCGTGCGAACAGAGCTTCGGCGACGTTGATGTCGACCTGCACTTCGGAAAGGTCGTGCATGCGGACCACCGGGGTGCCGACACCGACCGTGGTGAAATTGTCGACCAGCCGCGACGAGACGATCCCGTCGAACGGGGCGCGAAGCTCGGTGTACACAAGATTCTGCTTTGCTTCCGTCAGCGCTTCGACGGCGAGATCATGAATGTTCTTCTGCTCATCGTAAGCGGACTGGGAGACGACGGACCGGTCGCGCAGGGTTTCCAGGCGGTCAAGATCGCGCTTCGCCTGGTCCAGCCGATACGTCGCCTCGCGCACCGCGCGGTCGTAATCGGTCGTATCGAGCTTGGCGATGAGATCGCCCTTCTTGACCTGCTGGCTCTCCAGAACCGGCACAGCCACCAGCTTGCCCGCTACCTGGAAAGACAGATCCACGGTCTGGACCGCGGCGACGCGGCCTGCAAAGCGCCGTTCCAGCGAGCCGACCTGGTCGGAGACGGTATAGATCTTGGCCGGCTTGGGCGCGGCATGCAGCTCGGCTTCGGCTCGCGCGACCGGATCGACGGCGTTGTCCTGACAGGCGGCCAGCAATCCGGCCGCGACCAGAAAACCGGCCAGGCGGCCGATGGAGGCAATGCGGGGTGCAAACATCTGCTAACAATCCTAAGTCTGATTTTTGTTCAGGCGCTCGCGCAGGTCCTTGAAGATCGCCGCACGTTCGTCTTCGGAAAACACCGAGACGCAGTGGGCCCCGGAAAAATGCAGTCCCTCGAGGCTGGCCCAGATGGCCCATGCCCGGCCGAGATCGGCGGTTTCCGCCTCAATTGCCGCTTTCAGCCGGGCCTTGACTTCGACAAAGGGCTCACTGAGATCCGGCTGGGTCGCCTTGGTCGCAAGAATGGCCTGGGCCAAGTCGCGCTGCTCGTGCAACCAGCCTTCCGTTACGTCAATCATCGCTTGCAGGGTCGGGCACTCCAACCCCAGACGCCGGGCGCGCGCAGCGCCGACTTCGGCCTCGAACTGCCCGGCGAGAAACTGGACCATGCCCATGATAAGGGCGTCCTTGCTCGGAAAATTGTACAGAACGCCGCCTTTGGAAAAGCCGCTTTCCTCCGCCACCGCGTCGATGGTGAGGCCCTGCGCACCCGAGCGCCTGACAACCTCGAGCGCCGCTCGGAGAATGTCCGACTTCGAGTCCTGGGAATTTCGGGTTATGCGTGCTGTCATGAGTCTATACCGTCCAGTCAGTACAGTTGGATATATACCGACCGGCCGGTACAGACAAGGGGGGTGATGGTGCATGGCAGCAAAGAATCCGAAAGCCGCCGCTTTGGGTCCGGTATCAGCAACGCCCGGCCTTTAGAGAGACCTATCGAATTCCAGAGAGGTTGGAGATCATGCCGGCAGGCTCGACACGCGAGACGGCAAGCCGACCCGCGAATTGGCTTCACATCTCAGCCCTGCCGCATCCATCGGGGCGGAGGGCGCCTGCTTCATCTTGGGGAGAGGGATCTTCCGGGTCAGGCCACGGCTTTGGAGGCAGCCCGCTCCGCGGCAGCTGCTTCTGCAGCCAGGCGGTCGCGCTCGTCCGCCTCCTTTTCCGTGCGCTCGGCGAAGGCAATAAAGTCTTCGGCCGGCATCGGCTGCGCAAAGTGATAGCCCTGCGCGGCGGTAACGCCGAGCTCCAGAAGGCGCTCGATCTGTTCTTCCAATTCGACCCCTTCGGCAATGATGCCCATGCCCAGGTTGTCGGCCAGTTCGACCATGGAATCGACAATCGTGGTGGAGTTGTCGTCCGAGCCGATCGTGTCGATGAACATCTTGTCGATCTTGATGATGTCGACACCGAGTTTCTGCAGGTAGGCCATGCCGCCATGGCCGGTTCCCACATCGTCCAGTGCGACCCGCACGCCAAGCGCCTGAAGCTCAGCAATGATCTTGCGGGCAAGGTCCATATCCTCCAGCGGATGGCGTTCGGTTACTTCAACGACGATCTGCTGGAACGAGATGGCGGATTTGCCAAAGATAGACTTGATGTCGGCAACGATTTCGCGATCCAGGAAGTGACCGGCAAAGAGATTTATCGACAGCTTCAGATCCGGATTTTCACCGTAGAGTTCACCGACTTCGTCGACCGACACCCGCATCATGTGCCGGGTCATATCGAAGATATGGCCATTGTTTTCCGCGTAAGCCATGAATTGTCCTGGCGAGACGATCATGCCGTTCGGACGCCGCCAGCGCATCAGAACCTCGCAGCCGCGCAGACGATTGGTCTCGATGTCCATGACGGGCTGGTAATAAGGGATGAATTCACCGTTGCGGATCGCAGCCACGAACTCGTCATTCGCCTCACTCTCCGGCCGCCAGGACAGCCAGACGCCGACGGCGACAAGCAGGACAGCAATGCCGCCACAGGCGGCGACCGCGACGACTTTCAGGTCGTTCACGAGTTGCCGGGCGGATGACACTGGGGCGGTGACGGTCGCAGCGAGCGGGTAAAGTTGGGAAGCAATCTCCACGGACAGCATTTCTTCCGGATCTGATCCCTCGGAGTTGTACCCGCCGACACTGTACCAGAGCAGATTGTCGCCGAGGCGAAGCTCCGCCCTGCGATAGGAGCGCAGATATTCCGGTCCCGGATCGATGGCGATGACGGCCGGCGTTACCTCCGCGAAAAGCCGCGTCCGGTCCTTCAGGTCCCAACTGATCACCGCAGCCCGCGCCCCCAGGTAACCGCGCTCAAGCATGCCGATGCCGACAAGCGGGCCGTCCATGCGCAGCTGCGGCAGAATGACCTGGCCCGCCAGTTCACGGTCCGGAATGATGCACATGCGCTGGCCGGATGCATCCGCCAGACCGATGGCATCTATCATGCCGTGCGCGACGATCTGCTTTTCAAAAATGACGCGGTCTTCGGCGCTGCAGGTCTGCACATTGTCGCGGTCGAGCCGCTGCAGGAGAGTGACGGTCGTGCTGATCGCCTCCTCCGCGCGGCGGATCGAGACATTGCCCATGGCCTCCATCTCCGTGATGGCACGCCGTTCCGCATACTGGTCCAGGATGATATTGATTGCGAATAACGGAGCGGTCGCCAGCACGAGGGCGATCAGCACCGTCTTAGCGAAACCAACGTAACGGAAGGACAAAACAAGGGCCTGTTTGCGAATAAGCTCTTTCTGACAATCCTTGATCTGGGTAAACAAGACCTGAATGGGCAGGTTTTTCGTCCAGATCAAAGCCGTTCCACGACGCCTTGCGCCATGGTCATCGATGCTTGAGCCAGCGGGCACAGGCTGCATTTCAACAACCGGATGAAGGGAGACATTCATGGAGGCATTGTTTATAGGACAAGCCTATATCGACGTTACGTTTGTCACCGACCACCTGCCGACGGGCGATGAAAAGACGATCGCCGACGACTACGCCATCAGTTTTGGCGGCAATGCCGTGACCGCGGCCTTCTGTTGCGCCAAGCTCGGCGGCAAACCGGATCTCTTGTGTTCCCTGGCCGATGACTGGCTGGCGCGGATGTTCCTGGACATGGCCGCCGCCTACGGAATTTCCATCCACGGCCGCAAGGTGCGCGAATCCTCCCTGTCCTTCATCATGCCCAAGGGTGGCAAACGCGCGATCGTGCGCTGCCGGGACAACGACTTCCTGCATCCCTTCCCCCCGCTGACGATTGGCGGAATGAAGGCGCTTCACCTTGACGGACACATGCCGGACGCGGCCCTCCACTATGCCGCAACCTGCCGGAATCTCGGCATCCTGACCTCCCTCGACGGCGGCGCGGTACGGGAGAACACGGACGAACTTCTCGATCAGATCGACATCGCCGTCGTTTCCGAGCGGTTCTGCGAGCAACTCGGCAAATCCACGGGGGAAACGCTGAACTACCTGCGCGCGAAGAACTGTCCCGTCGGCGCCGTGACCCTCGGCGAACAGGGCATGGTCTGGTACGAATCCGGCGGCCCGGACAAGGTCATGCCCGCCCTTGCCGTTCCGCCCGAAAAAGTGGTGGATTCCAACGGCGCCGGCGATGTATTCCACGGTGCCTATATCGCCTCCTATCTTCACTGGCCGGAGAGGAGCTGGGACCAGCATTTCCACTTCGCGCGCGGAGCATCGGCCCATGCCATTCAGCATCTGGGCAACGAAGACAGCCTGCCGAGCCTGCAGGACGTGGAGCGCGCTATCGAGGCCTTTCCGGAAAAAGCCGTCGCCGAGCGGATCTCGTGAACTCGTGCAGGCGAAGTTTTCCGAGCATCACCGGCTTTCGCCTTGCCTCGCATCCGAACATAAAGCAGAGTGTGCTCGCCTTCTTTTGATGGAGTTTTTGTGATGTTTTATCGTGGCGCCCGCCTCGCGTCGGGCCTGACGGCAGCCGTCAGCCTGTTCGCTCTTCAGCTCAGCCCTGCCCTCGCCTTCGAACCGAGCGGCAACGATGTCGCCGACGCGTTCCTGACCATTCTTGATTCGGATCAGGGAACGGTCGAGAGCTATGGGGGTGTGGAGGAATCCGGCGGCGAGGTAACGATCAGGGACCTGCTCATCACCAATGAAAACGAAGACAACGCCAAGGCAACGATCGGCACCACCGTCCTCACCGAGGGTGAAATCCTTGACGACGGCCGCCTCAAGCTCGGCAGCCTGGGGCTTCAGGACCTGGAACTGACCAGCGACGACGGCGGCATGAGCCTGAATAATCTGAAGGTGACGGAATTGCTCCTGCCGTCGGCCGAAGAAGTCGCAGCAAACAAGTCGCCCGTCGGACCGGGTTACAGGTCCCTTGAGATCAACACCGTTCAGATCCGGGATGAAGACGGAAAGGTCGCGGATGTCGACAAGATCATGTCTTCGATCGACAGCATGGACGGCGATCTGCCGACCTCCGGCAGCTTTTCGATTTCCGGTGCCAAAATCGACGTAAAGCAGATCGAATCCGAGGAAGCCAAGGCGCTGACCGACCTCGGCTACGAGACCCTGTCCATGAATATTACCGGTTCCGGAAAATGGGACCCGGAAACCGCAACGCTGGTCATTCCGGAACTAAAAATTGATGCCCAGGAAGCGGCAAGCCTGTCACTCTCCCTGTCGCTTGGCGGCGTCACCCGGGAGGTGATCGCCAAGCTCGGCGACAATCCCGAGGAGCCGGAAGAGGCAATGGCGCTTCTCCAGAACGTGGCCATCGAGAATGCCAAGATCCGGCTGGACGATGCCTCTCTGACCGGCCGTATCCTCGATCAGGAGGCCGAAAAAGCCGGTGTCGCGAAGTCGGACTACGTGTCCGGGCTGACCAGCACCCTGCCGATGATGCTCTCGATGCTGCAGAACAAGGACCTGGAAACTCAGGTTGCCGAGGCCGTCACACAGTACCTGAATAGTCCTGGTTCGCTCCAGATTACGGCAGCGCCCGGCGCCCCGGTGCCGATGGCTCAAATCATGGGAACCGCGATGCTGGCACCGCAGATGATCCCGCAAATCCTGTCGGTAAGCGTCACCGCCAACCAGTAATCCGAAGCAGAGCGCGTCATTTTGGAAGCCCGGACTGCGGTCCGGGCCCGGACGCCTGCTCAACGCATGTCACGTTGAATTTGTTCAGTAATTTCCTTGCTTACTTTGTTATCCGGTGGCGGTCCCCGATGGATCCGCGATGGCCGGGCTTGTGCCGTTAAGCGAAATCCGGGTACGGCGGACTGAAGCGTCCGCGCTTCCGAAAATACTGCCGTACGACAACCGTGCGACCGGTATTTACTGAGCCGCCTCGATGCGATTCTGGAACTGAAGTTCGCACAGGCGGCGGTAGATGCCGTCATGTTCGAATAGCTCGTCGTGGGTTCCGCTTTCAACCAAACGCCCCTGATCCATAACATGGATCTGATGGGCATGGCGCACGGTGCTGAGCCGGTGAGCAATGACGAGCGTCGTACGGTCGGCCATCAGCGTTTCGAGAGCTGACTGGATCTTGGCCTCCGATTCCGCATCAAGCGCGGACGTCGCCTCATCCAGAAGCAGGATCGGAGCGTCCCTGAGCATGGCACGTGCAATCGCGACCCGCTGACGCTGGCCGCCGGATAGCCGCCCGCCCCCGGCCCCGACCAGTGTGTCATAGCCGTTCGGCAGCTCCAGGATGAACTCGTGTGCGTTCGCGGCCCGGGCAGCGGCTTCGATTTCGGCCTGACTGGCACCCGGCTTGCCGAAGGCGATATTGTCCCTGACGCTCAGGTTGAACAGGTAGGAGTCCTGACCGACGTAGGCGATATTCCGCCGCAGGGACTGCAGCGTCACGTCCTTGATCACCTGCCCGTCGACGATAATTTCCCCGGTCTGAGGATCATAGAAGCGCTCGATGAGTGCAAAGAGGGTAGACTTGCCGGCGCCAGAGGCCCCGACGAGCGCAGTCGTACTGCCGCCTTCAGCGACCAGAGACAGCCCCTTCAGCGCCGCCCCTTCCCCATAGGAGAACTGAACGTCGCGCAATTCGATCCGGCCGGCTTCAACCCGCAAATCGGGCGCGTTCTCGACCTGTTGCAGATCCGGCTCCTGATCGATCAGCTCGTACATCAGGCGAACACCGACCACGCCTTTGCTCAGATTGACGTTGAGGCGGGCAAGGCGCCGGGCGGGGTCGTAAGCGAGGAGCAGGGCGGTGATGAAGGCAAAGAAGGCTCCCGGATCCTGATTGAGCTCCACGACGGAATATCCGCCGTAAAAGATGACAAGCGCAATGGCAATTCCGCCCAGGGTTTCCATCAGCGGTGACGTTCTTGCGGTCAATGCCGCGATCTTGTTCGACTGACGCAGCACTTCAGCGACAGCGCCGGCCATCCGTTCGCGCATGGCAGGTTCCATGCCGAAGGCCTTGACGACGCGAATGCCGAGAACGGTCTCCTGCATGGTGGCGCCGATCTTGGCATTGGAGACTACCTGCCTATTGGCATAGACCTTGACCCGCCTGATCAGCAAGCTGACGCCGATGACTGCCGGAGGCATGATGACGAAGGCGAGGAGGCTCATGAGAGGGTCCTGCACGACCATCACCGCCACGAGACCGATCAGCGTCAGAACATCGCGGCCGAGCGTCAGCACGATCATTTCGATCACGTTGCGGGCACTGCCGGCGCCGGTCCCCACCCGGATCGAGATTTCCGGAAGGGACATGCGATCGAAATAGGCCTGGTCCTGCTCGGTGAGGCGCTTGAACAGGCGGGCCTGGAGGTCCGCAACAATCGAATTGCCGACGCGGGAAAGAATCACGGCCTGACCGTAGGTCGCCGCCCCTTTCAGGGTGAAGATGACCAGCACGGCACCGGCGATAGTATAGATCATCGCCTTGTCGCGATTAATGAAGACCTCGTTGATGACGTCCTTCATGATCCAGGCGCTTGCGGCCGTCGTCGCAGCTACCATCGCCATGAAGATGAACGCCAGGATATAGCGCGGTATGTAGGCCCGGATGTTTTCCGTAAGCAGCCGCTTGACGAGCTGGACCGTTCCGTCCGGATCCTGCCAGACCTGCCATTTTGCAGGATTGAGCAAAGTGTCGCCTTTCCAAACGTATCGGCATGTCGAGGTCGGCGGGGCCGACCTCACGCCGCATTACAACAAGAGGTACTCATATTAACGGTCTGCCGCAAGCAGGGCCCGTTCAGGCTTCCGGCAGGTTCAGCCGCAAGTGAAGCTCCCGCAGCTGTGCCGCCGTCGACTCGCTCGGCGCGCCCATCATCAGGTCTTCAGCCTTCTGGTTCATCGGGAACAGCATCACCTCACGGATGTTGGCCTCGTCCGCCAGCAGCATCACCATACGGTCGATGCCGGCCGCGCAGCCGCCATGCGGAGGAGCTCCGTACTGGAAGGCGTTGACCATGCCGCCAAAGCGGTTGTTGACTTCCTCTGCCGAATAGCCAGCGATTTCGAAGGCCTTGTACATGATCTCCGGCTTGTGGTTCCGGATCGCGCCGGAAACCAGCTCATGGCCATTGCAGGACAGATCGTACTGGTAACCCTTGACCTCCAGCGGGTCGCCTTCCAGCGCTTCCAGCCCGCCCTGCGGCATGGAGAAGGGATTGTGCTCGAAGTCGATCTCGCCGGTTTCCTCGTCACGTTCATAGATAGGAAAGTCGACGATCCAGGCGAACTCGAACCGGTCCTTGTCAGTGTGGCCGAGTTCTTCGCCGATGATGACACGTGCCTTGGCCGCAACCGGCCCGAACTGTTTCGGCTTGCCACCGAGGAAGAAGGCGGCATCGCCCATTTCCAGGCCAAGCTGGATCCGGATCGCTTCGGTGCGCTCCGGGCCGATGTTCTTGGCTAGCGGGCCCGCGGCTTCCATGGATCCGTCTTCGCCAGCGCGCCAGAAGATATACCCCATGCCCGGCAGGCCTTGTTCCTGGGCGAACTTGTTCATGCGGTCGCAGAACTTGCGGCTGCCGCCCTTCGGCGCCGGAATTGCGCGAATTTCGGTGCCTGGCTGCTCCAGCAGGTTTGCGAAGATCGCAAATCCGGAGCCGGCAAAATGCTCGGAGACGACCTGCATTTTGATCGGGTTGCGCAGGTCCGGCTTGTCGGTGCCGTACCACAGTGCAGAATCCTTATAGGAAATCTGCGGCCAGTTGCGATTGACCGGACGGCCCTGGCCAAACCGCTCGAAGCAGCCCGCGATCACGGGTTCGACCGTGTCGAACACTTCCTGCTGGGTGACGAAGGACATTTCCACGTCGAGCTGGTAGAAGTCCGTCGGCGACCGGTCGGCGCGCGGATCTTCGTCGCGGAAACACGGCGCGATCTGGAAATACTTGTCGAAGCCGGAGACCATCAGCAGTTGCTTGAACTGCTGGGGCGCCTGCGGCAATGCGTAGAACTTGCCCGGATGCAGACGGGACGGGACGAGGAAATCCCGCGCGCCTTCCGGCGAGGACGCTGTGAGGATCGGCGTCTGGAATTCGTTGAAGCCGATTGCCCACATGCGGTCACGCAGATCCCGCACGACGTTCGAGCGCAGGATCATGTTGTTGTGCAGCTTTTCACGGCGCAGGTCGAGGAAGCGGTATTTCAGCCGGACCTCTTCCGGATAGTCCAGATCCCCGAAGACGGGCAGAGGCAGTTCCTTGGCCGCACCCAGCACTTCCAGTTCGCGGATGAACACCTCGATCGCGCCGGTGGGAAGATCCGGGTTGATCGTTTCCTCGCTCCGCTTCTTGACATTGCCGTCGATGCGGATGCACCACTCGGAGCGAACCGTTTCGGCAAGGCCGAATGCCGCCGAATCCGGATCGACCACACACTGGGTTATGCCGTAATGGTCCCGCAGATCGATGAACAGCACCCCGCCATGATCGCGAACCCGGTGGACCCAGCCGGAAAGACGGATTGTCTCTCCTTCATCGGACAAACGGAGGTCACCGCAAGTGTGACTACGGTAGGGGTGCATTTTCGTTCCTCGACAGTTCTTCTGGCATAGAAAATCGTTACGGCCCGCCAAGGGCAGGCCGTGTCCGGCTGCACAAGCCATGTTGCGGAGCGAAAGTCAAGGGAGTGGCTGCGGCGCCCCGTGCCGAATTCGGGTCTCCGCCGCCGCCCTGCCGGTTCGCTATAGCGGCTGGTATTGGGCGCATATCTGGAGCGAACGCGCCCCGGAACAGTCGAAAATACGGACGGCGTCGCGCTTTCCCTCTTTCGCCGATCGCGTCTTACCGGGTCCGCTTGAGACCTTCTGCACCGGCAGGGGTCAAGCGACGCCACCTGCCCCCAGGAAGGGCTGGACTTCTGCCGGTCGACATCTGCCGGTGCAGCTTTACTGACAGCAGCCAGGGCAAGTTTCGCGGCGATCATGCCGCATCCACCCATGGCATTCGCTGCCAGACCTGTGCGCATTTTTCCATGCCTTTTTCAAACTTCGGCCTGTGTTGATACTGAGCACCACCACAGGTGCACATATTGCGCTTGGGTGGGAGTTTTGAACTTGAACGTCACCATTTCGTGGCGACAAAGCGGCAGAACTCAGGTATAGCTTTCGATCACCATGCATGTGATTACAAAGACAAAAGACCTCGCCGCTGCCTGCCAGCGCCTTGCTGCCAACGACTATGTCACAGTGGACACGGAATTCCTCCGTGAGACCACCTTCTGGCCCAAACTCTGTGTGATTCAGATGGCCGGGCCGGATATGGCGTTCATCGTCGATGCGCTATCCGAAGGGCTCGACCTTGCCCCGTTTTTCGACCTGATGTGCAACGACAGTGTGACAAAGGTCTTCCACGCGGCGCGCCAGGATATCGAAATCATCTATCATCTGGGCGAGCTGATTCCCGAACCGGTATTCGACACCCAGGTTGCCGCCATGGTCTGCGGGTTCGGCGATTCCATTTCCTATGACCAGTTGATCTACAAGGTCACCGGTGCCCAGATCGACAAGTCGTCCCGCTTCACGGACTGGGCGCGCCGGCCGCTGACGGCCAAGCAGCTCGACTATGCGCTTGCCGACGTCACCCACCTGCGCGAAGCCTATCAGTTTCTGAAGGCGAATCTCGCGGAGCAAAGCCGCAGCCATTGGGTCCAGGACGAGATGAAAGTGCTGACGTCGGTCGCCACCTACAGAACGGACCCCGAGCAGGCCTGGAAGCGGCTGAAGCTGCGGGTGCGCAAGCCGGTTGAACTCGCCGTCATGATGGAAGTCGCCGCCTGGCGGGAGAAGGAGGCGCAGGCCCGCGATGTCCCGCGCAGCCGTGTCATCAAGGACGATGCGATTTATGAACTTGCCGCGCAGCAGCCCCTGGACCAGGAAGCCCTGTCACGGCTGAGGACGATTCCGCGCGGCTTCGAGCGCTCCAAATCCGCGGACGACATCCTGAAGGCCGTGAAGCGCGCGGTCGGGCTGCCCAAGGAGGAACTGCCCAGACTGCCGAAGGGCCGTCAGGCACCAGACGGGTCCGCAGCGGCAGTGGATCTCCTGAAAGTCCTGTTGAAGCTGGTCAGCGAGGCACACGGTGTTGCGGCGAAGGTGATCGCAACGGTTGACGATCTTGAAAAGATCGCGGCCGATGACGATGCCGATGTTGCCGCTCTGAAGGGCTGGCGCCGGGAACTGTTCGGCGAGACCGCGTTGAAGCTGAAACGCGGCGAAGTCGCCCTCGCCTTCCAGAACCGCCAGATCGTCGCGCTCGAGCAGCATCAGGAACGGGACGCGGCGGAGTAGGATAGAGCCCCACTGTTTGGGGCTCATGGCGGCATATCAGCCAGCCCTACCCCAGTTGAACCTCGATCACGGTGTCGATGGTCTTGCCGAGTTGGCCCGCCCGTTTGCGCAGTCGTTCGCCGTCGAGGCTTGCAAGGTCCTTGCCCAGGTCAAGGGACAGACCGGTATGCGTTCTTGAGATTCCTACCTTCGGCAGCAGGCCGGCCATCGAAGCGCTGAGCAGCGAGGCGACGCGCAACGTCGCGCCGAGGACCTTGGCGCGGATGCGCAGACGGTCGGTAAACAGATGATGGATGACGGGGGAGAGATCTCCCTCCCGCAGGCCCTGATGCCTGTAGAAAACGGCGGCGGCCAGATAGGCCCGGCTGGCATGATCCAGGCCGACAAAGGACGCGTTGGAAATGATGTTGAGGCTCTGCTCGCCGCGGTAGTCGGGATGTGCCCGCCAGCCGATATCTGAAAGCAGACAGGCCGCGTGCCTCAAGCGGGTTTCGTTGGCTGTTTCCTCGATTGCCAGCAGATTGAACAGCTTGTCTGTCCAGGCAATCAGTTCTTCGGCATGCTCCGGCGAGCGGGCGCGCAACGTACACAATTCCCGGGCAGCCTCTATCACCGGATCATGGTCCTGTATTTCCTGCGGCAGCTTTTCGTGCAGCAGCCCCTCGCGCACGCCGGTTGCCGAAAAGACGAGGCGCTCGGCCTTCATCGCCATCAGCACCTGCTCCATGACGACGGCCCCGAAGGGAACAAGCGGGCGCCGCTGCTTCGAGACGACTTCCGACCTCTCGATGCCTTCCAGATTCGGCACGGCGATCTTCCGGCAGAACTCGATCGCTTCTTCCGCGCTGATCTCGTAATTGTGCATCACATGCAGGGGATAGTTGTTCTGCATCAGGTGAAGGCGGCCGAGTGAGCGCCAGGTGCCGCCGACCGCGTAAAAGGTGCGCTCCCCGGGCGGCAGGTCCGGCCACTCGTAGTTTCGCAGCGCCGCTTCGGCAATTTTGCGGGCCCTTGCAACCTTGCCTTCCGCTTCCTCGGACAGGCGCAAACCGCCGAGCGGAAAAGTCGCTCCGAGACCGGCGCTCTTGTCATCGATTTCCACGAGTTCGAGACTGCCGCCGCCCATGTCGCCGACAATGCCACGCGGCTGCCAGAAGCCGGCAATCACGCCGAGCGCGGAATAATAGGCTTCTTCGCTGCCGTCGAGGATGCGCACCGGCGCGCTCAGAGAGCTCTCCACCTGCAGGACGAATTCGGGGCCGTTTTTCGCATCCCTTGCGGCGGCCGTTGCAACGATGTGGATTTCCTTGCAGCCTGTATGGTCGATCAGGGCCCTGAAGCGTGCCAGTTCGCCCAGTGCCAGCCTGACGGACTCTTCGGCCATCTGGCCGGTGGCCGCCACCCCCTTGCCGAGCCCTGCAAGCAGCTTCTCGTTGAAGAGCATGGTCGGCGTGCGGGCCTTGCGTTCGTAGATCACAAGGCGCACGGAATTCGAGCCGATGTCCACGACCGCAATCGGTCCGGACCCGTTGAGCCGGCCTCGAGCCGGCTTGAACTGGCCTGTCATGCTATCCTCGTTTTTGCCGTTCCAGAAACGGCTTGGGCCGATCACTCTTCAAGGACTTGCCCCGCCCCGAGAGCGACGGGTTCGTCATGAAATACCGATGAGCATTGAACGGTTCCTCGTTCGGTCCCGGCTCGATCCGTTCATGGCTGCCATCGGCGAGGATGCGCCAGCTCTGCTGGTTGTCCTTCAGGTTGGCGACCATGATCTGGTCAAGGACCTGCTCGTGTACCGTCGGGGTCAGCAAGGGCGCAAGCACCTCCACGCGGCGGTCGATGTTGCGCGGCATCATATCTGCCGAGCCGATA
The DNA here is from genome assembly GCF_026240905.1 of Roseibium salinum. Classification (NCBI taxonomy): domain Bacteria; kingdom Pseudomonadati; phylum Pseudomonadota; class Alphaproteobacteria; order Hyphomicrobiales; family Stappiaceae; genus Roseibium; species Roseibium salinum. The sequence continues at coordinate 1,655,532 of NZ_JAPEVI010000003.1, forward strand.
TAGACATGGGCTTCGGGCGACGGCAGCCCCTTGCCGTTGCCGAAGCAATAGATCTGCGAATGCTCCAGGAAACGACCGATGATCGACTTCACCCGGATGTTGTCCGACAGGCCCGGGATCCCCGGACGCAGACAGCAGATGCCGCGGATGACGAGGTCGACCTGCACCCCCGCCTGGCTGGCGCGGTAGAGTGTGTCGATCACCTCTCCATCGACCAGGGAATTCATCTTCATCCAGATCTGCGCCGGCCGCCCCGCCTTGGCGTGCTCGATTTCCGCTTCGGTCAGCTCCAGCATGCGCGTGCGCAGGTTCAGCGGCGAGACCACAAGGTTGTTGAGCTCTGCCGGTTCCGCATAGCCGGTGATGTAGTTGAAGATCCGGGCCGCATCTTCCGCGATGCCCGGATCATCCGTGAAGAAGGACAGATCCTCGTAAATCCGCGCCGTAATCGGGTGATAATTGCCGGTGCCGATATGGCAATAGGTCTTGAGCTGACCATGTTCGCGCTTAATGACCATGGAAATTTTCGAGTGCGTCTTCAGTTCGATGAAGCCGAAGACCACCTGCACCCCGGCTCTTTCCAGGTCACGCGCCCATTTGATGTTGGCCTCTTCGTCGAAGCGGGCCTTCAGTTCCACGAGCGCAGTGACCGATTTGCCGGCTTCGGCGGCTTCGGCCAGGGCCTTGACGATCGGGCTGTCGTTGGACGTCCGGTAAAGCGTCTGTTTGATGGCAACGACATCCGGGTCCCGCGCAGCCTGGCGCAGATACTGCACGACCACATCAAAGGATCTCGTATGGATGGTGAACAATGATGTCCTTCTGGTGGATCGCCGCCAGGCAGTCGCCGCCGTGTTCACGGATGCGCTCGGGAAACCTTGCCGTATAAGGTTCGAATTTCAGATCCGGCCGCTCCAGATCGACGATTTGTGACAGATTGTTGAGAGCCAACAGGCCGTTTGCCAGGAAGATCTCGTTGTCGCTTACCTGCAGGGCTTCAGCGACGAATTCGCGCAGGGGCGCCGGAGTGGTCTCCTGGATTTCCAGCCGGATCACGGACCCCCGGCGGCGGCGCTTCAACGCGCTTTCAAACAGACGGACCAGATCTTCGGCTTCTTCCTCGATTTCAAGATCGCTGTCGCGGATCACCCGGAATGCGCCCTTGCCCCGGATTTCGTAACCCGGGAAAAGCCGTCCGATGAACAGGCTGATCACCTTCTCAACCGCGACGAAGCGGGCTGCACCGTTGTCGCCGTTTGGAAGCTGGACGAACCGGTCGAGCTGGTTCGGGATCCTGAGCAGTGCGATCATGCCGCTGCTGCCGGACGTCTTGACCAGTTCGAAGACGATGGAAAAGCCGAGATTGGGAATGAAAGGGAACGGATGGGCCGGATCGATCGCAAGCGGCGTGAGAACCGGAAATATATAGGCAAGGAAATAGTCCTTCAGCCAGCTCCGGTCGGCATCGCTCAGATTGTCGCCCTTCAGGATCTCGATGCCCTTGTCGACGATTTCGCGACGCAGTTCGCCCCATGTTTCCTGCTGTGAGGCCTGAAGCTCGCGCACCGCTTCACTGACTTTATGCAGCTGCTCGGTAGGGGTAAGGCCATCATCGGAAAGATTGGTGACGTCCGCCCGCTGCTGTCCGCGCAAGCCGGCGACGCGCACCATGAAGAATTCATCGAGGTTGTTGGCTGAGATCGACAGGAACCGGATCCGCTCGAGCAGCGGATGATTCTGGTTCATCGCTTCTTCAAGAACACGCCGGTTGAACTGGAGCCAGGACAGTTCCCGGTTCATGAAGCGTCTCGGAGAGGCGGCAAGGTCCGAGACCGTGTCGTCTCTTCCGGCGACGGGCGGTACTTCCGCATGTTCGGATGCAGGGGAAAGAACTTCTGAAACAGCAGGGTTTTCGGTCATTTTCCTTTCCCTTAGGCCCTTTCCCGTCGGTCTGGCGGAACGGAGGATCCGGCCCCGATCCGACCACGCCAGCTCAGCCTGTCTTAGCATGGACAGACCGGCAGGCCGAAGACAATCGCAAGACAACGGGTCCCTGCCCGTCAGCCGCCTTTTTGCACATTTTCAAGGACACGGCCAGCCAGCGGTTTGGTAATCTTCACACGGCCCGCAAGCGCCTCCTGATCGATCGCCTCGACGGCTTGCATGGCCACCTCCAGCGAGCGTTCCATTCGCACGACCAGATAGTCCACCACACCGATATCGACGGCGATCTGCCGGTCTGCAAAGAGCTTTACCAGAACCCGGCGCAGGAGATCGTCGTCCGGTTCCTGAATTTCCACCGGCGTTGCGGCCCGCAGGCGCGACGCAAGGTCCGCCAGCGTGATATTCCAGCTCGTCGGCCAGGTGCGGCTGGTGATCAGGACGGTCTTCCCCGCCTGTGTCGCCGCATTCAGCAAATGGAAAAGCGCCGTATTGTCGACGCCGAGATGGGCATCCTCCACCACGGCTGCGGGTGCTGCCACCAGTTCCTCGACATTGGCTTCCGTGAAGTCCCGGGCGGCAATGACGGCGGCACCCGTTTCTTCCTGGAAGGCACGCACGAGATGGGTCTTGCCCGAACCGACCGGCCCCGCCAGCACGACCACCGGCGAAGGCCAGTCCGGCCAGCGCTCCAGCAACTCGAGCGCCGTGCGGTTCGATACGCCCAGCAAAAAATCGTCCCGGCTGAGCGCGGCCTCATGCGGCAGGTCTAGCGGTAGCTGGCGCGGTGGTTCCGCCATGGTTAAGTACTTACTCTTCGATCGCCGTCGTCGAACGGCTGCTTCCCTTGTATACTGGGCTTGCTAGGTACTGCCTAAGGGCAAAGCGTGCAAGCACGCCAATCATCGCGGAGGCGGGAACCGCCACCAGCATCCCCACAAATCCAAAGAGATATCCAAAGGCGAACAGGGCAAACATCAGTGTCACCGGATGAAGACCCGTACTGTCCCCGACGAGTTTCGGCTGGAGGATATTGCCTTCCAGAAACTGGCCGATGCCGAAAACCGCCGCAACGGCGGCGACCCAGGGCCATTCCGGCCAGAATTGCACCAAGGCGACCCCAACCGACAGCACGAGGCCGACGCCTGCGCCCACGAAGGGAATGAAACTGATCAGACCGGCGCCCATGCCGATCAGCAGGCCGAAATTGAGGCCGAGAACGGCCAGAGAGATCGCGTAGAAAGATCCGAGAATGAGGCAGACGGAGACCTGGCCCCGAACGAAACCGGCAACGGCCGCGTCCATTTCCCGCGCAAGTCCGCGAATTTGGCCCAGGTGATCGCGCGGCAGCCAGCTGTCGATACGCTCGACCATGCGGTCCCAGTCGAGCAGCAGATAAAAGGCGACCACCGGCGTGATCACGAAGAGAGACAGGATCGACAGCAGTGCCTGACCGCCACTCCATACCGATTGCGCAAGCTTGGCGACAAAGGAGGCGCCCTGCCCGACCAGGTCCGACATGGTCGACTGCAGGTCTTCCGGGGTGATACCGGCGGCTGCGGCGAAACGCGATCCGAGTTGTTCGGACAACAGCCCCTGAAGCTGGCGGACAAGATCCGGAAACCTTTCCAGGAAAGCGGCAAGCTGGTTGCCGAGCACCGGCAGCAGCAACATGAAGAACAGCACCAGAATCAGCACAAAGGTGAACAGGATGGACAGCGTCGCCCACATTCTGGCCATTCCCAGCGCTTCCAGCCGGTCACAAACCGGATCCAGCAGATAGGCGACTGCCATGCCTGCGACAAAGGGCAGAAGAACGCCGGAAAACACATAAAGAAAGGCACAGAATACGGCCAGGGACACCAGCCAGAATTGGACCTGACGGCGAAGGGTCATCAAGGGCGCTCCCTAAAACGGATCAAACAACGAAAGTCTGCATTTCCAAGCAGATGGGATCAAACCCGTGTTGCGGTCAAGTGCATCGGGCCGTTTCGTCCCGCTTCACCTGTCAGTCCAGCGCAGTTTTCACGGCAAAGCGCCGGCTGCGGGACCGCTCACCTCTTGTTTTCCGTCGCGGCAGACTGTAAGCCGCGTTGGCACAGCCAAACGCATGCATCTCCGGAGCGTCCCATGAGCCAGTCCACCCCTCCTTCCAACGGCCTGACCTATGCGGCTGCCGGCGTGGACATTGACGCCGGAAACGAACTGGTGAAGCGGATCAAGCCCCTTGTGAAGGCCACCTCGCGGCCGGGCACGGACAGCGATATCGGCGGGTTTGGCGGCCTGTTCGACCTGAAAGGCGCAGGCTTCAGCGATCCGATCCTGGTGGCGGCCAATGACGGCGTGGGCACCAAGCTGAAGATCGCCATCGAGACCGGCCAGCATCGAACGGTGGGCATCGACCTGGTGGCCATGTGCGTCAACGACCTGGTGGTGCAAGGCGCCGAACCTCTGTTTTTCCTCGACTACTTCGCCACCGGCGCGCTGGATGTGGCAACGGCAACGGATGTGGTCGCGGGCATTGCCGATGGCTGCAAGCTGGCCGGTGCCGCCCTGATCGGCGGCGAGACCGCGGAAATGCCGGGCATGTATGTAGAAGGCGATTACGACCTTGCCGGCTTTTCCGTCGGTGCGGTGGAGCGCGGCGCGATCCTGCCGCGCAGGGATGTCGGCGAAGGCGACGTGCTCCTGGGGCTTGCCTCCTCCGGCGTTCACTCCAACGGCTACTCCATGGTGCGCAAGATCATCGAGATTGCCGGGCTCGACTGGTCCGATGCGGCGCCGTTCGAAGACGGCCGGACGCTCGGCGAAGCGCTGATGGAGCCGACGAGGATCTACGTCAAGCCGCTGCTTGCCGCGCTCAAGGCGACCTCCGGCATCAAGGCGCTTGCCCATATAACCGGCGGCGGCCTGCCGGAAAACCTGCCGCGCGTTCTGCCGGAAAACTGCTCGGCGCGGATCGACCTTGAAAAGATCGGCGTTCCGGCGGTCTTCGGCTGGCTGGCGCGTACCGGGGGGTCGCGGAACACGAAATGCTGCGCACTTTCAACTGCGGGATCGGCATGGTCGTCGTGGTCTCTGAAAACGAAGCCGATGCCGTCACCGAAGCCCTTGCCCGCGCGGGCGAGACGGTCAGCCGCATAGGCCGGATCGAAGCGGCGGGCAGCTCCGCCGTCCTCTTCGATAACGCCCTCAGGCTTTCCGCTGGTGCGCCGGCATGACACGCAAGAGAACCGCCATCCTGATCTCCGGCCGCGGTTCCAACATGACCGCGCTGATAGCCGCCGCCATGAATCCGGACTATCCGGCGGAGATCGCGCTGGTACTCTCCAACCGTCCGGACGCCAAGGGGCTGGAAAAGGCCGCGGAGGTGGGTATCGCCACGGCCGTGATCGACCACAGGGAATATCCCGGCGACCGGCAGGCCTTCGAAAAGGCCATCGACACGGTCTTGAAGGAGCACAAGATCGAACTGGTTGCCCTGGCGGGCTTCATGCGCATTCTGACCCCGCTCCTCGTCAATGCCTGGTCGGGCAGGATGATCAATATCCATCCGGCGCTCCTGCCCTGCTTCAGGGGCCTTGCCACACACGAGCGTGCATTGGAGGAGGGTGTCAAACTCCACGGCGCCACCGTGCATTATGTCTCGGCGGAAATGGACGACGGCCCGATCATCATCCAGGGCGCGGTCCCCGTCCTCGACAGTGACACGCCCGAAACGCTCGCCGCGCGGGTACTGGAAGTCGAGCACAAGATCTACCCCAAGGCCCTGGAGCTGGTTGCCCGCGGCAAGACCAAGGTGACCGGAGCGCGGGTGCTGAGCGGCGGAGACGAACCGGACAGCGCTGAACTCATCTGGCCCTGAGCGTGACCTTCCTCCAGGCCGCCGCCACCCGACCTTCAGCGTTTGGGCATGCCTTTGGCACGCATATGGCGTTTTTGCGCGGCGATGCGGAACTGGGCATTGGCGGCGCCGTAGCCGGCGTATGAGCCGCGACGCTCGACGATCTCGAAGAAGAAGCCCTCGCCATAAAACGGACTGTAGAGCTGGAAGTATTCTCCGCCCTGTTCGTCCCGGTCGTAAAGGATGCCGTGGCTCATCAGGTCGTTCAGGAAAGCGTCCTCCAGGCCGAAGCGGGCGTCGAGGTCGTCGTAATAGTTCGGCGAAATGGTGAGTGGCTTGAAGCCGTTTTGCGACAGTGCCGCTGCCGTGGAAAAGATGTCTCCGGTCTCGAAGGCAAGATGCTGCACGGCCGAGCCGAAGTTCTCCATCAGGAAATGACCTGCGAGCGTCCTGTAGTTTTCCGCGCCGTTCAAGGTGATCCGGAAAGAGCCGTCCGAATTCTCGACCGCCTGGCTGCGGACGAGACCGGCGGGGTCCACCACGTCGAGCATCGGCGTCTTCCGGGTGGCGAAGATCGAGGTATAGAACAGCAGCCATGTCAGCATCTGGTCAAACGCCATCGTCTGGGCGAGATGATCGATGCGGGTCAATCCGGCATTCTGCGGGCGGTTATCGTCACCGACGGGGCGGAACTCGATATCCCAGACCCGCGCAAGATCGCTCGATCGGTCGATAAAATGCAAGACGCTGCCGCCGAGACCACGGATTGCCGGAATGTTCAGTTCCCCCGGTCCCACCGGCTGCTCGAACGGATCGGCACCGAGCGCGCGCGCCCGCTCGACAGCCGCTTGTGCATCGGCCACCTTCACGCCGATGTCGCAGACATTGGTGCCGTGCATGACATAGGAGGAATGCGCAAAACCTTCGGGTTCGGTATTGATGACGATATTGATGTCGCCCTGGCGCCAGAGATCGACCTTCTTGGAGACATGCCGGCCGGCACGGGCAAAGCCGAGCGTGTGCAGCATGGCGGCGAGATGCTGCGCCTCCTCAGAACTGGCGGCGAATTCGACGAACTCGATGCCTGAAACCGCCTGCCGGTCGGGCATTGCCGGAACCGGGATCCTGATATCCGGCTCCAGCCGGCGAACCTGATCCATCAGATAGACCAGGGAACGGTGACCGTCGACGGAGATCGATCTTGCCGAACCGCCCCGGAACTGATCGTTGAAAATTTCAAGTGACACCACACGGTCATAGCCGGTCGCGGCAACGGCGCGCATGAAGCCGCTGACGTCAAGATCGCCCTCGCCCGGCATGTTGCGAAAATGCCGGCTCCAGTATAGCGGGTCCATATCGATCCGGGGCGCATCGGCCAGTTGGACAAAGAATATCTTGTCGCCCGGAACCGCACGGATCGTTTCCGGGTCGATCTTCCTGGCCAGCGTGTGGAAACTGTCCAGGATCAGGCCGACATTCGGATGGTCTGCGCGGCGCACGATCTCCCAGGCGTCACGATGGTCGCTGACATGCCTTCCCCAGGCCAGAGCCTCGTAGCCGATGCGAATACCGCGTCCGGCGGCTCGCTCGCCGAGTGCGTGAAAATCGTCGGCCGCGCGGTCGATGCCGCCGAGCGAAATCGGTGACACGTTGGAGCAGATCAGCACGAGATCCGTTCCCAGTTCCTGCATCAGGTCGAACTTGCGTTCGGCACGATCAAAGGCGCGTGTGCGTTGCGGCTCGGGCATGCCCTCGAAATCCCGGAAGGGCTGAAAGAGCACGATCTCCAGACCGTGGTCGCGGACCATCTGTCCGACCTCGCGCGGGCTGGCGTCGAAAGCCAGAAAATCGTTCTCGAAGATCTCGACCCCATCGAAGCCGGCTGCGGCGATCGCTGCAAGCTTCTCCTTCAGGTCACCCGAAATCGATACTGTCGCGATCGCGGTCTTCATCCGGTCTCTCCCATGTCGAGAAGGCGTTGCCGCAAGCCGGCTTCGTCGACCGGTAGGCCCGAGAAATGTTTCCAGGCGTGAACGCCTTGATAGAAAAAGAGTTCCCAGCCTGAAATGATCGACAGTCCGGCCGCTGCGGCGTCCTTCAGGAACTGCGTGTCCGTTGGCGTATAGACCGCGTCGAACGCCCATTCCGCCCCTCGCATGGCCTGGCGCGGCAAGGGCGTGCCCTCATGCCCCACCATGCCGACCGGGGTGCAGTTGATGAGACCGGTGACGCCTTCGGCGGCCTTTTCCGAATTGATCCAGATGGAAATGTCCATGTCGGGGGCCGCTGCCTGCAAGGCATCCGCCAGAGCCTCGGCTTTCGCCGGCTCGCGATCCACGAGCCTGAGTTCCAGGGCTCCGAGGCCGACCAGTCCGAATGCGACGGCGCGGCCGACGCCGCCGGTCCCGATCATCAGGACCGAGCCGGTCGCACTTGATCCGCGGACCATGTTGTAGGCCGACATGAAGCCGGAATAGTCGGTGTTGTGGCCCTGCGGGGTATCTCCTTCGAAAATCACCGTGTTGACCGCGCCGATTGCTCTGACCAGCGGGTTGTTGACCCGCACAAATCTCGTAGCGTGCTCCTTGTAGGGATAAGTGACGTTGATGCCGCGATATCCTTCCTGCGTGCAGCGGTCAAAGACCTCTTCGAAACGGAGGCCGAGGTCGATCGGCACAAGGCGGTCGTAGCGCACGGCAATCCCGTTCTGCTCGCCGGCCAGACGATGCAACATCGGCGAACGGGAGCGCGCTATGTTGTCCCCTATCAGACCGAGTTTCAGGCCGTCCGGTGCGTCCGAGCCGTTGCTCATTGCTTTGCGCTTTCTTTTGGGGAGAAAAGGAGTGCTTTCCCTTTCGCCCAGACAGGAGTTTGCGACACGAAGATCAGCACCACCGACACGAAGAGCACCAGCGACAGCGGGCTCGTCAGCACGCCTTCGAAGAAGCGGCCAAGGTCTTCCCTCTCCGATATAATGGCGCGGCGCCAGTTGTCGTCGAGGAGGCGCGACAGGATTACGCCCAGGATCACCGGCCCCAGCGGATAGCCGTAGTGGCGCATGAAGTAGCCGAAGACACCGAAGCCGATCATCCAGTAGACGTCGGTGATCGAGTTGTTCACCGCATAGGCCCCGACGATCGACAGAAGCATGATCAGCGGGATCAGCACCGATCGGGGCATTTCGACGATCCTGGTGAAAAGGCGGATCCCGGTCAGGCCGAAGAGCAGCATGAAGCAGTTGGCCGTCACCAATGCGCCGACGATGAACCAGAACATGTCCGGTTGGTCGATCATCAGCATCGGACCGGGATTGAGGCCGTGAATGAACAGCGCACCGATCATTATGGCGGTGACCGCATCACCGGGAATGCCGAGCGTCATCATGGGGATGAACGCCCCGCCCACGGCCGCGTTATTGGCCGTCTCCGGGGCAACCAGTCCCTCCATTGCGCCCTCTCCAAACGGGCGCTCGGGGTTCCGCGTCACCCGCTTTGCATGATCATAGGCCATCAGGGCGGCGATATCGCCGCCCGTGCCGGGCAGCGCCCCGATCGTGACGCCTATCGCGGAGGTCTGGAGCGACAGGGGCAAGTGTTTCTTCACGGTGCCGAGCGATGGCACGATGCGGCCGATCTTCTGGCGTACGGCAGCCTTGTCGACATTGTGAAGCTGCTGCAAGGCCTCCGACACGCCGAACATCCCGATCATCACGGCGATGAAGGAAATTCCGCCTTCAAGGATCTGGAAGTCGAAGGTGAAGCGCTCTGAGAACGTCAGAGGATCGCGGCCGACGGCGCCGATCGTGATGCCGAGGGCGCCGGCGAAGATGCCCTTGACCAGGCTCCCCTGCGAAAGCGAACCGACCAGAAGGATGCCGAGGACTGCAAGGAGCATATAGTCGCGCGGCTGGAACCCGAGCGCGAAGTCCGAGACGAGCGGCGCCGCCAGCGCAAGGACGGCGATGCCGACGAAGCCGCCGATAAAGGACATGACGGTGGTGACGCCGATCGCTGTTCCCGCCTCACCGCGCTTTGCCATGGGATAGCCATCGAGCGCCGTCGCGATCGCGGACGGCGCGCCGGGAATGTTCAGGAGGATCGCCGTGCGCGACCCGCCGTAAACGCCACCCATGTAAATCCCGATCATCAGCGAGATGGCCGGATAGACATCCCATGAGAACGTGAAGGAAATCAGGATCGACACGGCCATGGTGACCGACAGGCCGGGAATGGCCCCGACATAGACGCCGGCGAACGTGCCGAGGCCGACAAGCAGCAGGAGTTCCGGCTGCGAAAAGACCGTCAGGAAACCCATAAGTGCCTGCATCATGCACCTCCCCCGTTGAAGAGGTTACGGAAGACCTGAATGAACTCGGCTTCCGGAACGATGCCGGAGGGCATCAGGACGGTGAAGACGATACGGAAAACCAGCCAGACGACTGCGAGGCTTCCGAGCGAGACCAGCAGCGTCCAGGTCCAGTTGCGCCTTGAGAGGATCCGGACCGCGGCAATGAGAAACAGGGCCGAGGTCGGGATGAAACCCAGCGGCTTCAAGAGCAGGCCGTAGGCGATGAGAAAGGCGATGAAGACCAGTACCGTCGCCGGCACAATGTCGCGCGCCAGCGTCTCGTTCGGCACGAGCGGCAAGCGCGCCGTTTTCGCCACCACAATGGCCGCCGTCACCACCATGACCAGGGCCGTGGCCATGGGCACGGTGCCCGGCGCCGACAATGCCTCGAAACCCGAGATGCCATAGGCGCTCCAGAGCAGGCCGAGACTTGCAGCCAGCATCAGCGCACCGAACGCCAGTTCGCCGGGGCGCCGCCGGTTGCCATATCCTCCGGGTGTGGCATCGGACGTGCCGTCATGGTGTTCCGTTTCGATGTGCTGCATGGCGTCCTCCCTCGGCCAGAAACCAAAGGCGCCGCGCTTCGGCTGGAAGTGCGGCGCCGCTGTCGGAAGGCGGTCAGAGAAACCGCCTGTCAGGCAATTACTCGCCGGGGCGCTTGATCCCGAATTCCTCGGGAGAAGCTTTGGTCGCACCCGCATCCTGAAGGAGCCAGGTCGTGCCCTGCTGCCATTTCGCCAGGAACTCCTCGGCCTCCGCGCCCGAGATGCCCATCATCGTGAAGCCACGGTTGTCCATGAGCTCGACGAAATCCGGATGTTTGGCCCCTTCCGCGTAGGCAGCGGACAGCTTGGCGACCACATCGTCGGGCGTACCCTTGACGACGAAGACGCCAAAGAACGGGCCCCACGGCAGATAGGTTTCGTATGCCGAATTGAACGAGGTCACGGCCGGCACGTCGGGCAATTTCTCGTTCGCTGCGACATCGAAGACCGCCAGCGGTTTCATGTTTCCGGCGCGGATGCCTTCGATCGCAGCTCCGAGCACGGCCGGCATCACATCGATGGCGCCCCCCTGAAGAGCCGTGAGCGCCGGACCGTCACCATCGTAGGGCACTGAAATGACGTCGAGCCCGCCCTCGACCGAGTTGATCATTGCAGTGACGACCGACGGCAGGCCACCTGGACCGGTCGCACCGAAGCGCAGTTCACCCGGGTTTTCCCTGATGTGGGCCATCATGCCGGCGTAGTCGTCGAAAGGTGCGTCCTTTTTGGCCACCAGGATCGGCGTTCCGCGTGCCAGCAGGCTAACCGGGATGAAGTCGGAATAGTCCCTGTCGCCAAGACCCATGACCTTGTAGAGCAACGGATTTTCCGCACCCATCAGCAGCGTGTAGCCGTCGGCCGGTTGACCGGCGACATGGTTCAGTGCGATGGCGCCGACGCCGCCGGTCATGTTCTGCATGACAATCGTGCCGCCCAATGCCTCTTCCGCATGGGGCGTTACCGAACGCATCACCGTGTCGGTCGAACCGCCCGCGCCCCACTGGATGATTCCCTGGATTTCCTTGGTCGGATAGTCGGCCGCAAAGACAGTCGACGTCGCGAAAGCCAGCGCGGATACAGCGCCGATAACAAGACGTTTCATAAGGTTCCTCCCATGTCAGATTCAAACGGCTCACTCCCTGAACACCGTTTGCTGCGGAGAGCTTGCTTGAGCGCAGACCTAACGTCAAATACCCAATTCAACGATCGCGTAACATTATGTTAATACCGGTTCCGATCAGTCTTCCCAGTGCATGTGCGCTTCGGCGAGTTCCTTACGAAACCGGCCGATTGCGAATTCCGCGAAATTCGACAGGACACGCCCCTTCTTGCGGACGACGTAAATCGCAATCGTGACGTCCTCGACCAGAGGCTTGCGCACCAGGCCCGGCATGTAGACCTCGGCAACCGAGAATTCGTCGATCAGGGCGACGCCCAGCCCGTGGCGAACGAGGCTGACGACCGTCTGGGCAAAGCGCCCGCGCATGCTGTGCTTCAGAGGAATCCCGGCATCCAGAAACGGTTTGGCGACGATCGCGCCATAGGGATCGCTCGGATCGACCCCGATCAGCGGGTCATCCTTGAGGTCGTGAACCGAAACGCGCTCCTGATCCGCCAGGCGGTGCCCTTCCGGCAGGATCGCGACGATTCGGCCCCGCGCGATTTCATCACTTTCCACTCCCGGGTTGCGTGCGGGGGAGCTCATGATGACGAATTCACCGCGATCCAGAAGCAGGTAATCGAGGGTTTCCTCGATCCTCAAAATATTGAGGTCGATGAAAAGGTCCGGATAGCGTTTGCGCATCGTCCTGATGGCGCGCGCTGCAATGAATTGGGCAACCGATGGCGCAGACGCGAACGCAAGCCGTACGTCCACCCCCTTTTGCAGGGATTCCAGCGCCGACTGGAGGTTCTCGACACCCTTGTAGACCTGCCCGATCTGATCGAAAACGGCACTGGCCTCGAGGGACGGCACGAACAGGCCCGCCTGCCGTTCGAAGAGCCTGATCCCCAGCGACTCCTCGGTGTGCTTGATCAACCGACTTATGCCGGGCGCCGAAACACCGAGATGTTCGGCCGCCCCATTGATGGTGCCCCGCAGCATGACGGCCCGTATGACCTCGATCTGCCGGAGAGTGATTTCACGCATGCACGTCCTCCCGATCCACAATTAACACCATGTTACGACAGGCGAACAGTCGGTAATTGACGTTAAAGCCAGGTGCTTCAAGTCTTACCGACGTCTCACCGGCAATCGAGGATCGTCATGGATGTGAATTTTGCCCCCAGCGCCCGGCATGCCCCGGCAAGAGAGGCCGGATATGACGCGTAAGCTCTCGGTCGCACATCTTTCCGCCATTGATCTTGCGCCGCCCGCGTTCATCGAAGCAGCCGGCGCGGCCGGCTATGACGCCGTCGGCCTCCGGCTCATCCGGGTGACCGATGATACGCCCGGCTACCCGCTGATGGGGCAAGCCCAGGCCCTGCGCGAAACACAATCCGCTCTCAAGAGGACCGGGCTGGACGTCTCGGATATCGAATTCGTCCGGATAACACCCGACTTCGAGATCGAGCCCCTGCTCCCCTTCCTTGACACGGGCGCCGAACTCGGAGCCCGCCACGTGATCGCTGCCCCGTACGATCCGGATCTCGACAGGCTGGCCGACCGGCTGGCAGAGCTGTCCGAAGCGGGACACGCACGAGGCCTGAGCATCGTCCTGGAATTCTTTCCCTGGACCGTGGTTCCGGACCTCGCCACCTGCCGGCAGGTGGTCGAGAAGGCGGGACCTGAGGTCGGCATCCTGGTCGACAGCCTGCATTTCGACCGGTCAGGATCCGGATTTGACGACCTGGCAGGTCTGCCGCCGTCCAGGCTGCCCTTCGCCCACCTCTGCGATGCTCCGGTTCTTCCCGCCTATACGAGCGAGCAGCTCATCGACACGGCACGATCGGATCGCTTGCCGCCGGGCCAAGGCGACATAGACCTCCATCGTTTCCTTGCCGCCTTGCCGGCAGACATCCCCTTGGGACTTGAAGTGCCAATGCGAAACAGCGCGGTCGACCGGGACCTGATCGGGCAACTCCGGCAGCTCAGGGACGCAACGCTCGATCTGCTTGAGACGGTCGGGCACACCTGAAATCTGGCGCCTGAGAAACGCACCGGCGCCTTGAGATGCGCATCAGGCGCTGCTCCTTATTCCGGCCCCAAACACTTGATTCTATTGCCGATGCGAATCCTATCAAGAGAACGATAGGGCGAGACAAGACGTTGGGGGGCATTGATGAGCGGAAAAGTCAGCAGATCCGGAGGGCCGTCACTCACGCTCGCCCTTTGCGGCTTCGTCGCGCTCGGAGCGGCTCTCTTGACCATCGGAGCATGGTTTTTCATTGGGGACAGACTAGCTGAGTATCGCCGGGAGGCCCTTGCCGAAGCCGTCAACGTGCGGGCAAGAGGAGTGCTGCTAGATCTTGCGCGGCAACTTCATCAGGACTGGCGAAACCTGAAAGCGGTCGAGGACTACGTGACCAGCCGCGGACCGGAAGTCGTTCCCACCTCGCTCAACCTGATGGTTGGTGACGGCGAACGGATTTCCTGGGCAGGTGTTGCCTCCGTTGACGGAACCGTTATGGCCGCATCCCGAAACATGCTTGAGGGCGCCGATGTTTCGGAGAGGCCCTGGTTCCGCAATGGCCTCCGCGGAGATTTTGCGGGCGATGTCCATCCCGCAGTGCTCCTTGCGGACCTCCTGCCGCCGACGAGCGGGGAGCCAAGGAGGTTCCTGGACATGGCGACGCCCATCACGGATGAATCCGGCACCACCCAGGGCGTGCTCGGGATCCATTTGAACCATGACTGGGTGCAGCGATATCTGACTGAATCGGCACATGCCGTTGGACTGGACGTCTTTGTTGTCGACAGGGCGGGCAATGTCGTCTTGCGGTCTGACGACAGCACCGATCCCCTGGACCGGCTGCAAAGCTACCGAGCAGCGATGACCGGAGCGGCGCAGACGATTGTTGAACACTGGCCCAACGGAACCCGCCATTTTTCAACCGTCGTTCCTTCAGTCGGGTATCGCGACCTTCCGTCATTTGGCTGGAGCATGATTGCGCGTATCGACAACAGGGCCCATCTGGAGCAATCGGTTCTTGGACCATTCCTTAGCTATGTTGTCGCTTTCGGCGCAGCTCTGGGTCTCCTGACGCTGCTTTTCATCGTCATCTTCGTGCGTCCGATCACCAGGCTTGCAGATTGTGCTCAGGCAACCTTGCAAGGGGAAACGGTCTATCCGAACGAGTCCCGGACAACATCAGAGGCCAGGGTCCTGAACGCAGCCATTGCGAGGCTGCAAACCGAGTTGGAAGATTAGCGGCGCTCACCTGCTGCCTGCAATTGCGCCTCACGATTGGGGGCGCGACAGCCTGCGCGCGAGATCGGCGATCAGAGCGCTGTATCTGGTGCTGGTGACACTCGGCACGTCGCCGGTCGTATAAAAACGCTTCAGCAGATCCTGGTACTGTTCGGGCGTCGGCTCGAGAAGCAGCCTGGCCCCGTCCACATTGGGCGTTGTCACGACGGCCCGGACCGGACCGACACCTTCGATCTCGATCTCGACGGGGACATCATCGGCGACGGAGGCGCCGCGGATCCTTACGGAGTTCTGCGTCAGCCCGACGATCCAGACGCGCACCCTGCCTTCCGCCGTGCGCAGGTATGTCCGTTCCGGCCTGTCGCCCAGGTGCAGTTCGCGCCTCGGCAGTTCGATGCACACAAGGATGGTCACGCCAAGGACGAGCAGATTGTAGAATGTCCAGAACATGATCACGACCTTGCTCTGTCCGCTGTCGTCGAAGACAAACAGATCCGATGCGATTGCGAGCACCATGCCGGTGAGCGTCACGAGAAAGAGCGCGCCGAAGAACACGATCAATTGCCATTGCACGATCACCCGACTGCGATTTCCTCCCTTTGCAGTCACCGAAAATGGGCGGTCCCTGGCGAAAAACAGCCCCGAATAAGCGGCGCGGGTAATTGGGACCGCACCCAACAACTGGCTGATGTCATTGACCACCGGCACGACCAGCCCGCCGGAAATGAAATTCAGCGTAATCAGGATCCACAGGTAATAGACGCCGAAATACCTGAGTACTTCGGGCAAGGTCGCCTCCACGACCAGGATATTGAAATACCAGTAGAGGAGCGGAAAAAACAGGACCGCAATCCGGAACGGAAAGGTGGTGCTCCAGAACAGAACTGAATCCACAACGCTCCATCTGTCGGCCAGGCCGAGATTGTTCCGCGAGAAAGGTCCAAGCTTGCTGCGGGCAATCTGCATCTGGCCCAGACACCAGCGGGCGCGCTGTGTGATGTATTCTCTGAGACCTTCGGGGGCCAGCCCCTCCGTCAAGGCCTCGTTCAGATAGACGGACCGGTATCCGGCGTTCTTGAGGCACAGGCTCAAAAGGAAATCCTCGGTCACGCTTTCCGTTGGAAAGCCTCCGATTGCCTCCAGGGCGCTCCAGCGGATGACGGAAGATGTGCCGCAGCAAAATGCGATGTCCCAGGCGTCCCGCGAGGGCTGGATGTGATCGAAGAAGAAGCGCTGCTCGTCCGGATAGGATCGGCTCAGTCCAAGATTGTGCTGAATGGGATCGGCATTGAAGAAATGCTGCGGCGTCTGCACCAGGCCCACCGCTTCCTCCTGGAGGAGAGCCACGGTCCGCGTCAGGAAGTTGCTGTGCGGAACAAAGTCGGCATCGAGCACAGCTACGAAGTCCGGCACCTCTCCGGTCTCGGTTATCCGGCCCAGGGCGTGGTTCATGTTTCCGGCCTTCGCACCGGCATTGTCCGATCGGCGGAAATAGCGCACGGCCTGGGAGGCGCAATAGTCCTCCAGCCAGTCCCGGCGGCTGTCGTCGAGAACGTAAATGACGAAATTGGGATAGTCGAGCGCCAACGCCCCGACGATCGTCCGCTCCAGGACCTCTCGATCCTCGTTATAGGTGGGTATGAGAACGGCGACCCGGGGCGCCTCCCCCTGCCACCAGTTGGCCTGACGGTCCGCTTCCTGTTTTCGCTCACGCACGCGCGAGAGAATGACAAAGGCGCTGAGCGACGACAGGGCCGCTCCCAGTTCGATGGCAAAGAATGACCAGCTGGCGAGGCAATCCAGCGTCAATCCAAAGGGCGCAAGCGTTTCGCTCGCACGCCAATGAAGATATCGGATCGTCAGAACCCCGCACGCGCCGAAAAGCAGTGCCCGATGCAGATTGTTCCTTGGCGACAGAAGCAGCGGAACGACCATTCCGATCGCCAGCACCAGGTTGATCTGCATGATGCTGGAAGCCGTATCACTGAGATACAGAAGCGGAAACATTTCAGGACCACAGGCCGCGAAGGAAGTCGAGCGGACGGGCCTCGAAGAAAACGCGGCCCGTCCGTCCGATCGCACACGAAAGCGCCGGGTCGTTCGCCAACTCCGGCACCAGAAGCGCGACATCAAAGCGCTGCAGATGCCTCTCGCTCGGAGCCACGGCCAGGTTGCGGTATATCGTTTCCGCACCGGACCCGGCCAGGCGGGTGATGGTACCGTCAAACACCTGGCCGCCCTGGTTGAGCCTGAACTTGGCCCGGTCTCCGGATTTCAGGCGGTTGTAGACGGATTCCGCAACGCTCAACGTGACAATCGTGGCGCTGCAATTCACCAGCCGCATCAGGGCTTCGCCCCTTTGCACCGTTTCCCCGTCCGCGGTCAGGACTTCCCAGACAGATCCATTCACGTTGGAGGTAAGTGCCGAGGATGACAGCCGATTCACCCGCAGGCGTTCCACGTTTATGCGCCGGTCCAGGGCTTCGCCCCTCGACTGTTCGGCAGCCAGCATCGCCTTGTATTCGGAGAGCCGCAGCGACAATTCAAGTATCCGCTGCTCCGAATACGGGGCATCATTGTATCCGTCACCGAGAAACATCCCGGAGTTTGCCGCCTGCAGCTCGATTTCCACGACCGCGGCTTGCTGGCGTGCAGTTTCAACCTCCTCCTCCGCCACTTTTTGCGCCGCCCTGATCCGTTCGAAGGAAGCGGCGGTCTCCAGTCCTCTTTCGGTCAGCTGTCTCGACCTGGTCAAGGCCGCCCGGGCTTCTTCTCCGCGCGCCCTGGCGGCGCCGATTTGCGAGCGCAATGCCTGCAATTCCGCCCCGAGTTGCTGCACCCGCCGTTTCTGGTACCGCCCGGAACGGGATTCAAGCTCTGTCACCGATTGTTCCACCGCCTCGATGTTTTTCTTCAGGCGCAGGATTTCAGCCGTAACACGAGCCCGCTCGTGGACCAGTTCGTTGAGCCGGACATTGTCGACCAGGGGATCCGAAATCGAGCCGATCGTCTCTCCCTTGCGAACATACGACCCCAGCGACCGGTGCGGGAGCGACAGAATGCCCGCTGTCGGCGCGTTCAAGGTGGTCAATCTGGCGTTGATAACCGCATCGGCGCTCACGCCGGACATATGCTCGCCCACGATTACGACGACGGCAGCAGCGACCACCATGACGGCGAGTATCAGCCTGACTATCCGCATCCAACCTCACGTGATGTCGTAGAATCGAACAAGCGACATCACAAGGTGCCCGCACAACGTGCAGTATGTAAAGAGACGCTAACATATTTTAGTTAACGCGCCCGCCTGAAATAGAAACAACGCTTCTTGGTGGAAAAACGGACGCCTGCGGAGCAGAAGCACATCAATCTCTCGACTATGCTTCGACGTATACATCAGATCTCGATTAGATGCTATAGTTGCGATCTTCTGAAAGCAGACAAAATGCAATCAGTAATTGTAAACTCTTCGAACGTCGCCGGATGCACTACTGCTCCCTCGCCCGATCCTCCGTTACGACCATATCCATCGGCACATCCCACGGCATCGGAAAGATCGTCGGGATTAGGCAGAACTCGAAACCGACGCCGATCGTCGTCGGCTTCACGGGAAAGGCCACCAGTGTCCGGTCGTAGTAGCCGCCGCCATTGCCGAGGCGGAATCTGTCCGGGTCGACTCCGACGAGCGGCGACAGCACGAGATCAGGCACCTGCGGGTCGCCCTTGCCGGGAACCGGAATGTTCCATGGGCCGCGGATCATGTCGCAACCCGGGGCCCAGGGGATGAACTGGAGGGGTTCGTCTCTGGTGACGATGCGGGGGAGCAGCACTGTGATACCTGCTTCGCAGAGGTCGCTCAGCAGGGGTCTCAGGTCCGGCTCGCCGCGGATCGGCCAGTAGGCGGCGATGGTCGTGAAGCGCCTCCCCTGGAGGATGCGGCGCAGGTTGGAGACCAGGGCAGCGGTCTTTTCCTGGCGCTCGCCGCTTGGCAGGCGCTTGCGTTTTTCGACCAGGCGGGTGCGTTCTGCCTTGCGGAACCGGCTGACATCCCTGAACGTCTGCTCGTCGACAATATGGCCGCCGACGAGTTTGTGGGCGTAACACACCGGATCACCGGGAAGGTCCTCTTCGTTGCTCATTTCTACAGGTCCTGTGCTGAGAAAGACGTTTCCGCCGCGCCTGCCGGTTTCCCTTACGCCGCCTTGCGCTCGGCAGCCGACAGCAGAATGACATCCAGCAGTCCGGATCTTGTCAACAGGCCTTTCAGAACGCCGTTTTCAGTGACCGGAACGAGTTGGCAGCGCTGGCGGATCATCATGGTCACCACTTCGCCGAGCGGGGTATCGAATTCGACCACGGCATCAGGCGCACGCATCAGATCCCGCGCCGAGTTTGCCGGCGTAAAGAGGCGCAGGTTCTTGCAGCGTGCCAATTGAGCGAGCACGTCCTGCTGCGTGACCACTCCGACGACGCGGCCGTCGTCGCCAATCACTGGCAGAGCCGGCTCGGCGGTCTGGCGAAAGCGGCGGACGATTTCCTGGAAGGCAGCATCGGGCGCGACGGTGGCGATGTTGCGTGACATGACCTCGCCGCACGTCGTATCGCCAAAGCGGTGATGGATCGCCTCCTCCTCTGCCGCCGCCAGGAGCCGGCCAAGGTCGACAGCGCCCAGGTTGGCCGACTGATGAAACCTTGCAAGAAGGTCCGTCAATTCGTCCTTGCTCAATCCCAGACGCGAATTGCCCGCCGCGGCGCTTTTGGCCAGGCTGTTTCTGAGCGGATATTTCCGGCCGGAGAACCTGTGATACGCCAGGCCGGTCGCGACCAGAGCGGCGGTCATGACGGCGACGTTCAGACAGACCTGAAGCGCTCCCGCTTGCGCGACAAGTTGCGGCTCAAGTGCAATGAGAAGCGCAACGGCCCCGCCCGGTGGATGGAGCGCGCGGCCGAGCATCATTGCGGCGAACGCCATGCCCACCGCAACGGCCGGCGCCAACCAGGGCTCCAGAAACAGGGCGGCGAGCACCCCGCAGACGGCCGCCAGCGTATTGCCGGCAACGGCCGACCAGGGTTGCGCCAGCGGGCTGTTGGGCGCGGCGAAGACCAGAACGGCGCTGGCACCAAGGGGTGCGACGAGAAAGAGATGAAGTCCGCCCAACCCTTCGCTCGCCTGGGCTATCAACGCGCAGGCGGCGATGCCCACCGCTCCGCCGAGCGTTGCTTTCAAGAGCTCACCCCGTTCAGGCCAGGGCATGGCCGGAAAGAAGGTCGACCACCAAGCAGATTCTTCGCCACCGCGCATACAAACCGCCCCTTTTTTGTGCAACTGCTTACTGTTTAGGCGACCTGTGGTCGAGTTGCTTGGATTATCAAACTCTTTTCCGGGCTGTGCGGGAAACGGTTTTCCAAAGCCGGCGCGGCCCCGGTGAGGCCTGTAGGTGTCTCAACCCAAGATTTGCATCGGCAATTTCAACAGCCGTGTTATTCTCCACGCCGAAGTGAACAAGCGCAGCCGGATCTGAGGAGGAGCGGATGACTGCGGGAGAACTGACAGTGCTGGTCGGCACGACCAAGGGTGCGTTTCTGCTGGCGGGCGGCAGCGACAGGTCCGGTTGGACTGTCAACGGCCCCTTCTGTGATGGCTGGCCGATCAACCATGTGGTCGGAGATGCCGAGAGCGGCACGATCTGGGCTGGTGGCGGTGGTGACTGGTTCGGAGCCGGTGTCTGGCGGAGCACCGACGGCGGCAAGAACTGGGAGCTTTCAAAGCTCACCAAGGGCCAGATGGACGACTGGGCCGCAAACGATCCGGATTTCGCCGCGATGATCGGCTGGAGCGCCCGGCCGGCCCCTTTCGAGGACACGTTTTCGCAGATCTGGTCGCTCGGCTATGCACACGGTACGCTCTATGCCGGAACGAAGCCGGCGCGCTTCCTGGCCAGCAAGGACGGCGGCCGGAGCTTTGAGCATCTGGAAGGGCTCGCCAACCACCCGTCCGCCGACAGCTGGAATCCGGGCGCGGCCGGACTGGTGCTGCACACGATCGTATCCGATCCGCAGGATCCGCAAAAACTCTGGATCGGCATATCGGCGGCAGGCGTATTTGCAACCGAGGACGGCGGCACCACCTGGGAGCGGCGGAACAGGCTTTCCAACACGGTCACGGATGAAGGGCACAGCCATCCGGCGGCAGCGCGAGACGGCGAGACGGGCCACTGTGTGCACAACATGATGCGCGCGCCTGGTGACGGCGACATTCTCTATCAGCAGAACCACCACGGCGTCTGGCGCTCCGGCGACGGCGGACGCAGCTGGGACAACATCACCGACGGCCTGCCGTCAACCTTCGGCTTCCCGATCCGCGTTCACCCCAGGGACCCGCAAACGATCTGGACCCTGCCGCTCAATGGCGACACGGACGGCCGCTTCCCGCCGGATGCCGCGGCGGCGGTGTGGAAGTCAACGGATGGCGGCAAGTCGTGGCAGGCAAAGCGCGAGGGCCTGCCCCAGGTGGCCTGCTTCTTCACGGTCCTGCGCCAGGCCATGGCCGGCGACAGGCGCGACCCGGCCGGCATCTATTTCGGCACCAATTCCGGTTCGGTCTTCGCCAGTATGGACGAAGGCGAAAACTGGCAGGAAATCGCCCGCCATCTGCCAACGGTGCTTTCGGTGGAGGTGCTGGACAGGGGGTGAGCGGAATGGCTGAAAAGACGCTTCTTCATTCCGGATCTGCGCGCGGCTCCGCCCGGCTTGTCCGGAATGACGGACTGAGAGACGGCATCGGCCTTTACGGACCGGGCAAGTGGGTCGAGTTGCCGACAGGCAGTTTCATGCTGTTGCGCTAAGCCGCCCTCACCCACACTGCAATGTCGTGAAACGCAGCCCCGCCATAAGGCGCGACCGGGTCGGCGCCGGTCAGCGTGTTGATGCCCCTGCCGTCCTCGAACGCCTCGTTGGGCCAGATGCCTTCGGAAATCACGGTTCCGGGCGCGACGGTTTCGACCAGACGGGCGTGCAACGTGACCACGCCGCGACCGTTGCCCATTTTCACCCGGGCGCCGTCCTCTATGCCGAACCGCGCGGCGTCTTGCGGGCGGAGCCAGGCTTCCGGACGGATTTCCTTTTCCTCGAACTCTCAGTTTCGTTGAAAGAGGAGTTCAGGAAGGACCGCGCCGGGGCTGTCACGAGCCGGAACGGGTGTTGTTCCGTCGCCAGTTCGATGCTGTCCCACTGATCGGGCAGAAGCGGCATCGACGTCCATGGCCCGAACGGGGCGCCGTCCGGCTTGTTGGGTGCGCCGGAGCGGCCCCAGTCCGGCTTGAAATGGAACTTGCCGTCCGCGTGGCCGAAGCCCTTCAGATAGTGCGAGGTTTCAAAATCCGGCTGCAGGTCGATCCATTTGGACGCTTCCAGCTCGGCAAGCGTGCCATAGCCGGAATTCCGGAGCATCCAGTCGATATGATCGCGCGCGCTCAAATCGAAACCGGGATGAGATTTTGAGTCAACGCGGCGAGCGATCTCATTGAGAACGAACAGGTTTTCCCTTGGCCCGTCGGGTGGCTCAACAGCCTTCGGTCCCAGCATTAGATACTGGTGGCCGCCGCCCTTGTAGAAGTCGTCGTGTTCCAGAAACTGCGTTGCCGGCAGGACGATATCCGCCATTTGCGCGGTTTCGGTCAGGAATTGCTCATGGACCACTGTGAAGAGATCCTCGCGGGCAAATCCCTGCTTCACCAGTTCCTGCTCCGGGGCAACCGACACCGGATTGGTGTTCTGGATCAGCATCGCCTTGACCGGGGGACCGCCAAAGAGCGCCGCTTCATCCCCGGTCAGCACGCGCCCCACCAGGCTCTGATCGAGCGCACGTACGGACAGATCCCGCAGCGAGGTCGCCTCGACCATCCCCTTGTTGAGCTGGAAGATCGCGCCGTTGTTGTGGAACGCGCCGCCGCCTTCATATTGCCAGCAGCCGGTTACGGCGGCGATGGAACTGGCGGCGTGCATGCCGACGGCGCCGTTGCGCGAGCGGGTGAAGCCGTAGCCGAGGCGGAAGAAGGTCTTCTTCACCTCACCGATCAGCCGCGCCACCTCTTCGATGCGCCCGGCGTCCAGTCCGGTGATCGCCGCCGCCCAGTCCGGTGTCTTGGTGGCAAGATGGGCTTCAAGTTCCTTCGGGCAGTCGGTGTATTTTTCCAGATAGGTCCGGTCGGCAAACCCGTCGCGGAACAGCACATGCATGATGGCGCAGGCAAGCGCCGCATCGGTGCCGGGCTTCAGGATCAGGCCGATATCGGCCTGTTTCATCGTTTCGGTCTGATAGACGTCGACGACGATGATCCGCGCGCCGCGCTTCTTGCGGGCCGAAATTGCGTGGGTCATCACGTTGACCTGGGTCGCGACCGGATTGGTGCCCCAGATGACGATCTGGTCCGAGACGGCCATTTCACGCGGATCGGGACCGGCAAGCTTGCCCGTTCCGGCAACATATCCGGTCCAGGCCATGTTGGTGCAGAAGCTGTCGAACTGGCGGGAGTAACCCTTCGCGTGACGCAGGCGGTGAATGCTGTCGCGCTGGACCAGGCCCATCGTGCCGGCATAGTGATAGGGCCAAACGCTCTCCGCGCCGAACTCGGCTTCCGCCGCCAGGAACTTTTCCGCGATCAGGTCGAGCGCCGCGTCCCAGGAGATCTCCTCGAACCGTCCCTCCCCCTTGCTGCCCACACGGCGCATGGGTTTCAGAAGCCGGTCCGGATGGTAGAGCCGCTCGGCATAGCGCGCGACCTTGGCGCAGATCACGCCCGCCGTGTAGTCGTTGTCCCTGGAGCCATTGATCCGCTTGACGCTGCCATCGGCATCAAAATGGACGTCCAGGGCGCAGGTGGACGGGCAATCGTGCGGACAGGCGGAAAAGGCGCTTTTTGGCGGCTGCTGGGTCATCTCGGTCCAATCGGCAGATGCGCTTCAATCAAGGTGTAGTGACAAACAAAGAGAGGCGCCGTCAAGCGCCTCTCCGATATTTCGTCATCACCAATGGTCACCTTCCGCTGCAGGGCGACTTGCCGCCCCGGCCGCCGCCCGGTCTTCCCGCCGTTGCGCCCTGGCGCGGTCCCTGACCTGGCCCTTGCCCGAAGCCGGGAGGCGGTCTGCTACCCGGGTGAAGGCGCGGAGGACGCCCGCCCTGGGCCTGGATCAGAGTCACGGCAGCTTCGCTGTTGTCCGTCAGCGTTGCGAAGTCCACCGTCGAACGGCCATCGCCGCTATCCATTCCGCCCCGCTGCCCCCGTGCTTTCAAGCGCGTGAAGCTGGAGTCCGGCGTGCCCATCCAGCAGCGCGGAATGAAAGGGAACGCGTCGGTCAGGACATAGTGATAGGTGCCCTCCGGATATTCCGGCGTGACGGCGAAACGGCCGTTGCACTGGTCCAGGTCTCCGGCTCCCGCCGCAAAGGTCCAGTCCTGCGTGAACTTGCCGTTGTAACGCCCTCCGGGCCCGCCGGGGCGGGTTCCGCTTTTCACCCGGTAGCTGCTTTTGAGCTTCCTCACCGCGGACTTGCGCTTTGGATCGGAATATCCGTAGGGCCCGTAGACCGGAAAACCATCGGCTGCGTAGCCGATCATCGCCGGGACCGATTTGCCGCCGCTGGCGGCAAGCACGCCGGTCGGAATGCCGTGATAGTGATAGGTGCCGTCCGGCTGGACATGAGCGTTGTATGTGTCAAGTCCCAGCTTGCAGGCACCGCCCAGCGCCTCGTAGTTCCAGCCCGACCGCCGGTCGTTCTGCCAGTATTCCGCCGTGCCCGGCTCCATGACCACACCGTTGATCGCAATGCCGAAGACAGCGTCTTGCGCGTTGGTCGCCCGCCCGTTCGTGCGTGGATCGAGCGGAACTCTCAGATTGTAGTTCTTCTTGGAAATGGCGTGCGGGTTGTCGCTGTTGGGAAATCGGCCCGGAGGCTTGGTCGGATAGCCATTCGCCCGGATGCGTCTGGAATTGCCGTCGACCGTGATGTCCGCGGACGCCTCTGCCTCGGGCAGCAAGAGGTTCCAGACTTCGTCGCTGATGTGACCGTGTTCGACAGGCTCTTCGCCGATAATCGGATGTGAACTGTCATGTGCTGATGCAGGCAGTGCGACCAGCGCACCGGCGAGCGCAATTTTCAAGCGCATGCTTTTTCTCTCCCAGTTGGTCGCCCACGACCGACAGCGACTATGCAGTCAACGGACAGGGAATGCTGTCGTCCATCGGTAAGATTGTGTAACCGGATGTAACCGCTGATGAACGCGGCCACAAAAAAGCCGATCCCGAAGGACCGGCTTTCGAATGCCTGATCTGTGCGCGATTCAGCCGACGATTTCGGTGCCGGCGAACCAGAAGGCGATTTCCTCGGCAGCGGTTTCGGGAGCGTCCGAGCCATGCACGGAGTTTTCACCGATGGACAGGGCAAATTCGTTGCGGATGGTGCCTTCGGCGGCTTCGGCCGGGTTCGTCGCGCCCATGACTTCACGGTTCTTGGCAACCGCGTCTTCGCCTTCCAGAACCTGAACGACGGTCGGGCCGGAAGACATGAACTCGGTCAATTCGCCGAAGAACGGGCGATCCTTGTGAACGGCGTAGAATGCTTCTGCTTCGCGCAGGGACATCCAGACGCGCTTGGAGGCAACGACGCGCAGGCCGGCTTCTTCGAGCTTTGCGGTAATGGCCCCGGTCAGATTGCGCTTAGTGGCGTCCGGCTTGATCATGGAAAACGTGCGTTCAATCGCCATGGTTTCGTCTTTCTCGTCTTGGGAGCATCCGGCAGCCTTGCCGGATCGGTCACTTCGGAATTTCGCGGCCTTCATAACGGGGCGCCGCGTCCCCCGCAAGGGGCGTGCGTAATACAATTTGATGTCGATTACCGGCCCATCCTGGCGAATGATGCTGGCCACGCAGGCTTGCGGTGCATAATCTCGGCCGACGCAATGCTTCAACGAAGCTCCCGGATCTGATACAGGCCCCTCCCAATATGACGCGAACCGCCGCGATCCTCGCTCGCATCAGAACGGCTGCAACCGCGGCGACCGCTGTTTTCTGTCTCTGCCTTGCCGCTGCACCGTCGCTGGCCGCGGCGCAGGAAGACGGCGGATATCTTGCGAAAATCGATGAAGATCTGGCCGGCCTGAACTCCGAGGAACTGGAAGAGCTTCTCGTTTTCGTTGCCGGAAACGCGCTCTTCACGCTCTATCATGAAGGCGGGCACATGCTGGTGTCGGAGCTCGGCCTTCCCGTGCTTGCCCAGGAAGAGGATGCAGTCGACAACCTTGCCACGGTCACGATGCTCGCCGCCGATTCAGACGACATGGACCTGCTGCTGACTAACGCCATGATCGGCTGGTTTCTGATCGCCGGGGATGACGGCGAGGACGTCACCTTTTACGACCAGCATGATCTCGATCCGCAGCGCGGCTACCGGATGCTGTGTCTGATGGTCGGCGCGGATGAACGTGCGTTTCTCGACGTCGCCCAGGAACTGGGGCTGCCGGAGGAACGGGTCGAAACCTGCAGCCAAGACTATGAACAGGTGTCGGCGTCCTGGGAAACCGCAACCGAGCCCTATCTGAGGGAGGACGATCCGCCGGCAGGCAAGATCGAGGTCCGTCACGAGCCGGCTCCCGACGGCCTTTCTTCGCTTGCTCTCTTCCTGAAGGAAAGCGCGTTGATGGAAGACGTCGCCGCGGAACTCGACACGCTTTACGAGCTTCCGGAAAATGTCACCTTCCGCGCCACGTCCTGCGATGAGGAAAACGCATTCTGGGACCCGGATATGCGGGAAGTCATTCTCTGTCACGAACTGCTCGGCGCCTTTGCGGGTATCTATCTGGACGTCCTGAAGGACGCGGATTAAACGGCTCCCGGTCGTGCAGCTTTGCCACAGCCCGCCGTTTGATCGATCGAATTCCAGCTTTCCTCTTGCATCCGCCGGCCGGCTTCGCCAAACATCCGGCCCATGTTGCAAATCACGGATCTCACATACCGGATCGGGGATCGTCTCCTGATCGACAAAGCCAGCGTAACGCTTCCCGGCAAGGCCAAGACCGGGCTGGTGGGGCGCAATGGCGCGGGTAAAACAACGCTCTTCAAGATCATCACGGGTGATCTTTCCACCGAGACGGGGTCGGTTCAGACGCCCAAACGCGCCCGCATCGGCCAGGTCGCCCAGGAAGCGCCGGGCACCGAAGACACGCTGATGGAAGTCGTCCTCGCCGCCGATACGGAACGCAGCGGCTTGTTGCGCGAAGCGGAAACCGAAACCGATCCGCACCGGATTGCGGAAATCCATACACGCCTTGCCGATATCGGTTCGCATACCGCAGAGGCCCGTGCCGGGGCGATCCTGTCCGGCCTGGGGTTCGACGCGGCGGCCCAGCAGCGGCCCTGCTCATCCTTTTCCGGCGGCTGGCGGATGCGTGTCGCCCTGGCAGCGGTCCTGTTCTCGGAGCCGGATCTGCTTCTCCTCGACGAGCCGACCAACTATCTCGACCTGGAAGGTACGCTCTGGCTGGAAAACTATGTCGCCCGCTACCCGCATCAGGTGCTGCTGATCTCCCACGACCGGGACCTCCTCAACAAGGCGGTCGACAGCATCTTGCATCTGGACCGCGGCAAGCTGACCTATTATTCCGGCGGCTATGACAGTTTCGACCGTCAACGCCGCGAGGCGATGGTTCTTGCGGAGAAGGCGAAGGAAAAGCAGGACGCCCAGCGCAAGCACATGCAAGCCTTTGTCGACCGGTTCCGCTACAAGGCCAGCAAGGCGCGCCAGGCACAGTCGCGCCTCAAGATGCTGGAAAAGATGCAGCCGATTGCAGCGCTGACGGATGAAAGCAGCAAGCCGATCCAAATCCCGGATCCGCAGACCCAGCTCGCCCCGCCAATCCTCAAGCTCGAAGGCGTCTCCACGGGCTATGGCAGCACCAGGATCCTGTCGCGGCTGACGTTGAATATCGACACGGACGACCGGATCGCCCTGCTTGGGGCCAACGGCAACGGCAAGTCCACGTTCGCCAAGCTTATTTCCGGACGCCTCGACGCCATGGAAGGCGAGATCACCAGGGCCTCCAAGCTGAAGATCGCCTTCTTCGCCCAACATCAGCTGGATGAGCTGAAGCCGGCGGAAAGCGCGGTCGCGCATGTGCGCACGCTGATGCCGGATGCTCCGGAAGCC
Organism: Roseibium salinum; assembly: GCF_026240905.1. Taxonomy (NCBI): domain Bacteria; kingdom Pseudomonadati; phylum Pseudomonadota; class Alphaproteobacteria; order Hyphomicrobiales; family Stappiaceae; genus Roseibium; species Roseibium salinum. The sequence goes on from NZ_JAPEVI010000003.1 coordinate 1,683,779, forward strand.
AGGGTCAGGGCGCGTGTCGCCCGCTTCGGCCTGCCGACGGACCGGATGGACACGCCCGCGAAAGATCTTTCAGGGGGCGAGAAAGCCCGGCTCCTGCTTGGTCTGGCGACATTTGACGGCCCGCATCTGCTCATCCTCGACGAGCCGACCAACCACCTGGACATCGACAGCCGGGAAGCGCTGGTCATGGCGCTCAACGACTTCCAGGGTGCTGTCGTGCTCATCAGCCACGACCGCCATCTTGTCGAAGCCTGTGCCGACAGGCTGTGGCTCGTGGCCGATGGCAAGGTTGCCCCCTATGACGGCGACATGGAAGATTACCGCCGCCTGATCCTGCAAGGCCCGGAAGCGGCCCAGAGAGCCCGTGACAAGGCGGATGCCGAAGAAGCCGAAAAGACCAACTCGCAGAACAAGCGCCGGGAAGCGGCGCAGAAGCGCAGCCAGCTGAAACCGTTGAAGCAGAAGATCGACGCCGCGGAAAAGGAAATGGCCCGCCTTCGGGAAAAGATCAACAAGCTCGACAAGGCGCTGGCCGACCCCGGCTTCTTTACCCGCGAGCCGGAACGGGCCGCCAAGTTCGCCAAGGAACGCGCCTATTGCGAAAGGAAGCTGGTGAAGACGGAAGAGGAGTGGCTGGAACTCTCCGCTGAATTTGAGGAGGCCAGCTGATGCCGGTCAATATCACCACGCTGGGTTTCGATGCGGATGATACGCTTTGGCACACCGAGCGGCTGTTTCGCCTCACGGAAGAGCGCTTTGCCGGCCTGTTGGCCGACTACACGGACAAGAACCATCTGTCGGAGCGCCTGATCGCCGCCGAACGGCGCAACGTGCTGCACTATGGCTATGGCGTGAAGGGGTTCACGCTTTCCATGATTGAAACGGCCCTCGAGGTTACGAACCGGCGAGTGCCTGCGGACGTGATTGCCGAGATTCTCGAGGCCGGGCGGGAAATGCTCACCCATCCGATCGATCCCCTGCCCCACGTGGAAGAGACCCTGAAGGCGCTGAAACCCAGCTACCGCCTTGTGCTGATTACCAAGGGAGACCTTTTCGATCAGGAACGGAAGGTCACTACCTCCGGGCTCGACGTCTATTTCGACGCCATCGAGATCGTTTCCGAAAAGAGCGACGAAACCTATCGCACCCTGTTTTCCAGGCACGGCACCGGTCCAGCGGAAGCCATGATGGTCGGCAATTCCCTGAAGTCGGACATTCTCCCGGCGCTGACGGCGGGAGCATTTGGCGTGCATGTGCCCTATGACGTGACCTGGGCCCTGGAGCACGCGGACGAACCGCACGGGATCGAGAGGTTTTACCGGCTCGACCACATCGGCAAGGTTCCACAACTTCTTGCGAGATTGGCGTAGGAGAAGATTACTCAAGGTTAGATAGTTTAAACACCCCTCGTCGGAAGTGCGTAGTCAACATCTCCCTCACTGTTCAAATTTTGTTTAAATTTGTTTGTAAACTACAATGAAATTCAAATCATAGTTGACCTATTAATATTCGGATAACCACAACCCGAAACCCTCCGCTTTCCTTACTGATTCGTTTCATTTGGTGTGGAAGACATCAAAACCTGACGTGTTTTACTTTCTGAACGCTTGGAGTCTCAGCCCGTGTTTGTCGTGACGGGGCAGGGTTTCCGGGTAAGGAATTCTTCAATCCGAAGTTCAGGACGCACGTAAGGACACCCCATGGCTTTGACAAGAAAAATAACCCTCATGATTGGCGCGGCCGCGCTTGTTGTTACGCCTGCACTGGCACCTGACTTGCCGTTCTCCTTTGCTCCCGCTGACAAGGCTTTTGCGAAAAACGGCAATGGCGGCGGGAATGGCAACGGTGGCGGCAACGGCAACGGTGGCGGAAATTCCGGCGGCAACGGAGGCAACTCCGGCGGGAACGGCAATTCCGGCGGCGGCGGCAAGTCCGCATCGAAAGGCTCCGGCGGATCCGGCGTCTCCAACCGCGGCAACGGAAGCAAACAGGCCAGTAACGGCAACGGCGGCGGCGGCGTCGGCGCTTTCCTGAATTCCGTCTTCGGGACGAAAGACAGCCCGTCCTCGTCACGCAAGTCCTCGTCGGCCTCCTCACGCAAATCCTCGTCGGGCGGCGCACGCAACACTGCTTCGCGCGGCTCCGGAAAAGCCGATACGCATCGTTTGTCCAAGACAGAGCGGGCCACGCTCGCCAGCGTCGACGTGACCCCATCGGTCAATCCCGTTGGCAAGGAGAAGAACCTCAACGCCAGGCTCGGCCGGCTCAACTCGTTGAAGCGGAATTATAACGCCTATATCAATTCCAATGATCCGCACCTCGCCTCGGTCGTCGACTATATCGGCGCGTCCATCGAGTATCAGAAGGCCCAGGAAGCGTTCGACGTTCTGGCGGAAGAATTCGACGCAGCGCGGACGTCTCTGCTGGCATCTCTCGAAGGGATCGAGGGTTTTGAAGATTTGACCGTTGACGATCTAAGCTCCGAAGAATTGGCTGCAGACATTGCCAGCCAGATCGACGCACTGGAAGCGGAACTCAAGGCTCTTGGAGAGCCGGTTGCCCCTGAAGAAGTCGTCGACCCCGCTGAAGTAACCGATGGCGAGGAAGTCGTCGACCCCGTCGAGGAACTGACAACCGAAGAGCAAATCGCGGCGCTGCAGGCGGAAATCGACACCTTGAACGGAATTCTTGAAAGCCCGGAATTCACCGATTACCAGACGATCGAAGAAACTTATAGCACAGCGGAAGGTGAGCTCGCCGAACTTGAAGCGGACGCCTCCCGGGGAGCACTTCAGGACGCCCTGGAAAGCATGATCAACAACGATCGTCCGGTCGATGATGAAATGGTCGACTGGGCGACAGAGGTTCTGGAGGGTAAGACCCAGGAAATCCGTGAGGCAACTGAAGAAACGGGGGACGAAACCGATCCCCTCGCGACTGATGACGTTGCCGATACGGAAGGCTCGGACACATCCGATCCGGAAGTCTTAGAGGAAGAGCTTCGCCTGACCGACGCAGGACAGTAAGCGAAGTCGGGCGGGCGGTTATCCGTCCGCCCGTTCAACCGGCCCGCGCTGCTTCACCCAATCGACAAATCCATTCGTCAGGTGGGCGGCTTCGAAACCCATATCCTTCAAGGTGGCCACAGCAAGTGCCGACCGCCATCCGGCGGCACAATGGAAGATGAAGCGTTTGTCCTCGGCAAAAATCTCCTTGAAGTACGGGCTTTCCGGATCAACCCAGAATTCCAGCATGCCGCGCGGGCAGTGAAAGCTGCCGGGGATAAAGCCTGAGTGTTTGCGCTCGCGGATGTCGCGCAGATCGACAAACACGACATCGGGGCGACCGGCGAGCGCAATTGCGTCGGCCGTTTCGACCTCCTCGATGCGCGCCTTCGCGCTTTTCACCATGTCTTCGGACGAGAGTTTCAGTTTTCTCATTGTTTCCCTCCTGACGGGCGGCTTCAGGCTTTCCGGTCCCAGCCGCCTGACTGCGTCTGCTGCCAGTAGGCAACCTCGAAGCCTTCGTCCTTTGCCTCTTTCCAGCGCTGCCGGGCTTCCTGGACCGCGTCCTGATCGTTGCCGTCGAAGATGTAGATAGCGCGCTTGTAGGGCGAAAGAGGCGGCGGCTGCGCCCGGTCCACCAGAAAGCGGACATCTGCCTCATTCGGGTTGTCGTCACCCGCCGTCAGATAGATCGGCTGATGTTCGGCATACCCATCCGCCCTGGTGCCATGGGGCAGGAAGCTGTCATCGGCGTAGGTCCACAAATGCGCATCGAGAGCGTTGCAGCGCTCTTCCGTGCCGGTCTGCACCACGACCTTCCAGCTCCGCTCCAGGCATTTCAGCAACAGCTGCGGCAGCGCGGTTTCGAGCGGTTTATGCAGAAGGTGGTAAAACACGACTTCAGTGGTCATCGGCGGTTCCGGCGGTGGATAGGCTCGTTCACGCGAGCGCAGGTTATTCCAAGCGTCATTTCGGCCTTTCCACACTTCACGTCAGAAGTTCCCCAGGGGCACTGGTGCAGCGGTGCAACAGCTGGCCGGTCAAATTGCGGGAACGGCAACCCCACCATAGACAGACCACGAGACTCGTATCATTAACCCTTCGCAAATGTCGATTGACTAGGGTTTCGACCCGGGGACGATCCAAGGATCATTTGATTTCGAGCTGGTGAGCGGTTTTCCCGAACCGGCTTTGCGAGGGGATTTGTGAATGCTTGCACGTGTCGTTGTGTTTTTTGCGCTTGTGGTTGCCGTTGCCGGCGCCACGCTTGGAATGGGATTTCTTGTCGAACCGGCGACCGCCTGCCAGACATACAAAACCTGCTGAAAACACGGTAAAACGAACCGGAAAAACCCGCCGCAACGGCGGGTTTTTCGCTTTGTATGGACTGATCAGTTTTCGTAATGATCGGCCACGAGCTGGCTGAGCAGGCGAACGCCATAGCCGGACGCCCAGCTCTGGCAGATATCGTCCTTTGGTGCACCGAAGGCGGTTCCGGCAACATCCAGATGCGCCCAGGGCACGTCATTGGCGAAGCGCTGCAGGAACTGGGCAGCCGTGATCGACCCGGCCCAGCGGCCGCCGGTGTTCTTGACATCCGCATTGGGCGTATCGATCAGCTTGTCGTAGTCCTTGGAAAGCGGCAGGCGCCACAGCGGCTCGCCACTCGCCTTTGCCGCCGCCAGCAATTTGTCTGCGAGTTCGTCATTGTTGGAGAACAGCCCGGCATTCAGGTTGCCGAGCGCCACGAGTACGGCACCCGTCAGCGTCGCCAGGTCGATCATGATCGCCGGCTTGTATTCTTTCTGGGTGTACCAGAGCGCGTCCGCCAGAACGAGGCGGCCTTCCGCATCCGTGTTGAGGATCTCGATCGTGGTGCCCGACATGGCGGTGACGATATCGCCGGGCCGCTGTGCGTTGCCGTCCGGCATGTTTTCGACAAGGCCGATCACGCCGATCACGTTGGCCTTTGCCTTGCGCGCGGCAATGGCATGCATGGCACCGATGACAGCGGCCGCGCCGCCCATGTCGCCCTTCATGTCCTCCATGCCCGCGGCCGGCTTGATGGAGATGCCGCCGGTGTCGAACACCACACCCTTGCCGACAAGCGCGACTGGAGCGGTCCCCTTCTTGCCGCCATTCCAGCGCATGATCGCCAGACGGGGCGGACGGACCGACCCCTGGGAGACGCCGAGCAGGGCCGCCATCTTCAGCTTTTTCATTTCCTTTTCGCCGAGGACTTCAACCTCGACGCCGAGCTTTTCCAGCTCTTGTGCCTTTTGGGCGAATTCCACTGGTCCGAGCACGTTGGCCGGTTCGTTGACAAGATCGCGTGCCAGGATCACACCGTCCGCGATGGCCTCCGCAGTCCCCCAGGCTTTTTTGGCCTTCCTCGGGTCTGAGACGGCCAGGCTGAGCTTCAGGTCCTTGTCGCCTTCGTCATCTTTTTTCTTGGTCTTGTATCTGTCGAACGCATAGGCGCGCAGCTTCGCACCCATTGCGAATTCGGCCGCATCCTCGGCCGTGATCTCCGCGCCTTCCGGAACATCGAGCAATACCGTTGCCGCTTCCGCCTTGGCCTTCTGAAGCTCGGCGAGCACGGCGCCGCCAAAGGCGCGCCAGTCGTCTTTCGTCAGTTCGGAAGGCTTGCCAAGGCCGAACACGATCAGCCGGTCCAGGCCAAGTCCACGAGGAGCGACCAGGTCGAGGCTTGTCTTCTTCTTGCCCGAGAATCCGGCTATCCCCGCCACACGTTGCAACCCGCCCTCGACACCGGAAACGACCTCCCCCGCGCCGGGTCCCACACTCAGGTCTTCGCCGGCCAGGATCACGGCGACGCCCGACTTCGGAGCGTCTGCTTTTACAAATGAGATTTTCGCAAGTTTGATCATTCGTCGGTCCTATTGATTTTGCATCTTGTGTAGGCGGGTGCCCAGGCGGTAGAGAGGCGTTGCCTCCTATCCTTGGCGTTGCAGCTTTCACGCCAAATCATGGGGTTTCAACAGCTTTCCGGCAAGGGCCGCAAAATTTAATGTATATTTACCATTCTTATTCACGGCCCGTTCACCACATTCCGTGTTATTCGGACCTGGGCTGAATTGTAGTCAATTTTACAAGGGACAAGTTCCGGCACCGTTATGAAAACGATCGAACGATACATCGTCCGCCGGACTGTCTATGCATTCACCCTCACCATTGCGGCAATGACGGGTGTTGTCTGGGCCACGCAGGCGTTGCGCCAACTGGATCTGGTGACTTCCAAGGGGCAGACGATCGTCCAGTTTATCGGCATTACCATCCTTGCCCTGCCGTTCCTGATCGTCATCGTCGCCCCTTTTGCTCTCATGATCGCGCTCATCCTGGTGCTCAACGCGCTGTCCGGCGACAGCGAACTGATCGTGATCGACGCCAGTGGCGGTTCCCGGTTTCTGGTGCTGAGACCGGTGATGATTTTTTCTACGGTGGTCATGCTGCTCACAGCCAGCATGTCGCTCTATTTCGCCCCCATGGGGCTTGCCCAGCTCAGAACCGAGATTACACGGGTGCGGGCCGACCTCGTCGCCAACATCGTCAAGCCGGGCCGTTTCATCACCGTGGAAGACGGCCTGACGTTCCACATCCGCAACCGGTCGGGCAAAGGCACCCTGGACGGCCTTCTGCTGCATGACACCCGGGATGCGGAAACCGCCTTCACCTATCAGGCCGATACGGGGTTGATCGTCGAAGCGGCCGACCGGACGCTGCTCGTAATGCAAAACGGCACCATCCAGCGTCGCCCCAAACAGGAAGGCGATATCTCGATCGTCCGGTTTCAGTCCTATGCCTTTGACCTTTCCAACCTGATACCGGAGGCCGGAGAGCCGGTCTTCAAGGCGAGTGAACGAACAACCACCAATCTCCTGTCGCCCGGCCGCAATGACGCCTATGCGCTGAAAAATCCGGAAAAGCTGACGACGGAACTTCATGAACGCTTCAGCCAGCCGCTCTATTGCATCGCTTTCGGGCTCATCGTCTTCGCCTATCTCGGCAAGGCCCGCACCACACGCCAGAGCCGAGGCCTGGCAGTTGTGGCCGCGATTGCGTCTTGCGTTCTGCTGAGAACGGCCGGTTTTGGAGTAACCGCCATATCGGGCGGCTCGACGGCTCTTGTCGGCCTGCTTTACGCGGTTCCGGTCTCGGCATCCGCACTGGCCCTCATCTCCGCCTTCAGGGAGCAGAGACGCCAACCGAAATGGCTGACCAATCTGCAGTTGGCGGTACAAGAGCGGATCGATGCCCTGGTTGATCGTCTGCATAACCGGCGGACGGGAGGCGCGGCCTAATGCTCGGGCGCACTCTGACCGTCTATTTCTCTGGCCGCTTCCTGAAAGCCATTCTCGGTCTTTTCCTGTTTGCCGCCGTCCTGATCTATCTCTTCGACGTTCTGGAACTCGTGCGCCGTGGTGGCGACCGGGAAGGATTTTCCGTGCTCCGGGTGGCGCTGATTTCCGTGTTGCGCGTTCCTCTTCTGCTGGAACAGGTCATTCCGTTTACGGTCCTGTTCGGCTCTATAGCCGCCTTCGTCACCTTGAGCCGCGGCCTTGAGCTTGTTGTGACAAGGGCGTCCGGTGTTTCCGTGTGGCAGTTCTGCATGCCCGCGATCACCGTCGGCATCGCACTCGGCATTCTGTCCATCACGATCTACAATCCCGCGGCCGTCTGGTTTCAACAGAAATCGGACGAAGCCGCCGCCGGCCTCTTCGGCACGGAGGAGAGCTTCCTACTGCAGAATTCCAACGACGTCTGGGTGCGCCAGGACGGGCTCGACGGGGAATCGGTGCTGCTTGCCAAGCAGCTTCTGGATGGCGGAACGCGGCTCATGGGTGTCACCGTTTTCACCTTCGACAAGGACGGCACTTTCCGGGAGCGCATCGAAGCCAAGCAGGCGCGGCTCGGACACGAGATCTGGTATCTGGACGATGCCATCGTCTACACCACCGAGCAGGATCCACAATATTACGGGCGCTATCAGGTCAGCACGTTCTTGACCGCAACCGAAGTGCGCGAAAGCATCGGCTCTCCCGAATCGATTTCCTTCTGGAACCTGCCTCGTTTCATCGAACTGGCGAGAAACGCAGGGTTACCCGCCTATCGGTATAATTTGCAGTATCAGACATTGCTGGCGCGACCACTTCTTTTGGTTGCGATGATTTTGATCGCAGCAGCAGTTTCCCTTAAAGTTTCGAGGTTTGGCGGGCTGGGGACGATGATTCTGGGTGGAATCCTGTCCGGGTTCGTGCTTTACGTTCTAACCGAGCTTGCCAAGGACTTTGGGGGCGCTGGCATCGTCCCTCCCTGGTGGCCGCCTGGGCGCCCGGAATATTTGGAGTACTTATGGGTTTGACGATTCTCTTGCATCAGGAAGACGGTTAAGAGCTATGTCTTTTCCAGTTTTCCTGAACACAGAGATATGGGCCAAAAAAGGCAGTCTACTGGCGGCGGCAAGCGTATTTGCCATAGCGGCAACCCTTTGTCATGGCGTCGTTGCTCCCGTCCATGCCCAGGATATCGGTTCCAACCTTGCAGGGCAGCTCGATCCGGATGCAAATCTGATCCTGGAAGCCAGCGAGGTCACCTATGACTTCGACCGGGACCTGATCGTCGCGACCGGCGACGTTCAGGTCTATTATGACGGAAACACCGTCCAGGCCCATCAGATCGTCTTCGACCGCGGCAACCAGCAGCTCAAGGCGGTCGGCAACGTGATTTTCATCGAGGCCGACGGCAATGTCATCCGCACGGCGGAGATGACCCTTTCGGAGGACTTCTCGGAAGGCTTCGCCCGGGCGTTGCAGATCGACACGACCAGGCGCACGCGGTTTCTGGCGGCTCAGGCGCGCCGCGAAGGCGACAACGTCACCACGATCGAAAACGGCATTTATACGGTCTATACCAAACCGACAAATCCGCCGGACAAGCCGCCGCTCTGGCGCGTTCGGGCCGAGAAAATCATCCACAACCAGCAGGAAAAGATTATCCGGTTCGAAAACGCCGCCTTTGAGGTCTACGGACGGCCGATCGCGTACCTGCCTTATCTGTCCATGCCGGATCCCTCCGTTAAGAGGAAATCGGGTTTCCTGATGCCGAGCGGTGTCATTTCGGACAAGCTCGGCTACGGCGTCACCGTTCCCTATTACTGGGCGCTCAATCCCTATTATGACCTGACGACCACCCTCACCCCAATGACCAAGCAGGGACTGTTCGCCGACGTCGAGTACCGTCAGCAGTTTCGGACCGGTGCCGCCAGCATTTCCGGAGCCGGGCTGTTCCAGACACAGCCGGGACAGTTCTCGACCCCCAGAGCGGATATGCGCTGGCGCGGCGCGGTCAACTCGACCGGGTCCTTCTCCATTGCGCGGGACTGGACGCTCGGCTGGGACCTCACCTACAAGAGCGACCGCCAGTTCTTCAGGGACTACGCCTTCACCAGCTTCAGTGGCGACACGTCCCAGATCTACCTGGAAGGAATGACCGATCGCAATGCGTTGAGCGTCCGCGCCTACGCCTTCCAGATTTCGCAGGAAGACTATTCGGACAGCGAATTCAACGCCAATGGCTTTTCCCCCGTCGGCAGTTCCCTGCAGGACAAGCAGCCGCTGGTTCTGCCGGTCGTCGATTACGACTATGTCTTCGCCGATCCCATCCTGGCCGGTGAGCTTGCGCTGACCGCAAACCTGACATCCCTCACCCGCGACGAAACCGATGCGTTTTCGGTCGACGGGGGCACGACGCCGAAATTTCGCGGGATCGACGGCACGTTCTCCCGCTTCTCGGTCAAGGGCAACTGGCGCCGGACATTCATCGACCCCCTGGGCCAGTCCTTCACGCCTTTCGCCTATGTGCGCGGCGATCTATTCTTCCTGGCCTCTCCCGATTCCGACGTGACGGCGCTGACGGGCGAGAGTTTTGTGGGCCGCGCCATGCCGGCGGTCGGTCTGGAGTACCGGTATCCGTTCATCGCCTCCTTCGATGGCGGCAACCAGATTCTCGAGCCCGTGGCTCAAATCGTCGCCCGCCCGGACGAACAGAGGATTGGAGAGCTTCCGAACGACGATGCCCAAAGCATCGTCTTCGATACCACGACCCTGTTCGACTATGACAAGTTCTCCGGGTTCGACCGGGCGGAAGGCGGCACGCGCTTGAACCTCGGCCTTAATTACAGGCTTCAGTTGGACAGCGGCTATTACGTCAGCGGCCTCTTTGGCCGGTCCTACCATCTGGCCGGCGAAAACTCCTACGCAACGCCGGACATCCTCGGCGCCACGGACGACTCCGGTCTTGCCTCGGACCTTTCGGACTATGTCGGCAGCCTCTACCTGGACACCCAATACGGCGTGAAGCTCGGCGCCCAGGCTCGTCTCGACAAGGACGATTTCAGCGTCAACCGCTTGCAGGCGCAGGCGAGTGCCATTTACGGCCCCGTGGTCTCCTCGCTCGCCTATGCGTTCCTGGATGCTCAACCGGATGTCGGTATCGACGCGCCGCGTGAAGAGATTCTGGGATCGGCGAGTCTGCGGCTGGAAGAGAACTGGCGGCTGTTCGGTTCCATGCGCTACGACCTGGAAAACAGCAACATCGTCCAGAACGGGCTCGGGCTCGGCTATGACGACGAAGGGTTCTCCCTTTCGGTCTCTTATGCCGAGGACCGGAGCCGGAATGACGGTGACAACGTCAACCGCACGCTGTATTTCCGAGTTGGCCTCAGGACGATCGGCAATACACAAGTCTCCAGCGGTGCTTTGAACTAAATCAGAAACCGTGTAGCAGAAGTACGCGCGCAGTCATCAGATGGCCATGAATCCGGGCATCATGCCGGGAAACTTTGAATTTGTGGCAATGATATGCGAAACATCATGCTACAAGAACACTCACTTCGGTTTGGCCTCAGGCCAGCACGGATGGTTATGCAATGCGATTTCGTTTCGTCCCGGCACTGGTGTGTCTGGCACTTATACTGACGGCCCCGCTTTCAGGTCCCGCAAACGCTGGGATCAGGGTTATCGTCAATGACACGCCGATCACCGACTATGACATCAGTCAGCGTGCGCGGCTGATTACGCTCACCCAAAAAAATCGGCTTCCGTTGCAAAACGTGAGGCCGAGGAAGAACTGGTCGACGACCATGTCAAGCTCGCGGAAGCTGAAAGGGTCGGCATCAGCGTCGGCCAGTCGGAGATCGACAACGCCTTCAACAATATTGCGCGCAACGTGAAAATGTCGCCGTCGCAACTTTCCTCCGCTCTGCGTCAGGGCGGCGTCCAGCCGGAAACCCTGAAAGCCCGTCTGAAGGCTCAACTGGCGTGGAACCGGGTTCTGAGCTCCCGCTTCAGCGGCAAGATCGAAGTCGATGAATCGGACATCATCGCTGCCTTGAAGAAAAGCGACCAGGAAGAGCGCCAGACATCCGTCGAGTACGATCTCAAACGCGTTATCGTTGTGGTTCCGAAGAGTTCCTCGGGCGGCTTCAAGTCCAAGCGTCAGAAGGAGAGCAACCAGATCCGCGCCGCCTTCAACGGCTGCGACAATGCCGGCAGCGTTTTGGGACAATACAGCGAAGTGGTGATGCAGCCGATCGGCCGCCGCCTCGAGACCGAACTGCCCGAAGACGTGCGTGAGGAAATCAAGGCCCTTGAACCCGGCAACCTGACAAAACCGTCCGCGACGCCGGTGGGCTATGAAATGATCGCAGTCTGCGGCAAGCGCGAGATCGAGTCGGACATTGCACTGCGCACCGAGCTGGAAAACGAACTGCGCGCCAAGGAAGGCCAGAGCCAATCCCGCCGCTATCTGATGGAAGTGCGCCGCCGCTCGTCCATTATCTACCGCTGATCAGCCATGGATCCCGATCAAAAGCCAGTTGCCGTCAGCATGGGAGAGCCTGCCGGCATCGGGCTGGAGTTGGCACTTGTGGCGTGGAACAATCGGCGGTCCCTCAGGCTGCCTCCGTTTTATGTCCGGGGCGATGAAACCCTGCTCGCCGAACGCGCTGCTGCGATCGGGATGAAGATCCGAATTGAGAGCGTCTCGCCGGATCAGGCGGTTCGCCAATTTTCCAAATCCCTGCCGGTCGTTCAAACCGGCCCTGCCTTGACCGACAGGCCAGGCGAAGAACAGGAAGGCACCGCCCAGAGCGTCGTCGCCTGCATAGAAGGCTGCGTGGAGGATATCCGCGGCGGACTGGCCTCTTCCCTCGTCACCAACCCGATCAACAAGGCAGCGCTCTACAGAACCGGATTTTCCTATCCCGGTCATACCGAGTTTCTGGGCGCCCTTGCCCGGAAATACTGGCCGGACGAGCCGGCAGAACCGGTCATGATGATTGCCGGACCCGAGCTGTTGGTCGTGCCTGTCACGATCCATATTCCCATCAGGGATGTGCCTGCGGTACTGACCGAGGATCTCATCGTAAAGACGGCAGAAATCACCGCCAGAGACCTTGCGGACCGTTTTGGCTATTCCAACCCGCGGCTCGCCTTGTGCGGTCTCAACCCTCACGCAGGCGAAAACGGGACGATCGGCACCGAGGACCGCGATGTCATCGCGCCTGCGGTCGCCCGGCTGCGGGCCAAAGGCATCGCTGCAAGCGGCCCCCACGCCGCGGACACGCTGTTTCATGCGCCGGCCCGCAAGGAGTATGACTGCGTGCTGGGAATGTATCACGATCAGGTCCTCGTCCCGGCCAAGACCATCGGTTTCGATGACAGCGTGAACGTCACGCTTGGCCTGCCCTTCGTGCGCACTTCTCCCGACCATGGAACGGCCTACGGACTGGCGGGCGCCGGCACAGCGCGCATCGACAGCTTTGCGGCGGCCCTGCGCATGGCCAATGTCCTGGCCAACCCCGAAAAGCTGTAAGGGCGTAGCGATCCTTTCCAATGGCACAAATAGACGACCTTCCCCCTTTGCGCGATGTGATCGCGGCCCACGGCCTGGATGCGAAGAAATCTCTCGGCCAGAACTTCCTGCTCGACCTGAACCTGACCTCCCGCATCGCCCGGTCCGCCGGCAGCCTTGATGATTGCACGGTGCTCGAGATCGGCCCGGGTCCGGGAGGCTTGACCAGAGCGCTCCTGGCGGCAGGCGCAAAGAAGGTAGTTGCCATTGAAAAGGACAGCCGCTGTCTGCCGGCGCTTGCTGACATTGCCGCCCGTTATCCCGGTCGGCTGGAGGTGATCGAAGGCGACGCGCTGCAACTGGATCCGGTGGCTCTCACCGGCGGCGACAAGGTCCGCATCGCGGCCAACCTGCCCTACAATGTGGGCACGCAGCTGCTGATCAACTGGATTACGACACCGAAGTGGCCGCCCTTCTGGTCTTCGCTGACGCTGATGTTTCAAAAGGAAGTGGGCGAGCGGATCGTCGCCAGGCCCGCCTCCAAAGCCTATGGCCGCCTCGGCGTTCTGGCCGGCTGGCGCTGCAACGGCGGTATCCTGTTCGACATCAGCCCGAAGGCCTTCACGCCGCCACCCAAGGTCACCTCGGTCGTGGTACATCTGACACCGGATCCCACGCCCCTGCCCTGCGATTTGCACGCCCTGGAAAAGATCACCGCAGCAGCCTTCGGCCAGCGGCGGAAAATGCTGCGTTCCAGCCTCAAGGCCTTGTCGAAGGATGCGGAAAAACTGATCGTGGACTCAGGATTGGGTCCGACCGCCCGCGCCGAGGAAATCGACATTGCCGGCTTCGTGAATCTGGCGAATGTCTTCAGGACTGCGGGGGCTGTTTAGGGTTTGCCAAATCCCGCGGCCAGGAGCACGGCCGCCCGGTTTTGCACCGCTTCAAGAACCTGCAGCTTCACTGTCTTTGCGGGGATTGCCACGAAGTGATGGGGCGACCCGGTCGTTGACGTCAATACGCCGGACCGGGCCGTAGACCGGTTCAGGCCGTCTCGTCGGCCAGCGCTGCGTCAGGCGCATTTTTCTTCACCGACTCGATACCATTGTCGCGCGAAGCTGCGCTGCTGTAGGTTTCGCTGGTGCCGATCACCTGGCCGTTGCTTGCCTTGAGATTAAACATCGGTTGTCCGGACTTCGATTCCTTCCGCTCGTAGCGGTCGTCCAGCAGAGCATTCTCGCGGACCGAGTTCTATCCCGTTCTTGGCGCTCGCTTTCTGCTTGTAGCTCTCGCTGGTGAGAATGATCTCGCCATTGCCGGCTTTCAGCCGGAAACGGTATTCACCTGCCTTGTCTTCGTAGAGTTCAAACTTTGCCACCATTGCCAATACCCTTCTAAAAAAATCCATTTACAGCGCCGATTTGACGCAAAAATGCGGGTAATGGCAATAGCTTTACGACGGCCCCAGCAAGGAAGACCGCTACCGATGCGAACTGTTCACCAAACAGGCCGACGTAGCCGGATGCCTGACCCGTGAGATAGGTAACAGAACGTTCCGGACACATAGGTAACACTTTTCGCATTTGCGGCGTTGAAGCCGCGCGAACTGCATTCATGCCCGGCTGTGACATAGCGAAGGCGGTGCCGAATGTCAGTCGCTTTCGCCCAGCTCCTTCTCCAGATCGTCAACCATTGCCTGAATGAGCGGACCGATCTTCGGAGAGCGAAACTGCTTCAGCCGTTCGGCCTTGAGGATGGCGCGAACGTTGTCGAATGCCCGTTCCAAGTCGTCGTTGACGACGACATAGTCGTATTCGGACCAGTGGCGCATTTCGCTGACGGCCGTCTTCAGGCGTTTGGCAATCACTTCGTCGGTGTCCTCCGCCCGCCGGTGCAAACGGGATTTCATCTCGGCAATGGACGGCGGCAGGATGAAGATGGAGACGACATCGGGGCGCATGCTCTCATAGAGCTGGAAGGTGCCCTGAATGTCGATGTCGAACAGAACGTCGCAACCGTTCTCGAGAGCGGATTCCACCGGGGCCCGTGGCGTTGCGTAGCAATTGCCGTGCACCTCGGCCCATTCCAGCAGTTCCCCATGGTCGCGCATCTGATCGAACCGCTTCTGGTCCAGAAAATGATAGTGCACACCTTCCACTTCGCTGGAGCGGCGCGGGCGGGTCGTCACCGAAATGGAGAGTTCGAGATTGTCCTCTTTCTCGAGCAGAAGGCGTGCAATGGTCGATTTTCCGGCGCCGGAGGGCGACGACAACACCAGCATCAGGCCCCGCCGCTGTTTATCGGCCTGGTCTGCACTGACGGTGATCCCGGCGGAAGGTCCGCTCTGGGCTCCAACGGGCGCGTCGGACATAAGGCTCACTCCAGGTTCTGTATCTGCTCACGCATTTGGTCGATGACGGACTTCAAGTCCAGTCCGATGGCCGTCAGGTCCACGTCGTTGGATTTGGAACACAACGTGTTGGCTTCACGGTTGAACTCCTGTGCCAGGAAATCCAGCCGCCGGCCGACTGCCCCGCCGGTGTCCATCAGGTCGCGGACGGCAGCCACATGGGCATGCAGACGGTCCAGTTCTTCGCGGATATCAGCCTTTGTCGCCAGGAACACTGCCTCCTGATGAAGGCGCTGAGGGTCCAGTTGTCCGTCGGAGGCATCCACGAGTTCGGAAACCTGTTTTTTCAGCCGGGCCTTGATCGCCTCCGGCTGGCGGGCCGGAAGACCTTCGGCCGCCTGGGTCAGATCGGCAATCCTGTCTATCTGGTCACGGACGATACTGGTGATCGCCTGTCCCTCCGTGTGACGCATGTCGACCAGATCGATGAGGGCTGCATCGAGACTGGTCAGCAGCGCATTGTGAAGGGCTTCCTGGGCGTCTTCATCGTCTTCCGGCTCCTTCAGCTCGAAGACGCCTTTCTGGGCGAGGATGCCGTCGATCGACGGCGGAGCCAGATCCGGTACGCGCCTCTTCAGAAGATCGATCGTGGTCAGCACCGCTTCGAGAGCACTTTCATTGACCTGAAACTGTTGTGCCGACTGATCCCGCTGCATGGACAGACCGATCGAAACGTTGCCGCGCCGCAAAAGCTTCGTGCAGCGTTCCCGGATCTTCGGTTCCAGCGTTTCCAGGCCGGTCGGAATGCGGATACGCAGATCCAGCGACTTGCCGTTGACGGATCTGAGCTCCCAGGTCCAACGGACCGGACCCGATTCCCCCAAGGCACGCGCGAAACCCGTCATGCTGGCCAGTGACATATGCCCCTCCGGAAGTTCTCCGCCCCGTATCAGCCCGGCGCAGGGTCAGTTGGCAGCTGCCGGCTCTGCCTGGTTTGTCTGTTCGCTCTGGCGGCGGTCCCGTTCGATCTGACGCCATTTGCGGACATTCTGCTGATGCTGCTCATAGGTCTCGGCAAATATATGCCCGCCCGAGCCATCCGCAACAAAGTAGAGGTCCTGCGTCCTGGACGGATTGGCGACGGCCTCCATAGCCGCACGTCCCGGATTACCGATCGGTCCCGGCGGCAGCCCGTCGATCTGATAGGTGTTGTATTCGTTATCGGCCTTCAATTCGGACTGCTTGATGGCGGAACGGTCCTTGAGCCAGGCTTCCCCGCCGTACAAGCCGTAGAGGATCGTCGGATCGGACTGCAGGCGCATGTTCTTGTTCAGACGATTGACGAAGACACCTGCCACCCGGGGACGTTCATCCGCCAGGGCCGTTTCCTTCTCGACGATCGATGCCAGAATGACCAGTTCTTCCGGCGTTTCGACCGGCAGTCCCTCCGTACGCCGTTCCCAGACCTCTGCCAGCAGCTTCTCCTGCGCCGCTTTCATGCGGTTGACGACTTCCTGGCGGTTCGTTCCGCGGGCGAAGGTATAGGTTTCCGGCAGGAGCGCGCCTTCCTCGGGGACCTCGGTGATCTCTCCGACCAGGATCGGATGCTGACGGATACGCTCAATGATCTGCGCCGTGGTCCAGCCTTCGGGAACAGTCACGGAATGCACGACCGCCTTGCCCTCGACGAGATCGCTCATGACCTCATGCATGGAAACCCCGGGCGCGAACGCATATTCCCCGGCCTTCAGCTTGGTGGCGCTCTTGTAGAAACGGGTACCGACATTGAAGACCCACTCGTCGATGAGGCTGTCTTCAATCACGCCCTGGCTGGCGAGGCGATCGGTTATACCGGAAAGACCCGCGCCGGACGAAATGATGACGGTCGTCTTTTCCTTGAGCGGTCCGGCTTCCTCGAACTTCTGCTTGCCGAAGTAAAGCGCGGCCCCGGCCGCGGCAAGGCCGATCACCGCCAGCGTGATGATCAGGTTGATCAGGATGACCAGCGGATTGCGAACGTGGCGGGACCGTTGCGGCGGTTCCGGCGCCGGTTCAGGCTGCAAGGCTTCACGCGGGCTTTTCGGCTTAATGCGCATATCGGGTCGCACCTCCAGGCCCGAGCCCCAAAGTCCCTGACCTGGGCTCGAGCGGACCGGTTGTCACAATCAAAATCTCAAGCCGAATCCAAGGATTCGGCTTGACAGAACTTGAATGGGTTATGCGGCAACTTTGCGGAAGACAAGCGAGGCATTGGTGCCGCCGAAGCCGAACGAGTTCGACAGGGCAACATTAATGTCCATTTGCTTCGGCTTGTGCGGCACCAGATCTATTTCGGTTTCAACCGACGGATTGTCCAGGTTGATCGTCGGCGGCGCCATACCGTCACGGATCGCCAGAACCGAGAAGATTGCCTCGACCGCCCCCGCGGCACCAAGCAGGTGTCCGATTGACGATTTTGTCGATGACATGGTCAGGCCGGACGCATGTTCGCCGGCGAGCCGTGTTACGGCGCCCAGTTCGATCTCGTCACCGAGCGGTGTCGAGGTACCGTGGGCATTGACATAGTCGATTTCGGCCGGGCTGACCTGCGCGCGTTTGAGCGCCGCATCCATGCAGCGGTAGGCGCCGTCGCCGTCGGAGGACGGCGCGGTGATGTGATACGCATCGCCGGACAGACCGTAGCCGATGACCTCGGCATAGATCGTGGCACCGCGGCGTACAGCGTGTTCATACTCTTCAAGAACGACGACACCCGCGCCCTCACCCATGACGAAGCCGTCACGGGCCTTGTCATAGGGCCGGGATCCCTTTTCCGGGGCGTCGTTGAAACCGGTGGACAAAGCCCGGCACGCGGCAAAGCCGGCAAGCGCCAGCCTGCACAGGGGCGACTCCGTCCCGCCGGCAACCATGACATCGGCATCGCCGAAGGCGATCAGGCGCGAGGCGTCGCCGATGGCGTGGGCACCGGTGGAACACGCGGTCACGACTGCGTGGTTCGGCCCCTTGAAACTGTGGCGGATGGAAACATAGCCGCCGGCAAGATTGATGAGCCGGCCGGGAATGAAGAACGGGCTGAGGCGCCGCGGGCCTTTCTCGGCCAGCAGATTTGCGCCCTGTTCGATGCCCTGAAGGCCGCCGATACCGGAGCCGATCAGAACGCCGGATCGGGCCTGCTGTTCATAGGATTCCGCCTTGTAGCCGGAATCCGCGATCGCCTGATCGGCGGCAGCCATGGCGTAGACGATGAAGTCGTCGACCTTGCGCTGCTCCTTGACGTCCATCCAGTCATCCGGATTGAAGGCGCCTTCAGCGGCAGGATCACGCGGGATCTGGCACGCGATCTGGCAGGCCAAATCGTCGACTTTGAAATTGGTGACCTTGTTGGCCCCGCTCTTACCCTCAAGGATCTTCTTCCAAGTGACATCAACACCGCTGCCAAGCGGCGTCACCATGCCCAACCCAGTTACGACAACTCGCCTCATTCACCTGCACTTACGTTGGATGGGCCAGACGGGGTTTGCCCCGCCGGCCCGATCTTCAAAATGAAATCAACAAGGGCACTGCCCTTACTTGTTGGCTTCCAGGAACTTTACAGCGTCGCCAACAGTGAGGATGGTTTCTGCTGCGGTATCCGGGATTTCAACGCCGAATTCTTCTTCAAATGCCATGACCAGTTCAACGGTGTCGAGGCTGTCAGCGCCGAGATCGTCGATGAAGCTTGCACCTTCCACAACCTTATCAGCGTCAACACCGAGGTGTTCAACGACGATTTTCTTTACCCGATCCGCGATATCGCTCATCTTTCACTTCCTTAGTTTGTCTAATCATCTCTCGCGAAACTGCCCCGAACCGGTTTGCATGACAGCGGCGGTGCGAACTCGCAGTATTCAAGATGTCGCCGCGCAGTCAGGACAGTAGACTGCGCCATTCGTAACAATCGGCGGGTTGGTAACACACTTTGTTGACCTTTACCAGCCGGTCCAGGCCGCTTGCGAGCGACCCGGATTCTTTTGCCTGTTCGGCGAAACTTCCTTTTAAATCATAGCCATGCCGCCATTGACGTGCAGGGTCTGTCCCGTCACGTATGCGGCTTCGTCACTGGCAAGATACAGAGCGGCCGACGCAATCTCGGCGGAAGTGCCCAAACGGCCTGCCGGGACGCTCGTCAGAATCGATTCCTTTTGCTTGTCGTTCAGCGCATCGGTCATGGCCGTTTCGATGAACCCCGGCGCAATGGCGTTGACCGTGATGTTCCGGCTGGCGACTTCGCGGGCCAGCGACTTGTACATTCCGATCATGCCGGCCTTGGCCGCAGCATAGTTCGTCTGACCCGGATTACCGGTGACGCCGACAACCGAGGTGATCCCGATGATCCGGCCCTGGCGGCGCTTCATCATGCCCTTGATGGCAGCCCGGCACAGAAGGAACCCGGAGGTCAGGTTGACTTCCAGCACCTGGTCCCACTCCTCATCCTTCATGCGCATGAAGATGTTGTCGCGGGTGATGCCGGCATTGTTCACCAGAATGTCGACCGATCCCATTTTCTCTTCCGCGGCCGGCAGAAGCGCGTTGACGGCTTCGCGGTCGGAAAGGTTTGCAGGGGTGACATAGGCGCGCTCGCCGAGATCCGCCGCAAGGGCCTCCAGCTTTTCCGCGCGGGTGCCGGACAAGGATACGGCTGCGCCCTGCGCGTGCAATGCGCGGGCAATAGCCTCGCCGATCCCGCCGGTCGCGCCGGTGACGAGTGCGTTTTTCCCTTCCAAGCTGAACATTCGGAGTCCTTCCCTGATCTCGTGTGCCCGCGGCGGGACTTAATGGATTGTCGGCGGCGATAAAAGGCTTATCCGGAGATCTTTTCCATAAGAACGTCGATATCTTCCGGAGAATTTACCGCAAGACCGGCGGCTTCCTTGTCGATGCGTTTGACCATGCCGGTCAGAACCTTGCCGGTCCCCACTTCCACGAAGGTATCGACACCGTTTTGCGCGAGCCAGGTGATGCTCTCGCGCCAGCGGACGGTACCCGTCACCTGTTCGACCAGGCGGCTGCGGATTTCGTCAGGGTCGGTGATCGGCGCGGCCAGGACGTTGGCCACAAGCGGAACGGCGGGTGTACGTATCTGCGCGTTGGCAAGGGCTTCGGACATGGCTTCGGCGGCCGGCGCCATCAGCGCGCAATGAAACGGTGCGCTGACCGGCAGCAGCACCGCGCGACGTGCACCTCTGGCCTTGGCAATTTCAACGGCCCGCTCGACGGCGGCCACGTGACCGGAGACAACCACCTGTCCCGGCGCGTTGTCATTGGCGGCCTGGCAGACCTCGCCCTGAGCCGCGGCCTGGGCGATCTCGGCCGCCAAATCAAAATCGAGACCCAGCAGCGCGGCCATTGCCCCCTGCCCGACGGGAACCGCATTCTGCATGGCATCACCGCGCACGCGCAGGAGCCGAGCGGTCGTGGCGAGATCCAGGCTGCCGGCGGCAGCCAGCGCCGAATATTCACCCAGCGAATGGCCGGCCACGTAGGATACGCGGGCTTTCAGAGCGAGGCCCCTGGCCTCCAGCACGCGCATCGTTGCGATGCTGACGGCCATGAGTGCGGGCTGTGCATTGGCGGTCAGCGTCAACGCGTCTTCGGGGCCGTTCCACATCACCTCGGACAGCTTTTGCCCGAGCGCTTCATCCACTTCGTCAAAGACGGCTTTCGCCTGCGGATAGGTATCGGCAAGGATCTTGCCCATTCCCACGCTCTGGCTGCCCTGGCCGGGAAAGGTGAATGCGATGGTCATCTGGAAAGCGCCTCCGTGACACGTGTGCGGATCTTCAGGGCCGCAAGGCAAAAGATCGCCGGCTTCAATAGAAAGCGGACAGCAGCCCGGCAAGGGCTTGCATATCGAACTTGGCGCGAGGCTATGATACGCTCTTGCCCGAACTGTCAAGGCCCAGCCACCATTCATTTCGCAAAACTAGCCGCTTTTGCGTGCCTTTTCACGGATGGTCCTTGCATTTTCTCCGAAACCGAGTATAGACCGCGCTTCATCCGGGGTATGGCCGGGGGCTGAACGGAAGGGCTTTTGCTAGGATCTGTAAAGAGATCCGACTTCCCGTGTTCCCGCTCTCGTTAGAATTCTCGTGCCTTTCCGGGGCTACGAGGAGGCTCTGCGCCAATCCCGCGTTGTCAACATGAAGAAAGGCTTGTTTCCATGCCTCTGTACGAGCATATCTTCCTGGCGCGCCAGGACGTTTCGGCCCAGCAGGTCGAACAACTCGTCGAACAGTACAAGGGCCTCATCGAAGGCGCTGGCGGTACTGTCGGCAAGGTGGAAAACTGGGGTCTGCGGTCCCTCGCTTACCGCATCAAGAAGAACCGTAAGGCTCACTACACCCTGATGAACATCAACGCGCCGCATGCAGCGGTTGCCGAAATGGAACGCCAGATGGGCCTGAGCGAAGACATTCTGCGTCACATGACCTTCCGCGTCGATGAGCTGGATGAAGAACCGTCCGCCATGATGCAGAAGCGTGACCGTGACGACCGCCGTGGCGGTGGCCGCGGTGAACGTGGCGACCGCGACCGTGGTGATCGCGGCGACCGTGGTGATCGTGGCGACCGTCCAGGCGGCAGCCGTCCTCCGCGCCGGGCAGAAGGGGAGTAAGAGATAATGGTTGATATTGCACAACTTCCGAGCCGCCGTCCGTTCTTCCGCCGCCGGAAGACCTGCCCGTTCTCCGGTGCCAATGCGCCGAAGATCGACTACAAGGACATTCGTCTGCTGCAGCGCTACATCTCTGAGCGCGGCAAGATCGTTCCGAGCCGCATCACCGCGGTTTCCGCGCGCAAGCAGCGTGAACTGGCCCGTGCGATCAAGCGCGCCCGCCTGCTCGGCCTGCTGCCGTTCGTGATCAGCTAAGCGCTTCTCGTTTTTTGAGATGCTTCTCCCGGGCCTGCCCGGGAGACCCGAATTGGGGCCGCGGGCAATCGGCCTCTAACCACCGCGACCGGTGGGACAGTAGGAGAAATAGAATGCAAGTTATCCTTCTTGAGCGTATCGCCAGGCTCGGTCAGATGGGCGACACCGTGCGTGTTCGCGACGGCTATGCCCGCAACTTCCTGTTGCCGCAAGGCAAGGCTCTGCGCGCCAACAAGTCCAATCTGGAGCGTTTCGAGCGTGAGCGCGCTCAGCTCGAAGCCCGTAACCTGGAGCGCAAGGCCGAAGCCGAAGCCGTTGCTTCCAAGCTCGACGGCGAAAGCCTGGTCATGATCCGCTCCGCAGGCGAAACCGGCCAGCTCTACGGGTCCGTATCCACCCGCGATGTCGCGGAAGGCCTGACCAAAGCCGGCTTCTCCGTTGGCCGCAGCCAGGTTGAACTGCGTTTCCCGATCAAGACGATCGGCGTCCACAACGTTCTGATCCAGCTGCACCCGGAAGTCGAAGTGTCCGTCACCGTCAACGTTGCCCGTTCTGAAGACGAGGCAGCCCGTCAGGCGGCCGGCGAGGATCTCTCCACTCCGGAACAGGACGTCTTCGAATTCGAAGAGGACGAAGAGGCTGAAGGCACCGAAGAAGACGGCGCCGAAGCCGCAGAAGAAGCAACCGGCGAAGAGGAAGCCTGATTCTAAGGCCCATTCCTGCTTCACCAGCTCATTTGAACGGCGCCCGAGTGGCGCCGTTTTTCGTTTTGCCGGCACCGCTTTCGCCGCCAGCGATCACGGGGCCTAAGGCGGGGATTTCAGACTCTGCCGCAACACCTTGAAAGCCCTCACACATTTGTTAACTTCCTGTTCATCAATTCAAAAGTATATTTAATTTCAACAACTAAGAACTAGCATGCTGAGTCTGCAACGGTCTTCCGAGTCAAGCAGGATTCGATTCTTTCCCCGTTGATCTGTGGTTGACAGTGGGAATCAGCTAGAGCTCGGTTTGAAGCCTTGAGCCCGCATTCGGCAAAGAGTATTCCGAATGCACTTGGGTCATCGGGGGTCGGTATGAAGGGCACGCTACAGAAGGTTGAAACGGCAGAAGAGGCTCAGCGCCTCGCGCCGCATAATGCGGAGGCGGAACGGCAGCTCCTGGGCGCGATTCTGGTGAACAACGAGACGTTCTACCGGGTCTCCGACTTTCTCGAGCCGCACCATTTCTTCGTACCGCCTCACCAGGACATCTACGAGAAGATCAGCCATCTGATACGGGCCGGCAAGACCGCCTCTCCGATCACGCTGAAAACGTTCTACCCGGCCAATGCCAAGATCGCGGACCTGTCGGCGACCCAGTTCCTGCTGCGCCTTGCCGGTGATGCCGCCTCGATCATCAATGCGGAGGATTACGGCCGCACGATCTATGACCTGGCGATCTCGCCGGAACCTGATCCGCATCGGCGAGGACATGGTCAACATCGCCTATGACGCGCCGATCGACGTGCCGCCGACCCAGCAGATCGACGATGCCGAGCGCCGACTGTTCGAATTGGCGGAAACGGGCCGCGCAGAGGGAGGCTTCATCTCCTTTGGCGATGCGCTTACCGAAACGATCGAGATGGCCCATGCCGCCTGGAACCGCGAGGGCGCGCTGTCCGGCATCTCGACGGGGCTGCGCGAACTCGACCGGCTGATGGGTGGTCTGCAGCAGTCGGACCTGATCGTTCTCGCCGGCCGCCCCGCGATGGGCAAGACGTCGCTGGCAACCAACATCGCCTACAATGTCGCCCAATCCTACAAGGCCGAGGAGCAGCAGGACGGAGCGATCAAGACCGTCAACGGCGGCGTGGTCGGCTTCTTCTCGCTCGAAATGTCGGCCGAACAGCTGGCCACGCGTATCATTTCCGAACAGGCGGAGATTTCGTCCTCCAAGATCCGCCGCGGCGACATTACCGAAGCCGAATTCGAAAAACTCGCCGCCTGCGCCCAGACGATGCAGACGGTTCCGCTGCATGTGGACCAGACCGGCGGCATCTCGATTGCCGCGCTGGTGGCCAAGGCGCGCCGCCTGAAACGCCAGCGCGGGCTGGACCTCCTGGTGGTCGACTATATTCAGCTGCTTTCCGGGTCGGCCAAGAACTCCGGCAACCGGGTGCAGGAAATCACGGAAATCACCACGGGGCTTAAGGCTCTCGCGAAGGAACTCAACGTTCCGATCATCGCGCTGTCACAGCTGTCGCGCCAGGTGGAATCGCGGGACGACAAGCGGCCGATGATGTCGGACCTGCGCGAATCGGGTTCCATCGAGCAGGACGCCGACGTGATCCTGTTCGTTTATCGCGAGGAGTATTATCTCTCCAAGACCGAGCCGGATGTCGGCTCGCCGGAATATGCCACCTGGGAAGCCAAGCATGATGCGGCCAAGGGCAAGGCGGAAATCATCATCGCCAAGCAGCGCCACGGCCCGACCGGTACCGCCAACCTGCACTTCCAGGGCGAATTCACCCGCTTCTCCGATCTTGCCGAGGAAGATCACCTGCCGCAGCGCTACGAATAGCCGCTGCAGGGCAGTTCGTTGCCGCCACGTGAAACCTCAACCGGCCGCGAGCACCAGGCGCGGCCGTTTCTTCCTGGACGCCGTTTTCCATCCGGGACGGCTCCTGAGCGGCCCACTTGCCGGATCGTCGAGGCCCGTGCCTGATAAAATCATGGTGTTGGCACGCCCCCTCCCCTATACGCTAAGCTTCACACCGATTCACAGGTCTCAAATCTGGCTGGAGCAAATCGCGGGTCGTGTCTCTTACCTACCGCAATCCCTTTCCTTCCGAGCTTTACGGCGGCCGCCTGACCATCGATCCGGATGCGGTTGCGGCGAACTGGACGTTCCTGAACGGCAAGCTCGATAGCAAGGCGGAATGCGCGGCCGCGGTCAAGGCGGACGCCTATGGTATTGGCCTGAAAGCAGCCACCGCAGCCCTCTACCAGGCCGGATGCCGGACCTTTTTCGTCGCCGTGCCGACCGAGGCAATCGAGCTCCGGGCGCTGCTGCCGGATGCGGTGATATATGTGCTCGACGGGTTGTTTCCGGGGACCGCCGGGCATTTCCTGGAGCATCACATTCGCCCGGTCCTCGGCTCGCTCGCCGAGCTCCAAGACTGGGCGGCGCTTTGCAAATCGGCGGACAGGAGTTTCGATGCGGCGGTGCATGTCGACACGGGCATTCACCGGCTCGGTCTGTCGCCGGCGGAATTTTCAGCGGCAATGTCCGACCGGGATTTGCTCGGTCCGGTCGTTCCGTCGCTGATCATGAGCCATCTGGCCTGCGGTTCCACGCCCGACCATCCGATGAACCGGCGCCAGCTCGAGCTTTTCCGTGAGGTCACGGCACCCTTTGCCGACGTCCCGCGGTCCCTTGCCAATTCCGCAGGTGTCCTGATGGGAGCGGACTATCATTTCGACCTCGCGCGCCCGGGCATTGCCCTTTACGGCGGCAAGGCGATCGAGACTGCGTCCAATCCGATGAAGCCCGTCGTGAAGGTCGAAGCCCGGATCATGATCGTGCGCGACGTTCCCGAGGGCGACACCATCGGCTACGGCGCACGCCAGACCGCCCGCCGTCCGCTCCGGAATGCGGTGGTTGCCGCCGGCTATGCGGACGGCATGATCCGCCGCGCGAGTTCCACCGACGAGCGCCCGGGAGGCTTCGCCATGATCGGCGGCCACAAGGCGCCGATCCTCGGCCGGATTTCCATGGACATGATCACACTGGACGTCACCGACGTACCCGAGCATCTTCTCCGGCGCGGCGCGCTTGTGGAAATGCTGGGTCCGACTGTTGCCGCGGCCGATCTTGCAGCCTATGCGCAGACCATCGACTACGAATACCTGACCAGCCTCGGCCGCCGCTTCGAGCGCGTCTACGGCCCCCTCACCTGATCGGAGCACAAGAGCGAATGGCGATAAATATGGATCATTTGATGGCGGAAAGCAGTTCATTCGGCAAGGCGTGTCGCGAAGCGCGATGCGGAACATCGGGCAAGTGGCGCAACGCTGCCGATGGGCTGCTTTCCGCCACCCGAAGGGCCGGGCTCTTTTGCCCGCTGACTTCGTTGGATCGCGCTTGTGGTGGGATTGCACCACAGCGCGCAATCCGCCTCGGCAGCAGACAAAAGCGCTCCGGTCAAATGAACCATATTTATCGTCATTCGCTCTGATGGCCCGACGGCCCACGTCTTTCGTCTGCCAGTCCTGCGGGGCGGTCACGGCCAAATGGGCCGGGCGCTGCGAATCCTGCGGCGAGTGGAACAGCATCGTCGAGGAACAGACCAGCGGCGGCATCGGCGGGGGTCCCGGGCGGGCCCCGCGCACCAAGGGCCGCGTCGTGCCGCTTGTGGGACTTACCGGGGATTCCCGGGAAGCGCCGCGCATCGAGACGAAGGTGGCCGAACTCGACCGGGTGACCGGCGGCGGCTTCGTGCGCGGCTCCGCGCTGCTGGTGGGCGGCGACCCGGGCATCGGCAAATCCACGCTGCTTATCCAGGCCGCAGCGCAGCTTGCCCGCCTCGGGCACAAGACCGTCTATATTTCCGGTGAGGAGGCCATCGGCCAGGTGCGGCTGCGGGCCGAAAGGCTCGGCCTTTCGGAGGCACCGGTGGCGCTGGCGGCGGAAACGAGCGTCGAGGACATCCTGGCAACGCTCGAAGCCGACAAGCCGCCGGCCCTGCTGATCCTCGATTCCGTGCAGACGCTCTGGACCGACCAGGTGGATTCGCCCCCGGGCACGGTCACCCAGGTGCGCGCCTCGGCGCAGGCGATGGTCCGCTACGCCAAGAAGAACGGCACGACGATGGTCCTGGTCGGACACGTGACCAAGGACGGCCAGATCGCCGGTCCGCGCGTCGTCGAGCATATGGTCGACGCCGTCCTCTATTTCGAAGGCGACGGCGCGCATCAGTACCGCATCCTGCGCTCGGTCAAGAACCGCTTCGGGGCGACGGACGAAATCGGCGTCTTCGAGATGACCGGCAAGGGCCTTGTCGAAGTCTCGAACCCGTCTGCCCTGTTTCTGGGCGACAGAAATTCGACGGCTCCGGGCGCGGCCGTTTTTGCGGGGCTCGAAGGGTCCCGTCCGCTGCTGATCGAAATCCAGGCGCTGGTCGCCCAGTCCTCGCTCGGCACGCCGCGCCGGGCGGTGATCGGCTGGGACAGCGCCCGCCTTTCGATGATCCTGGCGGTGCTCGAGGCCCGCTGCGGCATCCGCTTCTCCCAGCATGACGTTTACCTGAATGTGGCCGGCGGCCTCAAAATCAACGAGCCGGGAGCCGACCTTGCCGTGGCGGCGGCACTGGTCTCTTCGCTCAGCGGGCTTGCCCTTCCGTCCAATTGCGTCTATTTCGGCGAAGTCAGCTTGTCCGGGGCCATACGGCCGGTCGCCCAGGCCCAATCCAGGCTGAAGGAAGCAGAGAAACTCGGCTTCGATCAGGCTTATTGCCCGGAGGGCAACCTCAAGGACGGTGGCGCATCGTCCTTCAGGGTTACGGGCCTGCCGGAACTTGGGGACTTTGTTGCCAAACTCTCGGCGGAGGCTAGTGCTTCCGTGGACAAATGAAGCATGATGCTTGCGGGTTCGAACTGACGGTTTCAGCGCAGTATTGAGCGCCAGACAGAGGATTTTTCAGGAACATGCCGATAACGCTGCTGGACGGACTGCTTTTGGTCATCATGTTCATTTCGGCGGTCCTTGCGATGATCCGCGGGTTTGTCCGGGAAGTTCTTTCGATCGCCTCCTGGGTCGCGGCAGCTGCTGCGGCATTTTTGCTCTACGAGCGTGTACTTCCCTATGCGAAGCAATATATATCGCATGACGTGGTCGCCCTGGGCGCATCGGCCGCGGCGGTCTTTCTGGTCACGCTGGTCGTAGTCAGCTACATTACCATGCGGATTTCCGATTTCGTGCTGGACAGCCGGATCGGTGCGCTGGACCGGACACTCGGCTTTGTCTTCGGTGCCGTGCGCGGTTTGCTTCTGGTCGTCGTGGCAATGATGTTCTTCAACTGGTTCGTTCAGCCGGATCAGCAGCCGGGCTGGGTGCTGCAAGCCAAGTCGCGGCCGGTCCTGCTCTCCATCGGGGAACGTCTCGTCGCCGTGTTGCCGGAAGATCCGGAAAAGGCGATCCTCGACAAGATCCGCGACAGCGATTTCGCCGGCGGCGACGCCGGCAGTCCGGCCGAAGAGCCGGCCTATAGCGACACCGAGCGTCAGGGCCTTGAGCAGCTGACTTCGGACAGCAACTGACGCCAACGGGCGGCGCAGACGATGCTCAGGAGCTTCCCGCGTTCTGGTAAACGCGGAGCCGTTGTTCGGAAAACCCAGGGCCGGGCCTGCCAACCGGCCGGAAACAAGGAGTGTTCGCCATGACTGGCGAAACCGAAGTGCACGAACCTTTTGACATCTATGACGACACACTGCGCGAAGAGTGCGGTGTGTTCGGCATTCTGGGCCATGAGGATGCCAGCGCACTGACGGCCCTCGGCCTGCATGCCCTTCAGCACCGCGGCCAGGAAGCAGCCGGGATCGTTACCTTCGACAATGAACAGTTCCGGGCCGAACGCCACCTGGGCCTCGTCGGTGACCATTTCTCGGATGCGGAGACGATCGGCCGCCTCACCGGCATGGCCGCCGTCGGGCACGTGCGCTACTCCACGACAGGCGAAACAATCCTTCGAAATGTCCAGCCGCTGTTTGCCGAACTCGACGGCGGCGGCATAGCCGTCTGCCACAACGGCAACTTCACCAATGCGCTGACCATCCGCCGGCAATTGATCCGGGACGGAGCCATCTGCCAGTCCACATCGGACTCCGAAGTCGTGCTGCAGCTGGTTGCGCGTTCGCGCCAGGGCAAGATCGTCGACCGTTTCATCGAAGCGATCACCCAGATGGAGGGCGCCTACTCGCTGGTGGCCCTGACGTCGAAAAAGCTGATCGGCGCACGCGACCCGCTGGGGATCCGGCCGCTGGTTCTGGGCGACCTCAACGGCGCCCCGATCCTGGCATCGGAAACCTGTGCGCTCGACATCATCGGCGCGAAGTTCATCCGCGAAGTCGAAAACGGTGAAGTCATCGTCTGCACGCCGACCGGGATTGAATCCTACTTCCCATTCGGCAAGCGGCCGGCCCGCCCGTGCATCTTCGAATACATCTATTTCTCGCGGCCCGATTCCGTCCTTGGCGGCCGCAGTGTCTATGACGTGCGCCGTGAGATGGGCAAGCAACTCGCCAAGGAAACCCATCTGGACGCGGATGTGATCGTCCCCGTTCCCGACAGCGGGGTTCCGGCGGCGATCGGCTACAGCCAGGAAAGCGGCGTGCCGTTCGAACTCGGCATCATCCGCAACCACTATGTCGGCCGGACCTTCATCGAACCGACCCAGCAGATCCGTGCCCTGGGCGTGAAGATGAAACATTCGGCGAACCGCTCGCAGATTGAGGGCAAGCGGGTCGTTCTGGTCGATGACAGCCTCGTGCGCGGCACCACCTCGGTCAAGATCGTCCAGATGATCCGGGATGCGGGCGCGAGCGAAGTTCATTTCCGGCTGGCGAGCCCGCCGATCAAATATTCCGACTATTACGGCATCGACACGCCGGTGCGCGAAAAGCTCCTGGCGGCGAAATACGGCCTTGAGGAAATGCGGGCCTATATCGGCGCGGACAGCCTGGCGTTTCTGTCCGTCGACGGCATCTACAGGGCCATGGGCTATGACGGCCGCGACAATGCCAATCCGCAATTCACCGACCACTGCTTCACCGGCGACTATCCGACGCCGCTGACCGATCTTTCCGAAGACCAGGAATTTGTCAGGCCCCCACGCCTGGTGGAAGTCCGCTAAGGCACCCCGTCCGCATTCGCAAGACTACGGACGGGACGCTCTGTCATCTTCATGTCGATCAGCATTTCCGTCTTGCCGTGGCTCAACGGCAAGACAGGTTGATCCAAGAGGCTCCCAATGCACAAAGATTTCGAAGGCCGGCTCGCGGTTGTGACCGGCGCCTCCCGGGGTATCGGCTACCAGATCGCGAAAAAGCTCGGCGAGCGCGGTGCCCATGTCATCGCGATTGCGCGAACGGTGGGCGGTCTGGAAGACCTGGATGACGAAATCAAGGCGGCAGGCGGCCAGGCCACCCTGGTTCCGCTCGACCTGACAGACTACGACGCCCTTGACCGTCTGGGCGCTGCGATCTTCGAGCGCTGGAAAAAGCTCGACATTCTGGTCGGCAATGCAGGCGTTCTCGGCGTCCTGTCGCCGCTCGGCCATATCGGCCCGAAGGACTTCGAAAAAGTCATGGCGGTGAATGTCACCGCCAACTGGCGGCTGATCCGGTCGCTGGATCCCTTACTGCGGCAATCCGATGCCGGCAGGGCGCTGTTTCTGACCGCCGTCCAGGCCCACACCTGCACCGCCTTCTGGGGCCTTCAGGCGATCAGCAAGTCAGCCGTAGAGGCAATGGCCAGGACCTGGGCGCAGGAAAGCCTTCAGACACCGATGAAAATCAACCTGGCCGACCCCGGCCCGACACGCACCGGCCTGCGGGCAAAGGCGATGCCGGGCGAAATCCCGGAGAACCTTCCCTCGCCGGCCGGCGTCGCGGACGAGCTTCTGGACCTTGTCGGACCGGAGGTGCTGGAAACCGGCAAGCTCTATGACCGCGTCGCCCGGGAGTGGGTCCGGCCATAACCGGCATAGCTCGTGCTCCGTATTGCGTGACCGCTGCCGACCACGTGCCCGCCAGTCACCCCTTTACTGCACAACCCGAAAGCTTCCATAGTGCGGCCGCAACAATTGGAGATTGCGAATGGCCGACCTGATCCTCACCACCTTCGACTGGGTTCCCGAGCTGCCGCGCGGCTATGTGCGCGACATACGCGTGCGTTGGGCGCTGGAAGAAGCGGGATTGCCTTATCGCGTCGAGAGCGTCCCGTTTCGCGATCGCAACGGCGGGCATTTCGCGCGGCAGCCATTCGGGCAGGTGCCGTGGCTGACCGATGGAGACATGTCGATCTTCGAGAGCGGCGCGATCCTGCTTCATCTGGGCAATCGCAGCGACGCCTTGCTGCCTGCCGATCCTCGCGCCCGCAGCGAGGCTATCGAATGGCTGTTCGCAGCCCTCAATTCCGTCGAGATGGCGAGCCTACCCTGGTCGATATTCGTGTTTTCCGGTTTCAACGACGATACGCCGGGGTGGAACCGGCTGGACGGCTTCCTGGGAGCCCGGCTCCAGCACCTGGAGCCGGTGCTGGCGGAACGCGAATGGCTGGCCGGATCCTTTTCCGTCGCCGATATCCTGATGGCGGACGTATTGCGCCTTGTCGACCGGTTCGAGCGGCTGGCCGGACACCCGGCCTGCCGAGATTATCTCGCCCGCGCCACGTCCCGCCCGGGCTTTCTCAAGGCACATGCAGACCAGATGGCGCATTTTGCTGCGGCAGACTGATCGGCATCAAAGAGCAGGTCAACCTGCACTCATCCCGCCCAGGTTGCAGATCCCTTCTTCTCCCTATACGCATTGGCACTTCGGACATGTGATCGGAACGAGGGCCAATGCGGAACGACATCAAGGCGATCGCCTGGGATTTCGACGGCGTTCTCAACCGGAATATCGTCAATGGGCGGTTTCTATGGTCGCAGACGCTTGAAGCGGATCTCGGAATTTCAGTTGAGAAATTCCAGGAGGGCATTTTCGGCGAGCAATTCATGCCGGTTATCACGGGCGAGCGCGACCTGGAGGCCCATGTGCAGGACTGGCTGGACCTGAACGGTCACGGGGTCAAAGCGTCCACCCTTCTCGATTACTGGTTCGCCAAGGACGATCTGCAGGATCCGCTTACCTGCGGATTGCTGGATCAACTGGCAGAGCGG
Source organism: Roseibium salinum (assembly GCF_026240905.1). Lineage (NCBI taxonomy): Bacteria > Pseudomonadati > Pseudomonadota > Alphaproteobacteria > Hyphomicrobiales > Stappiaceae > Roseibium > Roseibium salinum. Next base: position 1,715,833 of record NZ_JAPEVI010000003.1, read on the forward strand.
GACATTCTTCAGGTGATTGCGACCAATAATGAAGCCCGACGGGCGGCCTATATCGAACACCAGTCGGGGTTCGGCAAACGCGTCAGCCACATCTTTTCATCGGGCCGGATAGGACGCGCAAAGCCCGATGCAGCCTTTTTCGAGCACGTCACCGATATGATCGGCGTTGCTCCTCACGAAGTCCTGTTGATCGACGACAGCGCCACGAACGTGCGGACGGCCGAAGCGCTCGGCTGGAAGGGGTCTTGCTTCTCTGAAGAGACCCGCACGGAGCTTGCATTTTATCTCGGCCTTTGAAGCGCCGCAGGAGTTTCGCATCGCCGCTCACGGCGGAACTGAGGTCTGTGCGCAGGTCGCTCTGCAGTTTTCCGGCAATCTCTTCATGCTAGAGCGACTGCGTTCAGAGGAACGCGGACTACGTGCTCCGACACTTTTAAACCAGTCAACTTTTCTGCATTCAGGTGTTTCCACCCGAATGCAGGTTGATCTGAATGAGCAGACCGGAGCGCGCTACGCTCGCCCCAGGCCCCTCCAGGAAGCGCCGTTCGTCAGCGTTTCCGACAGCTACGCCTTGGCGTTACGCAACTTCCAGCGGCGAGAAGGAGCTTTCGGCGATTTCCATCAGGTCGTTGAATACGCCAGGGGCGCCGACGACGATGCGGGCGCCGTGATAGAGCGCGTTGTTGATGTCCTGCTCCATGACCATGCCGCCGGCTTCCTTGGCGATCAGCATGCCCGCGAGGCAGTCCCAGGCGTTCATGTGGCTTTCCACGTAGCCGATCAGACGGCCGGAGGCTGCATAGGCCAGCATCAGGCCGCCGGATGCATTCCGGAAGAACACGCCGCCTTTGGAAACCAGTGCACCGACGACGTTCACGGCATCCGTGATGGCGGTACGGCCGTTGAAGCCGACGCCGACGGACCCGGTGGAAAGGCTCTCGCTTGTCGAGGTCCGGATCGGCTTGCCATTCAGGAACGCGCCCTGACCGGCGGCCGCCTTGAAGGTCTCCCCGGCAACCGGATCGTGGATGACGCCGACGATCACCTGGCCCTGGTGGACACAGGCGATGATCACGCACCACTGGGGGATGCCTGTGACGAAATTGGCTGTACCGTCGATCGGGTCCGTCACCCAGGTGTAGCCCGAACTGCCTTCTTCCATGCCATGCTCTTCGCCAAGGATGCCGTCCTCGGGATAAGCCTTTGCAAACTCCTGGCGGATGAGTGTTTCCACGTTTCGATCGGCTTCGGACACAAGATCCTGATGGCCCTTCTGGGTCACGTTCAGGGTGTCCAGCTTGCGGAAATACTCCATTCCGAGCTTTCCGGCCTTCTCAGCAAGCGAGACGGCGAATTCCAGCCGGTCGATATGCATGGGTCAAACTCCTATAAGTGTCTCTGGCGGCGGGAGAACTTTGCTCCCGCCGGGAAAATGCCTGACCGCCGGAATTCCGGTCGGGGCGTCGGAAATGCTTTAGCCCCGTTTCCGCTTCGGAGCGTACGGGTTCTCGCCCTTCCGGTAGGACAGCCGGATCGGCGTACCGTGAATGTTGAAGGACTGCCGGAGCGAATTGATCAGATATCGCGTATAGCTCTCCGGAAGTTGCTCCGGCCGGGAACAGAAGGCCACGAAATGCGGCGGACGGGTTTTCGGCTGCGTCATGTAGCGCAGGCGCACCCGGCGGCCGGCGACAGCCGGTGGCGGGTGGTTTGCCGTCACCTTGTCCAGCCAGCGGTTCAGCTTGGCGGTCGATACGCGCGAGTTCCAGGCTTCATAGGCGATAAAGACGCTCTCGATCAGGCGATCGGTCCCCTGCCCCTGAAGGCCCGACAGCGTCACGATCTGAACGCCCCGGATCTGGTTGAAATAGCGCTCGTTTGCGTCGCGGATCTTCTTCCAGGCCGCTTCCCGGTCCTCGATCAGATCCCACTTGTTGATCGCGACAACCAGGGCCCTGCCCTCGCGGGCGACCAGGTCGATGATCTGCAGATCCTGTTTCTCGAAGGACATGGTGGCGTCGAGCGTGATCACGACCACTTCGGCAAACTTGATCGCGCGCAGGGCGTCGGCCACGGAGAGCTTTTCGAGCTTCTCCTGCACACGGGCCTTCCTGCGGATACCGGCCGTGTCGAACAGCTTGATATGCCGGTCGCGCCAGGTCCAGTCGACGGAGATGGAGTCGCGCGTGATGCCCGCCTCCGGACCGGTCAGCATGCGGTCTTCGCCCAGAAACTTGTTGATCAGCGTCGACTTGCCCGCATTCGGCCGGCCGACGATCGCGACGCGCAGCGGTCTTTCGGGCGTGCCGACGGGAACCTCGTCCTCGACGATTTCGCCGTCCTCGTCGACATCGACATTGGTGATGGCTTCTTCGCGCTTTGCCTCTTCCTCGTGGTCGACACGATCGACATGCGGCTTCAGCGCCTCGTAGAGGTCCGCCAGGCCTTCGCCATGTTCCGCGGAAATGGCGATCGGTTCGCCGAGGCCGAGGGAATAGGATTCATAGAGGCCGCCTTCCCCGGCCCGGCCTTCCGCCTTGTTGGCGAGCAGGATCACCGGGCGGGTGGTCTTGCGCGCCACTTCGGCAAAATGCGCGTCCAGCGGTGTGACGCCGGCACGGGCATCGATCACGAACAGGACCGCATCCGCGGCCTCGATCGCTTCTTCGGTCTGGCGGCGCATGCGCCCTGCGAGCGACTCCTTGTCCGCATCTTCCAGGCCCGCCGTATCGACGATGGTGAAGCGCAAATCGCCCAGGCGGGCTTCGCCCGGCCGCCGGTCGCGCGTCACACCCGGTGTGTCGTCAACCAGTGCCAGGCGTTTGCCGACCAGGCGATTGAATAGCGTGGACTTGCCGACATTCGGCCGTCCGATAATGGCGACTGTGGCGCCCACGGCAGTTACTCCTGATAGGAGGGCCTCTTGGGCCGTCCCCTATATCTAGTTAAAGGCGGCGATGCCGTCGTCTCCGCTGAGGACGATCACCCGGCCACCAGCCGCGATCGGCGTCACGTAGACATCCGTATTGGTCCGCTGCGACAGCATGATCTTGCCAGAGGCTGAATCGACCATGACGATCTGGCCGTCACTGGAAAATGCAACGAGCGTGCCGTTCGCCAGGATCGGTCCGGCCCAGTTGCGGCGGCGTTTCTTCTTCTCCGGACGCGGCAGCGAGGTCGCCCAAAGGGTTTCCCCGGACTGGAGGCTGAGCGCCACCATGCGGTCATCCAGATCGACCATGAACAGGGTACTTCCGGAAACGACCGGCGTGTGCACGCTGCCGAGATCCTGTTCCCAACGGCGCTGGCCGGTGCGAACATCGACGGCCACCGTGCGGCCCGCAACGCCCGTCGCATAGACCGTGTTGCCGGCAACGACCGGGCTCGCCGAGACATCCGCCAGCCCGGAAACGGCAAGCGTGCGGTAACTCTGCGCAACGCCGTCGACCCATACCGGTTCACCGGTCTTGATGTCGATCGCCATGATTTCGCCGGACGAGAACGGAACGATCACACGATTTCCGGAAATCGCCGGATTGGCGGCCGACAGAAGCCCCGCCGTTTGCTCGATACCCGCATAAGTCCACGCAACGGAGCCGTCGGACTGCGAGAGGGCGTAGACCTCGTTGGATTGGGAGACCACGAAGACATGCCCGGCACCGGCAACTGGGGCGCCGCGTGCGGGCGTGTCCAGTTCGGCGGTCCAGATAATCTGACCCGATCCGGCATCCATCGCGACGAGCTTCCTGTAGCTGGTCGCCGCATAAACAACGCCGCCGTCAACGGCGACACCGCCGCCGGGACCCACATCGCGCTCGCCTTCCGGACGCAGGTTCTGTGTCCACAGCCGGCCTCCGCTGGTCGAGAGTGCCACGACTTCGCCGTTGGGCTTATAGACGAAGATCCGGCTGCCGTCGCTGACCGGACGGGAAGAAACGCGCAAGGACGCGGTTGTGAGGCCGCGCCCCGACGCGCCAAGGCTGGTACGCCATGCCCTGTTCCCGGAGACGGAAATCGCAATGTTGCCCGGATCGTTGGACAGTCCCCCGCCGGCAGTCGTCCAGCTCTGGCCGCCGGTTGCCGGGCCGACCTTTGCCGCCTGGCCGAGGACTTCCGCGGCCGGATCCGCACCGGCGAAAACCGGTTCGCGATCTCCAGGCAGGATCTTTTCGCGGCCGAAGGGATTCACGCTTTCGGTGAAATCACTCACCGACCCGCAGCCGGTCAGGGCAAGAGACAGGACGAGAGCGCCCAGAAGCCCGCGTCGACAGGAAGAAACGGTCCCAAAACTCACTTAATTATTCCCTTCACTGTCCGCTTTTGCTTCGCCGTTGTTGGCGCGGATGACGTCGGCCAGAAGGGAAACCCGGCGGCTCACTTCGCTCGGCGTTTCCGGATCTTCCTCAAGCGCGGTAATCCATTGCTGTGCGGTTTCAATATCGCCGTTTTTCCAAGCGCTTAGAGCAAGAAGTTCACGTGCTGCCGCGCGGAAGGACCCGGTGTCGCCGGTCAGTTTCTCCACCCGGTCGGCAACGCCCGCATAATCTTCCAGGTCAACCGCCAGATATCCGGCGCGAAGCGCAGCGGCGTTCCGCAAGGCATCCCTCAGGCTGCTGTCGGCGGACAGAGCGTCGAATTCGGCAAGGGCTTCCTCGTTCTGGCTGGCATTTGCAAGATCGGTGGCACGCCGCATTTGCGCCAGTGCCGGGTAACCGCCGAGCGCGCCCTCAAGCTCGCCATACATTTCGGCCGCTTCCTGATAGTTCTGCGCTTCAGACAGCCTGACCGCTTCAAAGAACTTGTCGCCCGCGCTGCGAGACTGGGTTTCCTGCCAATAGATCCAGCCGCGGTAGCCGCCGGTGCCAATCACAATCAAAACCGCAAGACCGATCAACCACGGACCGAAACGGTCCCAGAGCCGACGGAATTTTTCCTGGCGGATATCTTCATCGACTTCACGAAAAATATCAGTCATGCGTATCTTGTTCCTGCATTCACTCTATCGCACCGGCGCGCAAGCCGGGACGCTGCCCCTGTTTGAGTGGCGCACATTATCCATTTGATCGGTCTCGGGCAATTCCCTGTTCGGGCTTAAAACCGTGCTTCGTGGCGCAAGTGGGGCAATAGCTCCCGAAAAGGCGGCATCCGGACGCATTTTCGCCCATGGCCGCCCGATTCAGGCGACTGGCACACCGATGAGAAGCGTATGCAGCTTCCAGGCGAAGAGGCCATAGAGGACCAGCCCTATCAGAATCACCACGACATCCGAGTATTTGCCAGGATTCCCGGCGGCAAAATCGGGCTGCCCCGCCCCTGGTCCGCGGCGCTTCACGGAAATCCGGTCCGCAACCGCCCAGGCGAAGAAACCGCCGAACAGCAGGACCGACGCCAGGTCTCCGTTCCCAAGCAGGTGGGCCAACGCCCAGAGCTTGACCGCGACCAGCATCGGATGCTTGAGCGCGTTCCTGATGCGGCTGGGAACATAGGCCGCAACGAGAAAGATGAACACCGGCACCATCAACAGCATGGTGACGTGGCGCAGCCATGCGGGCGGATCGTAAATCTGCGGAGAGCCTTCGAAGCGCGCAACCCCGTATCCGTAGATGACGAGCCCCAGCCCGACGGCGGCAACGAGCGTAAAAAGCCCCTTGCAGCCGTTTTCTCCGAGCCTCGACACAAGAGCGGCCCGTTGAGCCGGAAACATCGGCACAATGTGGATTCCCAAAAACAGAATCAATCCGACAACCAACAAGATCATAAAGTTCTCCCTCACTCTCGCCGCCAGCGGACCATAGGGGGCGGGAGAAGACGCTGCAACTATCGTTAGAACACGGCGGGTTTCAACCCCGAAGGCGACTGCCGGGCGCATTTCGGCCGGCAACGTGCGGACTCGCGCCGCAAAGGCATCGGCGCATCGCCCGCTCTAATTTGGCGAGTTCGCCGCGTTGCAGTCCTTGCAGGTGCCCCGCAATTCGATCGTCGTTCTGGTCGATGTGAAGCCCTGGCTTTCTGTCCAGGCCCGCAAGGCCCTGATCGCCTCGTCCGGCGTGAATTCACGCACATCGCCGCATTTTTCACAAATGGCAAACGCAGCAGTGCCGTGACCGGAACATCCCTTGTGGGAACAGGCCACGAAGGCGTTCAGGCTTTCCAGGCGGTGCACCATGCCGTATGCGACCAGCTTGTCGAGCGCCCGGTAGACCTGAAGCGGCGCACGGAACCCACTGTCGCGCAGATCATCCAGGATGGCATAGGCCGTCAGGGGGCCTCCGGCCTCCGCAAGGGATCCGAAGACCAGCGCCTGGTTTTTCGTCAGTTCAGGATGCGCGTGAGCGCTCATGGCCGGTCTCCTCCCGTCTTCGCCAACATGCTTCGCACAACACGGCCGCCAGGGACAAGACTGGCAACGAACAACACCATGGCGGCGACGACAATCGACGGACCTGACGGTGTGTCATAGTTCAAGGATGCATAGAGCCCGCCAATGACGGAGGCGGCCCCTGCCAGCGCCGCGATGACCGCCATTTGCTCCGGAGAAGCGGAGAGGCGTCGTGCGGCAGCCGCCGGAATGATCAAAAGGGCAGTAATCAGCAAAGCGCCGACGATTTTCAGGGAAATCGCGATCACCACGGCGGTCAGCATCATGAAAACGAGGTCCGTCCGCTCGGGCCGCAATCCCTCCCCGGCCGCCAGGTCCGGGCTGACCGTGGCTGCGAAAAGGCGCCGCCAGATGAGTGCCAGCACGACCAGCACGAGGCCACCGCCGCCATAGATCATGGCGATGTCCAGTCGGGTGACCGCCAGGATGTCGCCGAAGAGCAGGCCCAGAAGGTCCACACGTACCCAGGTCATGAAGGCGAGACAGACCAGGCCCACGGCAAGGGCCGAATGCGACAGCAGGCCCAGAATCGCGTCGGAAGACAGCGTATTGCTTCGCCGCAGCAACACCAGCATGGCCGCCAGCAGGATCGAAACGCCGCCCACGGCCAGTGTCGTGTTGATCTCGAGCAGCAGGGACAGTGCGACACCCAGCAGAGCCGCATGGGACAGGGTATCGCCGAAATAGGCCATCCGGCGCCAGATGATGAAACAGCCGAGCGGGCCGGCGACCACCGCGACACCGATGCCGGCGACCAGAGCCCTTGTGAAGAAATCATCCAGCATTGCTCAGATCAGTCTGCTTGTGCGGTTCGTCATGGACGTGGTCGTGATGCTCTCCCGGGCAGGCGGAACACAGCGTGCCGTCGGCGTGGCGCACCTGGCCGTCCGGCAGGTGGACGTGGTCATGGTGATGTTCATAGACCGCCAGTGCCGCTCCCGCGCGCGCACCGAACAGCGCCTGGTAGTTGGCGTCCTTGCTCACGTCCGACGGCGTTCCCCGGCAGCAGACATGCCCGTTCAGGCAGACCACCTGGTCGGCCGCGGCCATAACCACATGAAGGTCGTGCGAAATCATCAGGATGCCACAGCCCATTGTGCTGCGGATTTCGGAAATCAGGTCGTAGATCGCGATTTCGCCGGCATAATCGACCCCCTGCACCGGCTCATCGAGCACAAGCAGATCGGGATTGCGGGCAATTGCCCGGGCAAGCATGACGCGCTGGAGTTCTCCGCCCGACAGGTTCCGCATTTCCGCATTCAAGAGCCGCCCGGCTCCGGTCTGCTCCAGTGCCTTTGTGCACTCGGCGACCGACAGATGGTTGGTCAGCCTGAGGAAGCGGTGGACGCTTAACGGCAGCGTCCAATCGATGGTCAGCTTCTGCGGGACATAGCCCACCTTCAGACCGGGGACTCGCACCGCGCGGCCCTCGCTCGGGGTGAGAATACCCAGGGCCATCTTCGCCGTGGTCGATTTTCCCGAACCATTCGGCCCGATCAGCGTTATGATCTCGCCCGGCGAGACCGAAAGGTCGACGCCGCGCACGAGCCATTCGGCACCCTTGCGGACACCGGCACCTTCGAGCTTCACCAGCTGGGTTTGTGGGTCTGTCATATTACAGCGAGCCTGCTATGCTCGTGATGAGCATTGGTAATGCGTTATATTATTACACACCTGCCCGTCAAGTCTGTAACTTTTAAAGTGAATCGGCGATGATCCCGGCAACAAGCTGCTTCTGTCCGACAGGTGTTGAGTTCAAGTGATCCCAATTCCAGGAACATACCCATGATTTTTCCCTGTATCTTGTCCGGTGGGGTCGGTTCCCGGCTATGGCCGCTGTCGCGCACCGACAGGCCAAAGCAGTTTCTGCCGATCTTCGGCGGCGAAAGCCTTTTTCAGAAAACCTGCAAGCGGGTCGACCATCCCGGCTTTGCCGCACCCATAATCATCGGGAGCAACAATCACCGCTTCCTCATCGGCGAACAATTGGCCGAGCAGGATCTTGAATCCAGTGCCATCCTGCTCGAACCGGTCGGCCGCAACACCGCCCCTCCCACGCTGATGGCCGCAATGATCGCAGCCGAAGCCGATCCGGAGGCTCTCGTGCTGCTGCTGCCGTCGGATCACCTGATCAGGAAGGAAGACGTGTTTGTGGACACCGTCTTCAAAGCCGAGGAAGCAGCCCGGAACGGCTCGCTCGTTACCTTCGGCATCACGCCGAAGGAGCCGAATACCGGTTACGGATACATCAAGGTGACCGATGGCAGCGCGCCCGTGCGGCCGGTGGAGGCCTTTGTCGAAAAGCCGGATCTTGCGCGCGCCGAGGCCTTTCTGAAGGACGGGAGCTATGTCTGGAATGCCGGCATTTTTCTTTTTCCGCGCAGACGATGATCGATGCCTTCAAGGCCCATCAGCCGGCGATGTACAAGGATGTCGCCGCGGTCATGAAATCCCGGCACAGCGATCTCGATTTCGTGCGCCTCGACAGGGAAGCATTCGAAAAACTCGCCGACATTTCCATCGACTACGCCATCATGGAAAAGGCGGACAATGTCGTTTGCGCGCCCGTGGCGCCCGAATGGGACGACCTCGGGTCATGGTCGGCAATCTGGAGCGTTCTGGACAAGGACGGCGACGGCAATTCCGGTCTCGGCGACACGCGCTTCCTGGACAGCAGGGATTGCCTTGCCTATGCCGAGCGCTGTCTCGTTTCGGTCATCGGTCTTGAGGACGTCATGGTGATCGCCACGAGCGACAGTGTCCTGGTCGCCCACAAGGACCGGGCGCAGGACGTCAAGACGGTGGTTGAAGAGCTCAAGGCTGAGGGACGAAAGGAAGTGGAACTGCATCCGCGCTCCTACCGCCCCTGGGGTTATACGGAGCGCATCAATGCCGGAGACCGCTTTGCGGTCCAGTCGATGATGATCAAACCCGGCAAGGGCCTCAGCCTTCAAAGCCACCTGCACCGGGCCGAGCATTGGGTGGTCGTTTCCGGCACCGTGGAGATAACCATCAACGGCCAAACCAGGCTGCTCACGGAAAACCAGTCCGCCTATGTGCCCCTGGGCGCCCAGCACACGCTGCACAATCGCGGCAAGATCCCGGTCCAGATGATCGAAGTTCAGTCCGGAACCTACCTGCAGGAGGACGATATCGTGCGGCACGCCGGGACATCACAACAAAGCTGACAGTTTCGCGAATTCTGTGACACGTCCTTGCCTTGGCTTCTGAAATCCGGCAAGACGTGGCACAGTTTTGCTTGAAATCGTGTCGCTCGGCACACCAGCCGCGATCTCCGCGACAGTCAGGAAAGAACCATGCACCACGTCTTCATCTGCGATTATGTCCGCACGCCGATCGGCCGGTTCGGCGGCAAGCTCTCCTCGGTGCGCGCGGACGACCTCGGCGCGATCCCCATCGAAGCGCTTATGGAACGCAATCCCGATACGGACTGGACGGAAGTGGATGATGTCTTTTACGGCTGCGCCAACCAGGCCGGCGAGGACAACCGCAACGTCGCGCGCATGTCAGCGCTTCTGGCAGGCTTGCCCGACACCGTTCCGGCGCTCACCCTCAACCGCCTGTGCGGATCGGGAATGGACGCGGTTCTGACGGCGGCCAGAGCCATCAAGGCCGGCGAAATCGACCTGGCGATCGCGGGCGGCGTAGAAAGCATGTCCCGTGCCCCCTTCGTGATGCCGAAAGCGGAGGCCGCCTTTTCGCGCAATGCAGAGATCTACGACACGACGATCGGCTGGCGCTTCGTCAACCCGCTGCTCAGGAACCAGTACGGCATAGATTCAATGCCCGAAACGGCCGAAAACGTCGCGGAGGAGTTTTCGATCTCGCGCCAGGACCAGGATGCCTTTGCCGCCCGCAGCCAGCAGAGGGCCGAAAAAGCCCAGGCGTCCGGACGCCTTGCCGAAGAAATCGTGCCTGTCATGATACCTCAGCGCAAGGGCGACCCGGTTCTGGTGGACACGGACGAGCACCCGCGGCCCGGCACGACGCTGGAGTCCCTGGCCGGCCTCAAGTCGCCGTTCCGGGAAAACGGCACGGTAACGGCCGGGACGGCATCAGGGGTGAATGACGGCGCTGCCGCGCTGCTGATCGCGTCCGAAGCTGCGGTCGAAAAGTACAATCTCAAGCCGATCGCCCGCATCGTCGGCGGAGCAACCGCAGGTGTGCCGCCGCGGATCATGGGAATCGGCCCCGCTCCCGCAACCCGGAAGCTGTGTGCCCGCCACGGCATCTCGCTGGCGGAATTCGATGTGATCGAGTTGAATGAGGCCTTCGCCGCCCAGGCGGTGGCCGTCATGCGTGACCTCGGCCTGCCGGAAGATGCCGAGTTCCTGAACCCCAACGGCGGAGCGATCGCCCTTGGCCATCCGCTCGGCATGTCCGGCGCCAGGATTGCCGGATCGGCGGCCCTCGAGCTCAAGAAGCGCGGTGGAAAGCTCGCGCTCGCGACCATGTGCATCGGCGTCGGCCAGGGAATATCCATCGCCCTGGCTGCAGCTTGAAGGCTAAGCCGGCGCCGGGATGCCGCCTTTCGGCCGGACGTCTCTAAAGGCGTCGCTTGCGCAGATCGCCGGCAGCCATGGCCCGGGACTCGCGCGGCAGCCTGGTCGCCTTCTGCGCATCGGCTTGTCCGGCGGGCTCCACCTGCGGGCTCATGGAGACTTTCTTTTCAACCTCGGCCAGACGGTCCGCCAGCCGCTCGAACAGCATGCTGGGCATGCGAAGCGTGGCGATGTAGAGGGAAACCGCTTCGTCGGAAACGACATGCAAGCTCAACTGTCGGATCTCCCGATAAGCTGCCACTGTCAAGTCTCTCACCTCGACGGCATCCTCAACCAGAGGCCGCATCAGGTTGACGGCCTTGTGCGGACCATTGGCAACCAGCAATGCCGCAAGCAGAGAAAAGATTGCAAAAACAAATACATGAAGATTTCTAAAAAGATAACGCACTACAACCTCTGGCAATGGTTAACAATTGATTAAGCTGTCTAATGGGTAGTTGAAAGATGTTGGCGGTGCAACCGAGTCAGATCTGATTTAAGTTGAATTTTAAGGGCTATAGTTAATTTCGGGCCAGCGCGGGACAAGCGGGCAGGTGCAAGTCGCACGAGCCATCGTCAAATCTGCCAATACCTAAAATTTTAGGGGTGATGTTACCGGGACCTTAGATGCCGCGGACTCATAAACCACGCATCGAACGCGGAGGATGTCATGAACGAAAGGACCGCAGAGATGAGGCTCTCATCTGCTGGATTGCTGCTGCTTCTTGCCGCTGCGGCCATGATATTGTTCGCTGATTTCGGGCCGCGCCGCGGACAAGCGGCAAAGGCAAACGTCGTTCACCAGCACTTCGCGCACTGACCGCACAGCCGCGCCTGCTTCACAGAGCGGGCGGGCTCTGGCCGGTTCTGCCCGTTGTCAGGATTTGTTTCCCGGGCGCCGGCGTGAGGCAGCCACCGGCAAGGGCCGCAGCTGCATTTCCCGTTTCCCATGCCTTGCGTTGAGCGGCGGCCCCCTTGGGAGCTGTTGCCGCCAAGCAGCATGATGGCCGATCCGACCACGACGGAGCCGAGCGTAACCACCATGCCGAAGGCAAGCATCAGGAGCGGCAGAACGGGATTGTCGGCGCTGAGGACCAGGGTTCTCAGGTTGCCGATATTGGCCCCGAACAGGCCTCCTAGCACGAGGCCGGCGATGCCTATCCCGGCAACGCCGTTAATCACAATCAGCCGGAGCAATGGTTCTTGAGGTAACGTCAACCGGACTTGGGTCTTGCCAATTCTGGACATCTTCGGGTCCTCGCATGCAGCATCAGGGTGAGGGACCGGAACCCGGTCCCTTTCAACTTTATGCGTCGTCAGGCGCGGTCCTGATCCAATCCCGGAGGACCCGGAAGAGGCCGCCTCCCCGTCACGCTGCCATCCCATGTCGGTGTCTACAGCTTAGTCCTCATTGCCCGGTGCCAACAACCTGTCAATTTTGTGGGGCCATACCCTAAGCAGAGCCGGGTGAATCTGGTTGAATCAAAAATTTTTTTCACCTACGGGTAGATTTTGTGCATTGCACTCTTGATTGACTTCGGCAAAATATATATTTGTTCGATATATCGGGCCGGTATATGTCAATTTCTACAGGGTGCAGGTCCGGCGAACGCCACCCTGCCGTCCAACAAGAGAGCGCCGTCAGGCCGGGAGTTGCTCCCGAGCACGGAGAAGTTAATGAGCGTACGCAGCTTGTGTCTTGCCATCCTGTCCTTCGGAGATGCGACCGGCTATGAAATCCGGAAGCAGTCCACCGAAGGACGGTTCAGCTATTTCGAGGATGCCAGCTTCGGTTCGATCTATCCTGCTCTGGCCCGGTTGGAATCGGAAGGGCTGGTCACGGTGCGCGAGGAACCGCAACCGGGCAAGCCGGCGCGGAAGGTCTATTCCATCACGGAGCCCGGGCGTGCGGAATTCATAGCCTCCCTGTGCGAACCGCAGGCCCCGGACACGTTCAAGTCCCCGTTTCTGCTGATCGCGCTGAATGCAGCCCTCTTGCCGCCGGAAGTCATCCGCCGCGCGGTGGAGCGGCGCAAGGCCCAGGTACGCGAAGAGCTGAAACTGCTGACGGACACGGAAGAAGACAAGCAATGCCAGCACCCCGGCTCCAAATGGACGCGGGACTACGGGATCGCCTGCATGAATTCCACCCTGGCCTATCTGGAAGAGCATGGCGAGGCCCTTATCAAGATTGCTGAAGACGCGGCCCAAGCCATTCCGGCGGCGGCGGAGTAAGCGACGTTTCGGAGTTTTAGAAATGCGAGTGAAATTTTCCTACCTCCTGGCGGCCGGTCTCGCAGCCGGCATCGGGGCCTGGATGTACAGCGGCACGATCGTGGTCGGCGGTGTGGGTGATGGCGAGAACGCGACGCCTCCCCTGCCCTCAGGGTCAGCGAGGCGGAAAGCGAAGCCTTCCGTGTGCAGGTTAAGCGCCTTGCCGCAGAGGACCGGCAGGCTATCCTGGAAGTGCGCGGACGCACGGAAGCGGAAGCCAAGGTCGCCGTCCGGGCTTCGACCAGCGACGATGTCGTAGAACGACCGGCCCGGGAAGGCGCCCGCGTGGAGGCGGGCGACGTGCTTTGCGTTTTGGACAAGGGCACCCGCGAGGCAAGTGTCCTGGAGGCCAAGGCTGCGCTTGCACAGGCCGAACTCGACCATGCCGCTGCCACGCAACTGAACACCAAGGGCTTCACCGCCCAGACCCGTGTTGCCGCGGTACAGGCGCAGCTGGATGCCGCCAAGGCGCGGCTCGAGGAAGCCGAGCTCGAGCTTCAGCGGACTGTGATCCGGGCTCCGATCGGCGGGTTGATCGAAAGCCCCATGGCCGAAATCGGAGCGCAGCTCGACAAGGGCGGCATTTGCGCGACCGTTGTCGATGCGGATCCATTGATTGCCATCGGTCAGGTCTCCGAGCTCAGCATCAGCAAGATTTCCACCGGCATGCCGGCGGAAGTCGCCCTGGTGACCGGAGAGAACCTGGAAGGCGAGGTCCGGTATATCTCGCCGTCTGCCGATCCGGATACCAGGACGTTCCGCATCGAGGTCGCGCTGCCCAACCCGGAGGGCAAGGCCCGCGACGGTGTTACCGCCGTGACGAGGATCCCATTGCCCGTGGAGCGTGCACACAAGATTTCTCCCGCGATCCTGACGCTCAACGATGCCGGACAGGTTGGAATTCGCGCCATTGACGAAAACAATACGACGGTCTTCTACCCGATCCAGGTGCTGGGCGGAGAGCAGGACGGAATGTGGGTCGGCGGTTTGCCGGAAGAAGTCACCGCCATCACCGTGGGGCAGGAATACGTCTCTGACGGGCAGATCGTGGAGCCGGTCTACGAGACGGCAGAGGTTGACCAATGATAGACATGCTCGAAGGCGTCCTTCGACGTCCGAAAACGGTTTTCGTCCTGATGCTGGCGCTGATCGCAGCCGGTATCGTGGCGTATATTTCAATCCCGAAGGAAGCCAGCCCTGATATCGATCTGCCGATCTTCTACATTTCGGTCACGCAACAGGGCATTTCGCCGGAGGATTCGGAGCGCCTGCTGGTCCGGCCGATGGAAACCGAATTGCGCGGCCTGGACGGGCTGAAGGAAATCACCGCGATCGCCTCGGAAAGCCACGCAGGCTTCGTTCTGGAATTCGACATCTCGTTCAACAAGGACGAGGCCCTGGCGGATGTCCGCGACAAGGTCGACCAGGCAAAGAGCAAGCTTCCGGACGAGGCTGAGGAGCCGACGATCACGGAGATGAACTTTGCGCTGGCACCGACCATGTTCGTTGCACTCTCCGGCGATGTGCCCGAACGCACGCTCTATCAGCATGCCCGGCGCCTGAAGGACGAGATCGAGGCGATCGATAGCGTGCGTTCGGCGGATCTGACCGGCCACCGCGAAGAGCTGCTGGAAGTGCTGATCGATACCCAGAAACTGGAATCCTATTCGATCACCCAGCAGGAGCTGCTCAACGCGCTGCGGATGAACAACCAGCTCGTTCCGGCCGGTTTCATCGACGGTGGCAAGGGCCGCTTCAACGTCAAGGTGCCTGGCCTCGTGGAAAGCGCGGAGGATGTCTACACGCTGCCGCTGAAACAGAGCGGTGAAGGCGTCGTCACGCTGGCCGACGTTGCCGAAATCCGCCGCACGTTCAAGGACGCGAACGCCTATACCCGTGTGAACGGCAATCCGGCTATCGCCCTGCAGGTGGTGAAGCGGATCGGCACGAACATCATCGAGAACAATGCCGCCGTGCGGGCAGCGGTCGAAAACGCTTCGAAGGACTGGCCGGAAACCATCCATGTCGACATGATGCTCGACCAGTCCTCGCATATTTTCGAGGTTCTGGGCTCGCTGGAGTCCTCGATCCTGACCGCGATCTTCCTGGTCATGATCCTGGTTCTTGCGGCGCTCGGATTGCGCTCCGCCCTGCTCGTCGGCCTTGCGATCCCGACGTCGTTCATGGTCGGCTTCCTGATCCTGGGCGGTGTCGGCTACACGATCAACAACATGGTCATGTTCGGCCTCGTGCTGACAGTCGGCCTGCTCGTGGACGGCGCCATCGTGATGACGGAATATGCCGACCGGAAAATCCATGAGGGTATGGAAGACCGGGAAGCCTATATCCGGGCCGCCAAGCTTATGTTCTGGCCGATCGTCTCCTCCACGGCGACGACCCTTGTGGCCTTCCTGCCGATGCTGCTGTGGCCGGGCGTTGCCGGCGAGTTCATGAGTTACCTGCCGATCATGGTCATCATCGTCCTGACCGCGTCGCTGTTCACGGCAATGATCTTCCTGCCGGTGACAGGCGGAATACTTGCGCGGGTGTCTCACTGGTTGAGCCGGCATGCCACTGTGCTGCTGGCCCTCACCTTCGCGATACTGGCCGCACTTGCGGTGGGCATGGGACCGTTCGTCCCCGCTGCACTGGCCGGCTCCGTTCCCGCGAACGCGATGCTGCCGCTGACCGCGCTGCTCGCCATCGCTGCGTTCGTCGTCGTCGGCTACCTGTCCTACAGGATCCTGCGTCCGTTCGTGCGCTGGTCGCAGGCCCGCGCCGCCAGGCAGGCGGCGATCGACCGGGAGGAAGCTGCGGCTCTTTCCGGCGCGGAGAAGTTCGACGTGCGCAAGGTTCGCGGCTTCACCGGGGTTTATGTCCGCGTGCTGAAGATGTTTGCCGGCAATCCGATCGGCAATATCGCCGCGCTCGTGCTGTTGATCGGCAGTTGCGCCGTGATCCTCGGCGCATTCATCGCGAACCCGACCGGTGTTCAGTTCTTCATTGACGAAGAACCGGAACAGGCGGTCGTGCTGGTGTCCGGACGCGGCAACATGTCCGCGGCCGAGGCCCGCGATCTCGTCGTCAAGGTCGAAGAAAAGATCATGACGGTGACGGGTGTCGAGAATGTCATCACCAATTCCTTCACCCCGGGCGGTTCGTCCGGCGGTCCGTCTGTCGGTGACGTTCAGGACAAGCCTGCCGATGTCATGGGCGAGATCAATATCGAGCTCGCCGATTTCTGCTGCCGCCGGGTGGCGAAGGAGATCTTTGCCGAGATCCGTGCCGCCACGGCGGAGATACCTGGCATCAAGGTGGAAACCCGCAAGATCGAAGGCGGTCCGCCAACGGGCAAGGACGTCCAGCTCGAGGTCAGGTCGACCGACTATTCCGACATGGTGGCTGCGGTTGCCAGGATCCGTGACCACATCAACGGGGCGGACACGCTGATCGATCAGGAGGACGACCGTCCCCTGCCCGGCATCGAATGGCAGATCGCCATCGATCGGGAACAGGCCGGACGCTACAAGGCAAATATCGCCTCGGTCGGCAACATGGTCCAGCTGGTGACCAACGGTGTCCTCATCGGCACCTACCGTCCGGGCGACAGCGAAGACGAAGTCGATATCCGCGTCCGCCTGCCCGACAACGAGCGCACGATGGACCAGTTCGACCAGTTGCGGCTGCAGACCGATCTCGGACTGGTTCCCATGGCGAACTTCGTCAGCCGGGAACCGGCACCGAAAGTCTCGGAAATCATCCGCCGCGACGGGCTCTATTCCATGTTCGTGAAAGCCACCGTCGATCCGGCGTCCGGATCCAACCCGACGGAGCAGGTCGGCGAGCTTCAGGCGTGGCTGGATTCTCAGGAATGGCCGTCCAACGTCTTCCTGAAGTTCCGCGGTGCGGATGAGGACCAGCAGGAATCGGGCATATTCCTGATGAAAGCAGCGGCAGCCTCGCTCTTCCTGATGTTCCTGATCCTGTTGACCCAGTTCAACTCGTTCTACCAGACCATCCTGACCCTTTCGACCGTGGTCATGTCCGCGTTCGGGGTGCTTCTGGGCATGCTGCTTACCAACCAGCCGTTCTCGATCATCATGACCGGAACCGGGGTAGTGGCGCTCGCCGGCATCGTCGTGAACAACGCCATCGTGCTGATCGATACGTATAACCGGTTCCTGGAGGATGGATTGACGCCGCTGGATGCGATCCTGAAGACATCCGCACAGCGTATTCGCCCGATCCTCCTGACCACGATCACCACGATCGCCGGCCTGATCCCGATGGCCACCATGATCAACCTGGATTTCTTCAATCAGGTGGTCTCCTTTGGCGGCATTACGGCGGTCTGGTGGGTGCAGCTGGCAACGGCGGTGATTTCCGGCCTCGCCTTCTCCACCGTTCTGACGCTGCTCATGATCCCGGTCATGATCGCAGTGCCGAGCGTATGGGCGGGCGTGTTCCGGAAGATCGCCAACCGCTTCCGCCGTCAACCGGCAACGGCCACGACGGCGCAGACGGACGACGCCGACACGCAGGACCGTGCTGCGGCCCGGGTGGTCTCCATTCCGGAACGGCCAAGGCGCCCGCCGCAAGAGGAAATGCCTTACGCAGCGGAATGACAAGATGACAAGACGAAGAGGCCGCCGGATTCCGGTGGCCTTTTTGGTTGTCCATTCAAAGCTAGCTTTCTTCCACCATCATCCGGTTCCCCGCATCGCTCCCACGACTGACGATGTAAATGGCGGCCGGCTTTCGTCCGCATGGTACCTCCCTGTGATGTCGCCCGAAACGAATTCCTCTTGAAGCGAAGACCGGTCGCTCATATAGTTGCTTCATACAACTATATGAGCGCCCCATGACCCACGTCTCCCCCGATCTCGTCAACGACATCCGCGCCGCCTCCCGCAGGCTGGTCCGGGAATTCGGCTTTCTGGACAAGACCATCGCCGGGACAGACCTTTCCGGCTCGGGCGTGCATGCCATCTTGGAAATCGGGCTCAACCCGGGCCTGACCGCGAAGGATCTTGTGGCCAGGCTGAAGCTCGAAAAATCCACCATCAGCCGGCTGCTCAAATCACTGGAAGCGCGCGGCGAAATCGAACAGGCCCGCTCGGCCTCCGACGGACGGGCCTTCGGGTTGAACCTCACGCAGGCAGGGCAGCAGACATTCGCGGCGATCAACCGGTTCGCCGACGGCCAGGTCAGGGGCGCGCTCTCACGCATCAGGGACAGCAACGCTGAAACGGTGGCAAGCGCTCTGGAGGCCTATGCGGACGCGCTGGCAGTCCCGCTGGCGGACGGCGCGGCGCCCGTACATCAATATGAAATCGTCGAGGGCTATCAGACAGGCATGATCGGCGATGTCGCGGCCATGCATGCCCGCACCCACGGCCCGATTGTCGGGATGGGACCGACCTTCGAAAGCGTCGTCTCGAACGCCATGGCCGAATTCATGCCCCGCATCGGCAATCCGGCGAACAATAGCTGGAGCGTTGTCGAAAACGGCGAGGTGATCGGCTCGATCAGCATCGACGGTGAAGATCTGGGCAACAACATCGCTCACCTGCGCTGGTTCATTCTGTCGGAGCGTTTAAGAGGCAAGGGCCTTGGCAAAGAGCTTCTGGTAAGGGCGCTGGACCATTGCGACCGGCAGGGGTTCGATGAGATCCATCTCTGGACGCTCAAGGGACTGGACGCCGCTCGCAGTCTTTATGAAAAGCACGGATTCGAGCTGACCGACGAATATGTCGGCGATCAGTGGGGCAAGGCGGTGACGGAGCAGAAGTTTATCCGCAAGAGGCCCGGATCGCGGCCCGCAGCATGATCCTGTTTCACAGGGAGGTGAAGCTGTCAGCTCCGAGTGTGGCAGGGCCCATCGCGGCAATTCCCGTCAGCCGGTGAGCCCTGCATCCGCACAATTTATCGGGTCAAGAAAGGCAACACTCCTCAGGCTTTGGTGATGGAATTACCACCGTCGCAAAGCATGGCAGAACCGGTTACAAACGACCCGGCGTCGGAGAGCAGGAACCGGGCAGCTCTTGCTATTTCTTCAGGTTCGGCCATCCGCTTCAGGGCATGAAGACCTGCAACATACTCGAGATACGCCGGATCGTCCCCCGCCATGCCGGTCTTCGTTCCACCCGGCAAAAGCGCGTTGACACGGATATTCTCGGGTCCATGTTCCACAGCCAGAACCTGGGTCAGCCCGATCAGACCCGCCTTGGCGGCGGCATAGGCGGCCATCCCCGGTAGACCGATCGTGTGACCGACGAAGGATGAGGTGAAAACAATCGAACCGCCGCCGCGCGCTCTCATGGCCGGGATCTGGTGCTTGGCGGCAAGAAACGCACTGTTCAGGTTGGTTACGATGACGTGATTCCAGGCCCCGAGGCTCATCTCCGGCACCGGACCCAGGTCGCCAAGCGTTCCCGCGTTGTTGAATGCGCCGTCCAGTCCGCCGAAAGCATGCAGGGTCGCCTGGACAGATGCTTGCGCGAAAGAGGGGTCGGAGACGTCCCCGACAAACAGGGCTATGCGGTCTGAAGCAACCGGTATGGTGGCCCGCACTTCGTTCAGCTTGTCGCCACGCCGTGCCGCGAGCATCAGATTCGCGCCGGATTCCGCCAGCAATCGCGCCGCGGCGGCTCCGATGCCGCTGCTGGCGCCGGTGATCAGGATGGTTTTTCCGTCCAACATATTCAGCTCCTCAATGGTTGAGGATGCCTAATTGAACCGGTTTTCCGCCCACTGAAACCCGATTTGCGAGACCAGGGCGGTCATCCGCCGTGGTCTTTGTCCCGGTCGGCCAGATTATCCATATCGGTGTCGCTCTCGTCACCGTCATCGTCGAACCCGCGCGCCGTGTCCGCCAGGGCCAGTTTGCGGAAGGTCCGCCAGGAGAAGGGGATCGTCAGCAGATAGAGCGCGGATCCGGCTGCCAGCATGCGGAACGGATAGCTGGCGATAAGCGCCACGATCAGCACGGCGAACACGAAGAGCGGCAGAACGTAGTCCCGCCGGACGCGTGTTCCGATCGATTTGCCGGAATAGGTCGGCAAACGGCTGATCAGCAGGAAGGCAATGGCGACCGTGTAGGCCGCAACAAAGGCTTCGTCGGCAAACCAGTGCGGAAACAACCCCAGGAAGTCCAGATAGAGCGGCAGCATGACCGTCACGGCCCCGGCCGGTGCGGGCACGCCCGTAAAGAAACGCGATGCCCAGGCGGGCTTGTCGGGGTCGTCCAGCGCGACGTTGAAGCGGGCAAGGCGAAGGGCTGCGGAAATCGCGTAGATCAGCGCGGCGATCCAGCCGAGGGAACCGGCTTCGTTCAGGATCCAGATATACAGCATCACGGCCGGGGCAACGCCGAAATTGACGAAATCGGCAAGGGAATCGAGTTCGGCTCCAAACCGGGAGGTGCCCTTCAGCATCCGCGCCACGCGGCCGTCGAGTCCGTCCAGAACAGCCGCCAGAAGAATGGCACCGACCGCAAATTCCCAGCGTCCCTCATTGGCCATGCGCAGCGCCGTGAGGCCTGAACAAAGGGCCAGCAAGGTCACCATGTTCGGGATGATCAGACGCAGCGGCACGCGGCGGAAACGGGGCGTCCGTCGCGTCCGGGTCTCGCTATTTTGTGGAGCCTGGGTCAAGTTGGTCCTCAGCTCAAACGTGTCAGCGATTGCGCCTGCGCCTGCGGCTCTTCCAGATTGGCCAGCACCGTTTCGCCACCAATCATGGTCTGACCGAGTGCCACTTTCGGCGTCGTGTCGGCCGGCATGTAAACGTCCAGGCGCGATCCGAAGCGGATAATTCCGAAACGTTCCCCGGTAGAGACCGTCTCCCCTTCCCGCACGAAACAAACGATCCGCCGCGCGACAAGACCGGCGATCTGGACCACGCCGATGCGGGTTTCTCCGGTGTCGATCACCAGGCCGTTGCGCTCATTGTCTTCGCTTGCCTTGTCGAGTTCTGCATTCAGGAACTTGCCGGCCCGGTAAGCAACGCGCGTGATCTTGCCGCCGATCGGGGCGCGGTTCACGTGGCAATTGAACACGTTCATGAAGATCGACACCCGCATCAGCGGCTCGCTGCCGAGCTCCAGTTCAGCCGGCGGGCTCACAAGGCCAACGTGGCTGACGACACCATCGGCCGGCGCAACCACGAAGCCCTCGCCGAGCGGCGTCACCCGTGACGGATCGCGAAAGAAATAGCAGACCCAGCCGGTGAAAATGAGACCGATCCAGAACAACGGATCGACGAACCAGCCGACGACCAGCGTCGCCACCAGCGCGATAGCAATGAATGGCCAGCCTTCGCGGTGGATCGGGACCATTGATTTGGTAACGGAGTCAATGATTGACATTCTTACTTTCCGCTCCTTGGAACAGCAATTTTGCCGCTTCACCTTGCATTCCGGATCGTTCCGACACCGGATATGCAACTGTCGCGCTTGTTTTCCAGTTCGCTTCTAGAGGCTTTTCCGATCAAAGAGAACCAGCAACGCGGGAAAATCACACAGGTTCCGGTTGATCTCTCCCGGCGCCCGGAGGCAGAGCCCTGGCGGCCTGGCGGTGATCCGTTTCCCAATAAGGCGGCCGCCCGTACTTGGACAGGAGGAAATCGACAAAGGTCGTGATCTTCGGCGGTATGAATCTGGCCGGGGGATACACCGCATAGATGTTGCCCGTGCGGGCGATCGGATAATCCTCCAGAACCGCCACCAGCCGTCCGTCCCTCAAATCCTCCCAGACATGCGCCACGGACTTGACCGTCAGGCCCAGTCCGTGGATTGCGGCGTCATAGGCGAAGTCGCCGCTATCGCCCGAAATCACCGGGTCCTCAATGTGATGGGCAATCTCGCCGTCCGGTCCGTTGAAGTACCACACCGGCATCGGGTCGAAGCCGATACAGTCGTGGTTTCTCAAGTCCTCCGGCCTGTGCGGCGTGCCCTTGCGGGCAAGATAGACGGGGCTGGCACACAGGACACGTGGATTGCCGCCCAGTTTGCGCGCAATCAGACTTGAATCCGGCAACGGAGCCCCACGGATCGCCATGTCATAGCCCTCCGCCACGAGATCGACGAGCCGGTCGGTCATATCGACCTCCAGACGCACATCCGGATAGAGCTGCCGGTATTCCGCCAGATAGGGCAGGATATGCTTGCGTCCAAAAAAGACATTCGACGATATTCTCAAGAGGCCGCGCGGAGTGTCTTCGGCGGCATCGATCAACGCCTTGGCCTGCTCCAGTTCGCCGACCGCGGCCGCGGCATGGTTCAGGAAGACCTGACCGGCCTCCGTCAATCCCGTGCGCCGGGTCGTGCGGGCGACAAGTTGCGTCCCCAGTTCCTTTTCGAGATTGCTGAGCCGGCTGCTGGCCGCAGAAGGAGACAGGCCGAATTCCCGTCCCGCGGCCGAAAGGCTGCCGAGTTCGGCCACCCGTTTGAAAAACTTCAGATCGTCCAGACGCATTCTTCGAAACTTTCGAAAGATATCTTCCAGATTAGCCCAATTCTTCGATGAGACGCAATGTGGGACAACCCCTTCGTCACCAAGGAGGGAATGACCATGATGCATACAGGAGATATTTACGAAACCCGTGCCCGCGCCGCCCGGCACCGCGAATTGAGCGCCCTGGCCAGAGCCCTGTCCCGGATCCTTTTCCGGGGCAAGGCCCACCGGGGTCCTCACGCAGAGGACCCGCGAGCGGCTTTGCGTGCGCCAATGATCGGGAGCCCGCCGAAACCCGCGCGGCCTGACGACCGCTATAGGGCCGCGATTTACTTCGCCGGCACGTAATCGGCCGCCTGCCCCCGTGTGACGATGCCAAGCTCGTCATTTTCCCTGGCGGCCCGCAGCCGCTCCTCGGCCTCGTCCGCTTCGCGCTGGCGGGCCCACATGGAGGCGTAGAGCCCGTCTTTGCCGAGCAGCTCCTGATGGGTGCCCCGCTCGGCGATCCTGCCGGCTTCCAGAACGATGATCTGGTCCGCATTGACCACCGTCGACAGCCGGTGGGCAATGACCAGCGTCGTCCGGTTCCGCGACACCTGGTCGAGTGCAGACTGGATCTCCCGTTCCGTATGCGTGTCCAGCGCCGACGTCGCCTCGTCGAGGATCAGGATCGGCGGAGACTTAAGAATCGTCCGCGCGATTGCCACGCGCTGCTTCTCGCCGCCCGAAAGCTTCAGCCCGCGTTCGCCGACTTCCGACGCATAGCCCTGGGGCAGGTTCTCGATGAACTCGTGGATCTGTGCCATTCGAGCCGCCTCGCGGACTTCCTCATCGCTAGCGTCCGGGCGCCCGTAACGGATGTTATAGGCGATGGTGTCGTTAAAGAGCACCGTGTCCTGAGGCACCATGCCTATCGCATGACGCACGCTCTCCTGGCTCACGTCGCGCACATCCTGACCGTCGATCTCCACCGACCCGCCGGTGACATCATAGAAGCGGAACAGAAGCCGCGAGATGGTCGATTTGCCCGCCCCCGACGGCCCGACGATCGCGATGGTTCTGCCGGCCGGCACCTCGAAGTCGATGCCTTTCAGGATTGGCCGTTCCGGATCGTAGTGAAAGCAGACATTCTTGAAGACAATCCTGCCTTCGACGGCCTTCAGCGGCCCGGCATCCGGCTTGTCCTTGATTTCGGCCGGCACCATCAGGAGGTCGAACATGGATTCGATGTCGGCCAGTCCCTGGCGGATTTCGCGGTAGAGAAAGCCAATGAAGTTCAGCGGGATGGATATCTGCATCAGGAGAGCATTGATGAGGACGAAGTCGCCGATATCCTGCTCGCCAGCCATCACAGCCCGCGCAGAGAGCCCCATGCAGGCCGCCATGCCGAGGCCCAGGAAGACCGCCTGGCCAAGGTTGAGCCAGGCCAGGGACGTCCATGTTTTTGTCGCCGCCGTTTCATATTTGGCCATGGACGCATCGAAGCGCTTGGCTTCCATGTCCTCGTTGCCGAAATACTTGACCGTCTCGAAGTTGAGCAGGCTGTCGATGGCCTTCGAATTGGCATCCGTGTCGCTCTCGTTCATCTCGCGGCGGATGCCGATGCGCCAGTTGGAACATTTGATCGTGAACCAGACATAGGCCACGATCATCACAGCGACGATCACCACGTAGAAGAAGCCGAACTGATACCAGATCACCGCCGCCATGATGGCGAACTCGAGAACCGTCGGGATGCCGTTCAGGATCGTGAAGCGAACGATGGATTCGATGCCCTTGACCCCGCGCTCGATCACACGGCTGAGACCGCCGGTGCGGCGGGCCAGATGAAAGCGCAGCGACAGTTGGTGCAAGTGGCGGAAGGTCAGGAATGCCAGTTGGCGCACGGCGTGCTGCCCGACCCGGGCGAAGAGCGCATCGCGCAGTTGGTTGAAGGCCACCGCCATCACCCGAGCTGCGTTGTAGGCGAGCACCAGCATGACCGGCGCCACCAGAAAGGCCGGCAGACCTACGGCTTCTCCGGTAAGCGCATCCGTTGCCCAGGCGAAGAAATAGGGCGAAAGCACCGTAACGAACTTGGCGATTACCAGGGCGAGGATCGCCAGCAGAACCCGATTTTTCAGGTCCGGGCGATCCGAGGGCCAGATATAGGGCCACAGATTGGCGAGTGTCGTCAGCGTGGTGCCTTCATCGGCGCTGACGGTTTTTCCTAAATGGCTGCCTTCAGCCGCAGCGGATTGCTTTTGCGGCGAGGTGGCTGATTGATCGGTCACACTGTTCTCCGAGCTGCCGGCGGCAGCCGCTGGATCAACCCGCCTGGACGCAGAAGCAAAAGGTTGATCGATTTCAGATCGTCGAAGCTTTCCGCACGCATTCGCACGAATGCCGGGCGGCTCCGGATCGCGTTAATCCTTGGTCGCCGGCGCCAATTTGCTCTGTTCCGTGCAGGCTGCCGGCACTGAATTGAGCCGGGACCAGAATTCGTTCGAATGGCGCTCCGCCTGAGCGAGCCTGTCCCAGTTGAGCAGATAATGGCAATTGCGGCCGCGGGCATCGCAGGTCAAGAGACCTGCCTCCTTCAGGACCTGCAAATGCTGAGAAACCGTAGACTGAGCCAGCGGCAGATGGTTCACGATCTCTCCGCAGCAGGCCTCGTTCTGCTTTGCAAGCTGCTTGACGATGGCAAGACGCGCCGGGTGCCCCAACGCACGAAAGATCGCCGCGAGCTCTTCACAGCCCGCCAACTCTTCCTTTGGCGCCGTGCAGATTTTTTCCGACGGCGGTCCCGCCCTGCTCATCAGGCTGCTCCCTCAAATCACACACCCGTGTCTCATCGGTGATATGCGATGAATCACCCCCAATACAAGAGGCAGAGCAAAAAAGGCAGGGAACCGATTACGGTATCCTGCCTTTTTCTACCTGAAAAACTGCTCGAAATCAGCCGTTTCGGCCGTTTTCCTCATCCGGACTTGCCCAGTTCAGGTCCTCTTCCGGAGTGAGAAACACCTGCCCCGGATAAATCAGGTCCGGATTGCGGATCTGTTCCTTGTTGGCCTGATATATCGTGGTGTAGCGGACGCCGTCACCATAAAGCCGCCGGGAAATGCGCCAGAGATTGTCTCCCTTGCGGATGATGACCACCGGCAAGGCCTTCTGGACTTCCGCTCCTTGCGTGCCGGCATTGCCGCTGACACCGGTTGCCACAACCTTGGTCAGAACGATCTGCCGGTCTTCCTCCTTGGAGAAGGTCACCGCAGCGCGCGCATCGACGGAATCGCCGCCCTCGGCAATGAGATCGGCGCGGACTTCCACATTGCCCTCGGCCACGTTCTTGTCGCCTTCGACGAGCCACCTGCCGCTGGAATTCACCTTGGCTTCGCCCTGAAAATCTTCGCCGACATAGACGCGAACCGAAGATCCCGGCACGCCCGTGCCGGCAATGAACACCCGGTCCTTTTCGGACTCGACCGCCTCGACAGTCACTGCGGGCGCAGACGTATCGGCCTCAAGGGCGGATGCTTCGCCGGAGTTTGCCTCGGCCGATGCCGTCACGGCGGGCGCAGCCGTCTCCGGATTCTGAGAAGTCTTACCGGTTTCGTCACGTGTACCGGGCGCGGCGACCCCCGCCGTGTCCTGCTGTATTCCAGTCTGCTGGCCGGCCGGAGCCGCGCCTACGGCAACCGCCGATGCGTCGCCGCCCTCCGGTGCCTGCCCGGCGCCCCCGGGCGCAGCTGCCTGCTGGCCGGACACATCCGGGTCAGCATCGTCCGGCGTTTCCTGCACCGCGGCGACCACCGTTCCGGCGGTTTCGGACCCGCTCATGTCTTCCTTGCCCTGCACTCCGGCCACTTGCTGTTCGCCGGCCGGCTTCTGTAGGATGTCGGATGGGCCGTCCGGGGTGTTCAGGACGACAAGCGGCTTTTCGTTGCCGTCTTCGGCGAGCGAAACTGCCAGGCGCTGTTCGGAATGTTCAATGGCGGTGCCCTGGTCGTCATGCACTTCCAGCCCGACATCGTAATCTCCGGGCTTCAAAGGTTCGTCGAGAATGATGGTCCATTCCCCCACCTCGTTGGCGATGGTCTTTCCGACCACCTTGCCATTGGCGGTCAGGGCAACAATGGCACCGGCTTCGGAGCGGCCGGCCACGACGGTTTCACCGGTGGACTCGACTCCGACCACATCGAAGCTCGGCCCCTTGATCGGGGCGTTTTCACCGGCCTGCTGGTCCTGAACAGCGGGAGTTTGCGCGGACTGGACCGTCTCGGACGCGGCATCGGGTCCGCCATCGGCTGCCTGCTGCTTCGCCACGCTCGTGGAGCCGGCGGGAGCGGAATCGTCGGCCTGCTCCTGAAATGGCACACGTCCGGTATCACGATAGACATAACCGGCTGCCAGCGCCGCCAGTCCCACCGGTACCGCCACGGCCAAAGTCCAGATCAGTCTCTGTTTAGTCATTTCTCATCCCATCAGAAACGCCAGAAGGAAATCCCAAGGCTTTTCTGTATCAGTCCCACATGTATATGGGGCGCGGCACGTCGCCGTGACAATATTCTATCAAATTGCATGCATAGCTGTCTTTTAAAGGCACGGCAAGAAATCAGGCTGGAGCCACGAGCTTTCAAACAGAATGCTTGACGTCTCGACAGTCACGGGCCACATCTTTGCGTCATGAATACGGTTCCTCAAAATCAGCTCACAAGCGTCTGTGTTTATTGCGGCTCCAGCTTTGGCTCGGACCTGTCCCACGAGGCGGCCGCCACCCGGCTCGGCCAGCTCATCGCCGAGGCAGGCCTGCGCCTGGTCTATGGCGGCGGCTCGGTCGGTCTGATGGGCACGGTTGCGAATTCGGCACTGGAAGCGGGCGGCAAAGTCACCGGCATTATACCGCATTTCCTCGAAAAGCGGGAGGTCATGCTGGAATCCCTGGATGACCTGATCATCACCAAGGACATGCACGAGCGAAAACACCTGATGTTCCAGAAGGCGGATGCATTCATTGCCCTGCCTGGCGGCATCGGAACGCTTGAGGAAGCCGTGGAGATGATGACCTGGGCGCAGCTCGGCCAGCATCGCAAGCCCGTGGCGCTTGCCAATATCAACGGTTTCTGGTCGCCCCTTCTCGAACTGTTCGACCATATGCGCGCCCAGGGCTATATCCGTCCGGAGACGGAAGTGCCCTATCTGGTGGCCAAACGCGTCGAAGATGTCCTGCCGATGCTGCAACGGGCCGTTGGCGGCGGGGACCAGGATAATCCGGACGAAGTCGCTACGGTTTCGGAACTTTAGGGCCCGGACTTCCAAACTCGATTGCAGCCGTGCCAAGACGGCTGCGACGGCCAGCGCCAAAACCCCTTGGCCAACGCACCCATCCACCTGCCGACTTTTCCTTCCGGCTCCTCGCCGTTTTGGCTCCGGCGCGTCATATTCGACGGGTTCTGTCTCGGGTAATCCGAATTATTTACCCATTTGCATTACATGCCATAGGACTGGCAAAAATTGATGTTTATCAGTTGGAGTCGCCCGAATTGGACAGTACCGTTACGTGAAATCTAAGAGGGAGAGGCAATCAATGGGGGTTCGCCACTCTTTCCAGAGCAGCAGGCCACGCCATGCAGACCACTCTCCTGGTTGAAGACGCATCGTTCTTTGAAAAGGCGATCGTCAAGAAATTGCATGAAGTCGGCCGTCACCAGATCATGGTTGCCCGATCCTATGCGGAGGCGGAAAACTGCCTGGATCTTCCGATCGGCGACCCGGACCTTGCCCTCGTCGACCTGACACTACCCGACGCGCCGGACGGCGAGATCGTGGACCTGTGCAGTGAAAGGCACATCCCGACCATCGTCTTCACCAGCCGTTTCGATCCGAAAATCCGGAACAAGATGCTGAGCAAGGGCGTGATCGACTACGTCCTGAAAGACTCCCCGGCAGTCTGAATTACGTCGCCGACCTGATCCGCAAGCTGGCGCATAACCCGAAAATCGGCGTTCTCGTCATCGATGATGCTCACGTTGAACGCGAAGCCATTTCGCAGATCGTCGCCAAGCACCTTTACAAGGTGTACCAGGCCGGCTCCACCGACGAAGCCCTTCAGTGCTTGAAAGAGAACACGGACATCAAGCTGGTTCTGGCGGACTATTTCATGCCGGGCAAGGACGGTTTTGCGTTTCTGAAAGCCGTGCGCCGCCAGCACAAGGCGGAGGAAGTCGGCGTGATCGGCATGTCTTCCTATGCCAAGCCGGAAAACCGGGTGCAGTTTCTCAAATACGGCGCGGCGGATTTCGTCGACAAGCATTGCCCGCCGGAAGAACTGCTGCTGCGGATTTCGCAGAACCTCGACTACATGTACCGCATCGAAGAGCTGAACAACCTGGCGATGCGGGACGCCCTGACCGGGCTTTACAACCGGCGTTACCTGCTGGAGGGAGTCGCCAAGGCGGTCAAGTCCTGGCCGACTTCGGAAAACAGCCGGCACTGGCTCGCCCTCCTCGACCTGGATTCCTTCAAGAGCATCAACGACAAGCTCGGCCACGACTTCGGCGATGCCGTGCTGACGAGCTTTGCCCGGCATCTGCTGAAGCTTTCCGGCGAACGGGATGTGGTCACCCGCCTTGGCGGCGATGAATTCTGCGTCGTATTCCGCGACAAGACGGAAGAAGACGTCGTCCACCTTCTGGAAAGCCTTCTGGACACCATTCAGACCTCACCGGTCAGACATGCGGGTGAGGAGCACCACATGAGAACCAGCATCGGCCTCGCCCCCATTCAGGAAGGCAAGCTGGGCGACGCCCTGAAGGGCGCCGACCTCAGGCTCTATACCGCCAA
This sequence comes from Roseibium salinum, assembly GCF_026240905.1. NCBI lineage: Bacteria > Pseudomonadati > Pseudomonadota > Alphaproteobacteria > Hyphomicrobiales > Stappiaceae > Roseibium > Roseibium salinum. Next base: position 1,745,328 of record NZ_JAPEVI010000003.1, read on the forward strand.
GCGCACCGGGCGGGGCCAACTGGTTTCAACAGGCTGATCCGCCGCTCGTACTGTCACGCGGCCCTTCGGGCGGCACCCCGATAGCGGCGCCAGCTGTCATAGGTGAAGACCGCCAGCGCCGCCCAGATCAGCAAGAAACCGATCAGCCTGGTCTGGTCCAGTGGTTCCCCCCAGATATAGACCGCCATCAGGAAGTGCAGGGACGGTGCGAGATATTGCATCAACCCGAGCATGAAGAGCGGCAGGCGGCGCGCGGCCGAAGAAAAGCAGATCAGGGGTACAGCGGTGACAACGCCCGTTCCGGCAAGGGCGAGGAGAACCGGCAGATCGTCCAGAACCAGCGCATCGACACCCCAGCTCAGGTTCAGCAGCATATAGCTGGCGGCGAGCGGAAAGAGCAGCAGCGTTTCGACGAACAGGCCGGGCGTTGCCTTGACCGGCGTGACCTTGCGGACATAGCCATATCCGGCGAATGAGAAGGCCAGCATCAGCGAGACCCATGGAACGCCTCCGGCAAGGACCGCCTGCAGGATAACGGCCAAGGCTGCGATAGCGACCGCAATCCCCTGCCAGAGCCTCAATCGCTCGCGCAGCACTACCAGGCCGACCAGGATGCTCACCAGCGGATTGATGAAATAGCCAAGCGAAACGTCAAGCACCCGCTCGTTGGTAATCGCCCAGACAAACACCAGCCAGTTGACCGCGATAAAACATGCGGAGGCCGTCAGCCCCAGGACGATTTTCGGCTGGTGGAAGATCTCCCGCACCTCCGGCCAGCGGCCGCGCAGGTAAAGAAAAACGCCGACAAAGAGCACGGACCACAGGATGCGATGAGACACGACGATGTCCCCCGGAACCGTATCCGTCAGCTTGTAGTAGGCCGGAAGAAAGCCCCACATGCCGTAGGCGGCCAGGCCGAACAAAAGACCTTGCCGGAACTCGGCCGTCGACTCGGAGTCCGGCAGCACCGTCTGCGACATCGGATTTGCCCTTTTGGAGAACGGCCGTAGCGGCGCCTCAGGTGAGGTTGGCCTTCATCAGCGCGAATGTAATGGAATCCGCCAAGGCCTGGAACGAGGCATCGACGATATTGGACGACACTCCAATCGTGAACCAGCGGCGATGGGTTTTCGTATCGTGGCTTTCGATCAGAACGCGCGTGACCGCGCCCGTGCCACCATTGAGGATTCTGACCTTGTAGTCAATGAGCTCCAGACCTTCGATCGCGGACTGGTATTTGCCCAGATCCTTGCGCAACGCCATGTCGAGCGCATTGACCGGCCCGTTGCCCTCGGCCACGGACATGCGGGTCTCTCCGTCGACATCCACCTTCACCACCGCTTCGGAGACGGTCACCAGGTCGCCGATCGCATTGAACCGGCGCTCCACCATCACGCGGAACGAATTGATCTCGAAAAACCGCGGCACCTCCCCCAGCTCCCGCCGCGCGAGCAACTCGAATGAAGCATCCGCGGCCTCATAGGCATAGCCCTCCGCTTCGCGCTCCTTCACCAGCGCCAGCAGCCGGTCGAGCCGCGGATCGGATTTGTCGACCTGGATGCCGACCCGGGTGAGTTCGCCGATGAGATTGCTCTTGCCCGCCTGATCGGACACCAGAACACGCCGCCGATTGCCGACGCATTCCGGGTCCACATGCTCGTAGGTCTGCGGGTCCTTGAGGATGGCGGAAGCATGGATGCCCGCCTTGGTGGCAAAGGCGGTCTCGCCGACATAGGGCGCCTGCCGGTCGGGCGAGCGGTTCAGGATCTCGTCAAAAGCATGGGAAATCGACGAGATCTCCCTGAGCTGCCCATCGCTCACGCCGATCTCGAAACGGTCCGCATAGGCGGATTTGAGCTTGAGGGTCGGGATCAGCGTGATCAGGTTGGCATTGCCGCAGCGCTCGCCGAGGCCGTTCAGCGTTCCCTGAATCTGGCGTACACCGGCATCGACCGCCGCCAGGGAGTTGGCGACGGCGTGGCCGGTGTCGTCATGGGTGTGGATGCCCAGGTGACTCCCGGGCACGACTTCCTGCACACGGGTGACGATGTCATGGATTTCATCCGGAAGCGTGCCGCCATTGGTGTCGCACAACACGACCCAGCGTGCGCCTGCCAGATAGGCGGCACGGGCGCATTCAAGGGCGTAACCCGGATTGGCCTTGTAGCCGTCGAAGAAATGCTCGCAATCGATCATCGCTTCCTTGCCGGCCGCGACGGCGGCGGCGACGGTTTCCTCGATCGACTGCAGGTTCTCCTCATTGGTGCATCCGAGCGCGACACGAACGTGGTAATCCCACGCCTTGGCAACAAAGCAGCAGGCGTCGGACCTGGCGGCGAGGATCTCCTGAAGACCGGGATCATTGGCGGCGGAGCGGCCCGCCCGCTTGGTCATGCCGAACGCGGTAAAGGCCGCCTTCGCCGTGCGCTTCTCGCTGAAGAACTCCGTATCCGTCGGATTGGCGCCTGGATATCCGCCTTCCACATAATCGACCCCCAGCCGCTCCAGCAATTCGGCAACGACGATCTTTTCATTCACCGAGAAATCGACGCCGCTGGTTTGCGCGCCATCGCGGAGCGTGGTGTCGTAGAGGTAGAGGCGTTCCTTGGTCATCAATGTGTCCTGCCCAGCCCTGCGGCTGCCTGTTATCCGTTGTCCGTTTCGCTGGCCTGCGGCCAGGTTTTCGTGTCATGATCGGGATGCTGGTTGGAGACGATGGAGGCCAGAAAGGCCGCCGTTTCAAAATCTTCTTCCGTGGTTCGTGTCGGCAGGTCCGCCATGTGGTCCGTATAGGGCAGCTTGCCCTCGACGCCGAACTGGATCACAGGAACGATTTCCGCCGGATTGTCGAAGGCGCCGATCGCGATCGCGTCGCCTTCCGGAGTTTCATAGGTCAGCGGCGTACCGCACTGCGCGCAAAAGCCGCGCGCGACCATATTGGAACTCTGGAACCGTTTCGGCTGGCCCCGCGTCCAAGTCAGATCCCCGCCTTCCCGAATGCTGACAAGAGGCGCATAGAAATTGCCGAAAGCCTTCTGGCACATGCGGCAGTGACAGATCGACCCTTTTCCGAGCTCTCCGGAAACGCGGAACCGCACGGCCCCGCATTGACATCCGCCCGTGTAGATTTTCGTCATGAGTTCCTCCTTGGCCAGGTTTGCGTATCGTGATCCGGATGCTGGCAGTTGCTCGATGCAACGTCATCGATACCGCCCGGCAGATCATCCCGGTTTGACTGACTTTCCCGCAAGCTGAACAACGCGGCGTAGAAAGGCACCCGCCCCTCGACGCCGGACTGCTCAATTGGCACGACGGCTGCGACGTCGTCCAGACTTCCGTGGGTGAAAGCGATATGGTCGCCGCCAATCGTGTCAAAAGCGAGCGGTGTTCCACAGGCCTGGCAGAAACCGCGCCGGACAGGCCTGGACGAATGAAACCAGGACGGCTCGCCGCGGGTCCACTCAAAATCCTTTTTCGCCGCTCCGATCAGCGGCAGAAAGAAATTGCCCGAGGCCTTCTGGCACATGCGGCAGTGGCACAGATGCGGATATCCGACCTCCCCGCGCACCCGGTAGCGCACGGCCCCGCACTGACAGCCGCCGGTCAGGGGCTTGACCTCGCTCATCAGCAGGTCTCCTTTCCGCAGGCACGCTGAACGGGTCGCAAAGGGCAGACACCTCCCCTATCGATCAACGCGAGCACCTTCCCCGCGAAAGGACAGAGGGGGGTATCCCGCCTATCCGCCGGAACAGAGTTCACCGCTTGACCTCCCAGGTTGTCACGCGCTCGCCGGTTTCGGAGTCTTTTGAATCCTTTAGGAGGATTCCTTGAGACGACAGCTCATTGCGGATCCTGTCGGCCTCGTCCCAGTTCTTGGACTTCAAGGCATCCAGCCGGGCGCCGACGGCGGCCTCGACGGCCGCGGTGTCAACACCGGAGAGGTCCGCCTTGAGCGGCCCGACACCCAGCAGTGCCGCCGATGCCGAATAGACCGCCAGCTTTTCAGGATCCTTTGCCGCCTCGACGGCGAGGGCATGCAGGGTCTGGATGGCGGCTGCCGTGTTCAGGTCGTCATTGAGCGCCGCGACGACTTCCGCCGCGGGTGCGGCGTCGGTCTCCACCGGCTCGGGCCACCTGGCCAGAAGGTGCTCGGCCTCTTCCAGCTTGCGCACGGAAAAGTCGATCGGCTCGCGGTAGCTCGTCATCAGCATGGCCATGCGCAGAATTTCGCCGGGCCATTTGCGGCCGCCGAAGGTTTCGTTTTCCAGGAGTTCCTTGATGGTGAAGAAGTTGCCCTCCGACTTGGACATCTTCTTGCCTTCCACCTGCAGAAAGCCGTTGTGAAGCCAGTAGTTGGCCATGACCCTGGTGCCATGGGCGCAACGGGACTGGGCGATCTCGTTCTCGTGGTGCGGGAAGATCAGGTCCAGCCCGCCGCCGTGAATGTCGAAGACCTTGCCGAGGTGGTGTTCGCTCATCACCGAGCATTCGATATGCCAGCCCGGACGCCCGCGGCCCCAGGGGCTGTCCCAGCCTGGCTCCTCGTCGGAGGAGAGTTTCCAGAGCACGAAATCGCCGGGGCTCTTCTTGTGTGCCTCAACGGCAATGCGCGCACCGGCCAGTTGCTCGTCCAACTTGCGCTTCGAAAGCCCGCCATAGTCCGGCATGGAGTGCGTATCGAACAGCACCTCGCCTCCGGACTCGTAGGCATGGCCCTTTTCGATCAGCACCTTAATCATCCCGATCATGCCGTCGATATGTTGTGTTGCCCGCGGCTCGAAGGTCGGCTCCAGAACGCCGAGCGCCTTGATATCCTTGTGGAACTGATCCGCCGTCTGCTGCGTCACCCGGGCGATCGCATCGTTGAGCGGCAGGTCGGGATAGTCGCGCAGGGCCCTTGCGTTGATCTTGTCGTCGACGTCGGTGATGTTGCGCACATAGGTGACATGCGCCGCGCCATAAAGATGGCGCAACAGGCGGAACAGCACATCGAAGACGATGACCGGCCGGGCATTGCCGATATGCGCGAAATCGTAGACAGTCGGTCCGCAGACATAGAGACGCACGTTCTCATCGTCGATCGCCCTGAAATCTTCCTTCTGGCGGGTCAACGTGTTGGTGAGCCTCAAGCCCTTGAAAGTGCCGGATGTTTCCGTCTCAGCGGCGCTCATGTCAAACGGTCTCCTGGCCGGCTGGCCGGGCGGTCCGTCTCAGAGGAATTTGTGCCAAGAGGGAACGGCCACAGCCAGCGGTGTCGCTAGCTGCAAATAATGGTGATCGAAATGATGTTCCGTGTGGCCGTCATCATGGCCAGCTTTATGGACCGGAAAACCGAATGCGGTCAAGGCCACAATTGCCATGAAGCGGCGAGGCGCGCGGGCCTGCGGAACCGATGCCACATGCAAGTTGAGGTCGAGCTGCGCAAATTGTTCCCATCCCGGATGGAGCGCTTCAAAGCCAAAAAGGCGGCACAGCTTTTCTGCTTTCTTGAGATTTCACCTGACGGATTGTTGATCTATGCTTGCTTGACTGAGAATCATGAGGAGATTTTCCTGTGGGGCGCATTTTTCCAGGTGGTTTTATTTCAGCCGGCTTTCTTTTCTTCGCCGCGCTGGGGCTTGCGGCACTCCAGTCTCCCGTGCAGGCGGAAGCGCAGGCGCAGACCGAGGCGGCCAAGCAAGCCCGGACCGCACCAGCGCCCCCTGTTTTTCCGGAGCCTGAGACACCGATCGCCAAAGCAATCCAGGCGGCATTATCGCCCGATATTGCGCAAGGGCTGGTGCTCTATTACGGCGAACGCGCATTTGCCCCGGTCTGGTTCAACGAGAACGGCCTGACGGAATATGCCCACCTGGCGATCGCCACGATGGCTGCCGCCAACGATCATGCACTCGATCCGAACAATTACGGCCCACTGGAGCTGGCGCAACGCTCCGAAACCGCACAGACCCCGGAGGAATGGGCAAAATTCGATCTGGACCTGTCGGTTCAGTTCCTGCGTTACGTGACGCATGTATCCTCCGGCCGCGTGCAGCCCAACAAGGTCAACAAGGCGCTCAACCTCTTCCCGCACCGGCCCGACCCGAAGAAACTCTTTGAAAATGCGGAACAGGCCGTCGACTTCAGCGCCTTTCTGGATGGTCTCCCGCCGCAATCGGACAACTATGCCAGGCTGAAGCGTCGCCTTGCCCAGTACAGGGAGAAGGCCGCGGCCGGCGGCTTCACGCCCATGCCGGACGGAGACGTACTGAAACCCGGCATGAGCGACCCGCGCATTCCCGTCCTTCGCACGAGGCTGATGGAAGAGGATGTTCCCGCGGCAGCCGAACATGCAGGCGACATCTATGACGGCGCCCTGGTCGAAGCTGTCAAGATCTTCCAGGAGTATCATGGCCTCGATGCGGACGGCGTGGTCGGCAAGAATACGCTGGCGCAGCTCAACATTCCGATCCAGGACAAGCTCATCCAGATGGAGCTCAACATGGAGCGCCGCCGCTGGATGCGCGACGATCTGGGCGACTTCTATATTTTCGTGAACCTTGCCGACCAGAACCTGAAGGTGGTCCGCGACGGCAAGACCGTCCACACGGCGCGCGTCGTCGTCGGAAAGCCCTATCACGCAACTCCGGTCTTCTCCGACCAGTTGGAGTATGTGGAGATCAATCCCTACTGGAACGTGCCTTACTCCATTGCGACGAAGGAATACCTGCCTAAGCTGAAGCAGAATCCCATGGCCCTGGGGGATCAGCAGATTCTGTGTCTTTCAGGACGGTCAGGAAATTCCCGCAAGGCAGATCGCATGGAACAGCTATTCGGGCGGAAACTTCCCCTTCCGCCTGCGTCAGGACCCGGGCGATGGCAACGCGCTTGGGCGGGTGAAGTTCATGTTCCCGAACAAGTTCAACATCTACATTCACGACACGCCGTCGAAGTCTCTGTTCGCCCGCCCGGAGCGCGCCTTCAGCCATGGCTGCATCCGGGTCTCGGATCCGTTTGCGCTTGCGGGCGTTCTTCTGGACCACGTCAACGCCACGCCTGGTCATTGGGAACAGATACGCGACAGCGGCGAGCGCACCGTCGTCAAGCCACAGGCGCTCATCGAAGTTCACCTGACCTATCTGACGGCCTGGATGAACAAGGACGGGTCGACCCATTTCAGAAAGGACATCTACGGGCGCGACGAGGTTTTGCTGGAGGCGCTCAGAACCGCCATGACCCAAAATCTTTAGGCGATTTTTAGGCGATTTCCAGGCGTCGACGTTCATTTTGGGGAGCTGTCATGACGCATTTTATAGGGTGAAAACGGCCCCAGGAATACAGTCAACCAATTGAAATTTAATTCGTTTTCACGATGTTTAGATAACTGAACGGAAGCTGAATGCGCCGCTCAGCATGGGTTCAAGGCACCACCCCTATTCTCCGGGCAATGGATACAGATTGCCGTCAGGAGAAACCCATGTTGAACCGCATTTTCGTCATTATATTTCTCGCCATCGTTCTGGGCGGTCCATTTGCCGCCATCATCATGATCACAGATGGCACCAAGGCTTTCGGCAATGAAATGCAGCAGAAAAGCATGTGCCTGTTAACCGGAACCGGATGTGGCGACGGAAACATCATTGTCACGATGGCCGCGCGGATATAAAAGGCGCGTGAAAGCTGAAAGCTTGACTCAAGCTTGCAGTTTCACCGGATGTTTGGCAAGGTCGACCCATGGACTACAAAGCACTTGAAGAAAAAGCAGAATCCGCGGCTGATTTCTTGAAAATGATGGCGTCTGCGCCGCGTCTACTGCTGATGTGCCTCGTGCTTGAGGAAGAGCGTTGCGTGAGTGATCTTGCAGAGCAAACCGGCATGCGCATGCCGACTGTCTCGCAGCAGCTGGCTCTTTTGCGTGCCCAGGGCCTGGTCACCACCCGGCGCGAAGGCACCACGATCTACTACCGTCTGGCCAGTGAACCGGTGAAAGACATCATGGGGATGCTCTACAAGCATTTCTGCGCCGGAACCGACCTGCCGGTCGGCAAGCGTCTGGAAGCTGTAGACGCGGACTGATACCAACCGTCATTGATTATGACTCATCTGATGGACCAGATCGGTTTGTCGGCGAGGCGCGTCGCGCAGCGCGACCGTCCGGTCGGGCAAGCGATGCAACGACGTCCGGCGGGCCGATATGGTCCACCGAAGGCCGAGTTTTCGAAACGCCCGGACGTCGTCGCACTTCTTGGCCGATGCCCCGCATCGCCCTGCGAAGCCCTCCTCGCCGGACGGTCCGAAAACTCGGTCAGATGGGCCATAATCAATGACGGTTGGTATGATCCGCGTCCGGACGTATTCCTGCCGACGCTCAGCCCTTCACGAATTCCTCGCATTTCGGCGGCGTCTCATCGCCCCAGGGCATGATCGGAACAGTGGAGGTGGAGTTCTTGGGGCTGCCCTCGATCAGCTTGTCGGAATAGATCAGGTAGACAAGCACGTTCCGCTTGGTATCGCAGCCGCGCACGATCTGCATTTTCTTGAACAGGAGCGAGCGGCGCTGGCGGAACATTTCCTCGCCCTGCTCGAAATTTTCCTTGATGGTGACCGGACCGACCTGGCGGCAGGCCAGCGAAATGTCGGACACCTCCTCGGCAACTCCGAGCCAACCGGAGACACCACCCTTTTCGGGCACGGTGAAATGACAGGCAACGCCCTCCACGATCGGATCGTCAATGGCATAGGTCGCGAGCTTGTGGTCCGGGGTCAGAAACTTCCAGACGGTCGACTTTTTGAAGATGAGATCGGGGTCTTCCGCGGATAGCGCAGCCCCAGTCCCCTGGATACACAGTGCCATGGCAAGAGCAGCGGCGGTTAGAAAACGCATTTTGGCCTCCGGTTAGTGGGACCTCAGACATGTGGGGTCGGCATTCCGACGGTCAAGCAGGAAGTTGAGCAGGACACGCCAAGGCACGTGGGCAGGGAGAACGCGCAGGAAAATCGGAAAGCCGTCGGGAGGCTGGGACAGCAATGAAGTTGCGGCCGCCCGGCCTTTCTCGGGAGGGGCTCAGAAGAGAACGTGGCCGCGCTGGCGGGCTTCAGCCTGCAAAAATTACATCGCGGCCAGGCGCAGGGCGCGCCGGGATGACGACCTGATCGAGGATTGTCACCAGGCCAGGACGCGCCTTAGCGGGTCTCTTCCAGAACCTTTTCGCCCTCTGCGCCGCTCTCTTCGTTTTCTGAAGCAGACGTTTCCTCATCGCTGCCGATTTCAACGGCATCGTCCGCCGAAAAGTCAAAGGGCTCGTCGTCGCCGGATTCTTCTTCCTCCGGTGCCTGAGAAAGCGAGGCTGCGAAGTCGTTGTCCGAGACAAGCTCGGTTCCCTCGCTGTCGGCCGGTGCAACGGATGTGCTGTTTTCGGTTGCCGGCTCGGCCTCGGGGGCAGCCTCCTCGACCGGCGCCACGGTTTCTTCTTCCGGCTCACCTGCAGCCAGTGCGCCTTTCAGCGCATCGCGAAGATCGGCATGGCGCTCGCGCGTCCAGACCTGCGGCTGATCAAGGCCGAGTGCCTCGTCATAGGCGCGCGCGACGTTCAACGGCAAATGGAAGTCGAAATCCTCCCTTTGCCCGAATTGCGGAACCAGAGCGTCTTTCACCGCATGGAACGTATCCTTGAGGCCAAGGCCCTGATCGACGCATGCTGCTGCGGCGTCGCGCAGTGTCGTGACGAAATCGCGCGTGGTTTCAATGGCTGTCGCAACAGCCTGTGCCCCGAGCGCGGACCGGCCGCGACCCGGCATCAGCGCATTCGGCCGGAAGGCGGAAATGCGGTCGAGTGCGCGCGGCCAATCGGCGAGATGGGCATCGCCGCAATAGGGCGCAGCGGATTTCTGAACCAGATCGCCGGAGAAGATGACCGAACTGGCCGGCACCCAGACGACAATGTCTCCCATTGTGTGACCGCGGCCCAGATGCATCAGCCGGACGTCAAGCCCGCCAAGGTCGATCGTCATGGAGGAAGCGATGGTCATTGTGGGTTCGACGACTTCACCATTTGCGGGCAGGCCGGCAAACAGTTCCGCAGAACGTTCCCTTGAAAGCCGGATTTCCTCCTTGCCGCGGGTATCCATCATGCGCCTGGTGAGGTCGGAAGCAACGATTTCCCCCGGCTCAAAGGCCGGAGAGCCGAGCGAATGGTCCGCGTGAAAATGGGTCAGGACCAGCTGTTTGACCGGCTTGTCGGTGATGTCACGGATTTTGCTCAGCACCTTTTCGGCGAGCTCGGGGCTTGCCTGGCCGTCGACAATCAGAACACCCCGTTCGCCTATGATCACTCCCGTGTTGGAGCAGCCATCGGCGCTATAGGCGTAACACCCACGGCCCAGTTCCTCGAACCGTTCGTTATCTCCCACAGCTGCGGACTTGTTCTTAACGTCTACCATAGCGGCCTCGCTTTCCTGCCGGCTGAGTGCTTGCCTGTGGCTATGCATCCGGCGTCTCGGCTTTTCTTGTTGACTGTAGCGTCTCAGTTTCCTTCACTGATTCGCAAATCTTCCCTCGTTAATTCCTTAACTATTCCTTTCTTATCAACAGATAGGTCTGCCTATATTGCCGCCCGTTCACTATATGCACTCAAAGCTCAGCGCCAATCTTGCTTGCATCCCCGCGAATTGTTTTAAAGCTGCGGCGGTTGTCTTTCCCGACAACTTCAATCGACTATACTTGTCGCGCCCCAGCCCCTTATCCCGGCTCCCGGCTCCCGGCTCAAGAGACTGCGGCCTGGAGCATCCAGCAGTCTCACGGGGTGCTCTAGAACTTTGAAAGCGATCACCTTTTCTGCCTTCAGGTGAAACACCCGAATGCAGGTTGATGTATTAAGAGAAGATGGCCGGATCACGGCAATGCTCATCCGTCGCCGCGATGCGGCTCAAGAAACCTCCGAGGCAGCGTCCAATTCATGTCCGACGAACCAGGTTCAACCACCCTTCAGACCAAGCCGGCGCAGGAGCAGAAGCCCGTTCTCAAACTGAGCAGGTTCCTGCCCTATCAACTCAATCATCTGGCCGAAACCGTCAGCCGCTCCTTTTCCAGGATCTATGCGGAGAAATACGGCATCGGCATCCCGGAATGGCGGGTCGTCGCGACCCTGGGCGAATACAAGGCGCTGACCGCGCGTGACATCAGCCGGTCGACATCGATGCACAAGACGAAGGTGAGCCGGGCCGTAGCCGCGCTGGAGAAGCGCGGCCTGATCGTGCGGGACAGAAACCCGGATGACCAGCGCGAACAGACCCTGAAACTGAGCCCGAAGGGCAGCAGGATGTATCAGGATATCGTCCCTGACGCGCTGGCTTATTCCGCAGAGCTGCAGGACGCGCTCACAGAGGAGCAGAAAGCCCTTCTGGACGACATTTTCGAACGGCTGCACAAGGCCGCGAGATCCCTTGGAAGCGACGGCCATTAACCGAACGTGAGCGCTTTGATTGCTATTGATGTCACGACAGCGATAGTGACGCGCCACCGCAAGGCTGTGCCGCGCTGCAGGGGATGGGTATGAGGCTTTGGAGCAAAGTCGGGTCTGCTGATTTATTTCGCGCACTTGCCGTCTGCGCCGTCTTCGTCCTGCCCGCAGCGGACGCATCCGCCGCCAGCTGTTCGAGCCTGCAGGCCGAATTGCGCCGCCTGGAATCGGGTTCCGCTTCGCAATCTCCCGCCGCACAGAAATGGACGTCTGCCAAGGCCCGGCAGCAAGAGGCGCTTACCGCCGCGCAGCGGGATGCGGGCTATCTCGGCTGCGCGAATTCGTCGACACCCGAGTGCAAGTCGCTCAACGGCAAGATCAAGCAGATGAAGACCAATCTGGCCGCGATCGAGCGTCAACTGGCAAAGTCCGGCGGCGGCTCTTCTGCCAGCACCGGGCGGCTTCGACAGATCAAGGCGTCGCTTGCCAGCCAGAATTGCAACGCCCCCGCCCGGGCGCAAGACGCCCGATCCCGAACCGACGAAGGCCAACCGCGCTCGCTGTTGTCACGTCTTTTCGGCGGGCAATCCCAACAACCGCGCCAAACCGTGTCGGCCCGATCGGGCGACCCCGGGATAAGGGCGGTGCGTTCGCAACACAGCAGCAGCATATCCAGTGCCCGCATTCCGACCGGCGGCACGTTCCGGACGTTATGCGTGCGCACCTGTGACGGCTATTTCTTCCCGCTCAGCTTCTCGACCGGCAAGAACCATCTTCCCTATGACGAGGCGCGCTGCTCCGAAATATGCCCGGCCGCTCCGACCGAACTTTACGTCTACCGGAACCCGGGTGGAGATCGGTCGCAGATGATTTCCCTGGCCGGCAAGCTCTATTCGGAGCAGCCGTTCGCCAATCGCTACAAGGCGGAATTCGTGCAGGGCTGCAGCTGCCGAGCGGCGCAACAGTCGAAAAGCCCCTCGTCCTGGAAAGAACTGTCCTCCGGCTCCGCAGACCGTGTCTTCTTCGCCGATATCAGTTCGGGCCTGCCCAGACGCTCGCTGCACCCGAGCCGGGGCGCCACCTTCGAGGAAAGCGGCAACACTCCCTCACCGCTCTCAGGAACGCCGCTGGAACGAGCGCATCTGCCGCCTTACGAAGATCCTGACACGCGCTTCAACCTGGAAAAGGGCTTTGATGTCGCCGCTCGCCTCAGTGATGCGGCAAAGAGGCTGAAGCGGGACGCGGATGTGGTGGAGGTCCATTCAACGACCGATGACGGCCTGCCATTGCTGTCGACCCGCACTCTCCCCCTTGACGGGGATGCGGAGCTGGCATCCGTCTCACCGGTCTTCAAGAGCGAAGACCCGGGGTTTCGCCCGGCGGAGGACCGCAAGGCGCCCGTCAGGGTAGTCGGTCCAGAATATTTTGTCGCCCAATAAGCGGCAGCAGATCCTTCATGTCCGGCCCGTGATCCATACCCGTGAGCACACGGCGCAGCGGCATGAACAGGCCCCGGCCCTTTCGGCCCGTTTCGGCCTTCAGCGCACCGGTCCAGGCGCCCCACGTCTCCCGGGTCACTTCCCCTTCGGGAAAGAAGTCCCTGGCCCTGGCGACAAAGTCCCGGTCTTCCTCGTCGATCCGCCCTTCGACGGGGCCGGCGACAACCTGCCAGTAGGTACGGGCGTCATCGACCGTCTCGCAATTGCCGCGCACGGTTTCCCAGAATTCCGGGCCAGCATCGATCCCGAGCCCGGCCAGCCTGTCCTTGACGGCCTCGAACGGCAGTTCATGAACGAGGCGGGCATTGAGGTTCCTGAGTTCTTCCGGGTCGAATTTGGCGGCTGATTTCGAGACGCTGGCAAGGTCGAATTTCTCGACAAGGGCGTCCATGGCGGGTACGGGCTCGACGGACTGGCTGGTTCCGGTCAGAACGGCGAGAGAGGCAACCGCCATGGCCTCGAGCCCGGATTCGCGCAAGGAGGCAATGGACAGCGCGCCCTTGCGCTTCGAAAGCCCTTCGCCTTCCCGTGTCGTCAGCAGGTTGTGGTGACCGAAGACCGGGGCCTTGGCTCCAAGAGCCTCGAATATGGCAATCTGGACACCCGTGTTCGACACGTGGTCCTCGCCGCGGATGATGTGGGTCACGCCCATGTCGATGTCATCGACGATCGACGTGAACGTATAAAGATACGTCCCGTCGGCGCGGATCAGCACCGGGTCGGACATGGAGGCAAGGTCGACCGCCTGCTCGCCCCGGCAAAGATCGGTCCAGGCGACTTCGGTGCGCTGCGTCTCGAAGGGATTGCCCTCGTGGTTGGGCAGCAGGAACCGCCAATGCGGTTTGCGTCCTTCCGCTTCCAGTGCGGCCCGCTCGTCATCCGTCAGCTTCAACGCTGCGCGGTCATAGACCGGCGGACGGCCAAGCGCGCGCTGGCGCGAGCGGCGGCGCTCCAGTTCGTCCGGCGTTTCGTAGCACGGATAGAGAAGGCCGGCGTCCTTCAGCCTTTGCGCGGCGGCATCATAATTTGCGACACGCTCCGACTGGCGCTCGATCCGGTCCGGGTCGATTCCCAGCCAGCGCAGGTCCCGTTCGATCGACTCGACATATTCCTGTTTCGAACGCACCAGGTCGGTATCGTCGAAGCGCAGGATGAACCGCCCACCCGACTTTCTGGCAAAAAGCCAGTTATAGAGGGCGGGACGGCTGTTGCCGATGTGGATATGGCCGGTCGGCGACGGCGCAAAGCGAACAGTTACGGTCATGGCGTTTCAGTTAGCCGGGGATCGCACAGTCGGCAACCCCAAAACAGAGATCGGTTTCAAGATAGTGCGTTTGACCGGTAGGCACGCGACATCAGGGTCAGAACGGCAATGAATGCCACGCAATAGAGCGCCATCCCGGTCACCTGCCGGTCGAACGGAACATTCAGGTCGATCAGCCAGCCGATCAGCCCCGGGCCCGCCGCCGAGGCGAACACCATCATTGAAAACGCGACGGAGCGGATCGCGCCCATGTGCCGGGTTCCGTAGACCTCGGGCCAGAATGCGCCGACAAGAGTGCTGTTGAAGCCGTTGGAAATGCCGACAAGCGCCATGAAGATGAATGCCGCCGCCGGTGCGTGATAGTTGGCGAGCACGAAGCACCCGACGGTCAGCGGCATCAGCGTGAAGGGCAGCAGCTGTCTGGCCGAAAAGCGGTCGATCAGCGGACCGATCACCAGCGAGGCACAGACGACGCCCGTGGCCATCAGCAGGAACGAGCTGGCGAACAGCTCGAGCGTCCAGCCGCGCAACTCCACGAGATAGACCTGGTGAAAGAAAATCGTCGTCCCGATAAAGGCCGGCGCGTTGACCCCGCAGGACACCAGCCAGAAGCGCGGGTCGCTCAGGGCCTCCTTGCGGGTCCATTGCCGCCCCTCGGGCTTGACGGAGGCAACTTCCGCCGCGCTCGGGATGCGGTCCCTGGAAAGGAGCATCATCAGCACTGGCAGGGCCACAAGCGCCAGCACCAGGGCGGAGACGGTCCAGGCGCCGCGCCATCCAAAGGCGTTGCTGAGCACAACGAAGCAGAGCGGGAACAGCGCCTCGGCGGTGGGAAAGCCGAGAACAGCAATGGAAACCGCGCGCCCGCGCCGCGCGGAAAACCAGCGCCCGGCCGCCGTGATCGCGGTATGGGTCATCATTCCCTGACCGCAAAGACGCAGGCCGTAGAAGGCCAGGGCGATCATCCACACGGAGAAGGTGGTTGCCATTGCGAGGCAGAACAGCGCCAGGCCGGTGATGACCACCGCTGCAATTCGCTGGACCGGAAAATGATCGACGCTCCGGCCGACATAGGGGAGCGTCAGGGCGCTGCCGAGCGTTGCCAGCATGTAAAGCAGCCCCAGGTCGCCGTGGCTGAGGCCGAACTCGGCCCGCAGGTCCCCGCCGGAAAGAGAAATGAAAAACGTCTGGCCGAAGCCTGAGAACACCGCGAGCAGGTAGCTGGCCGACAACCAGCGTGCATTCTCGCGCAGGAACGCAATATAGGTCATATGATCTTTGGAGCCGCGGGACCGGCGCAGGATCAGGAGCGGTCCCGGAAGCGGTTGGTGATGGGATACCGGCGGTCTTTGCCGAAATTTCTTGCGGTGATTTTCACACCCGGAGGCGCTTGCCGGCGCTTATACTCGGCGACGTAGAGCAAATGTTCAACCCGGTGGATCAGGTCCCGGCTGTGGCCGCGCTCCTCGATTTCGCTGACAGACATTTCATGTTCCACCAGGCATGTCAGTATGTCGTCAAGGACATCGTAAGGCGGGAGGGAATCCTGATCGGTCTGGTTTTCCCTCAGTTCCGCCGTCGGCACCTTGATGATGATGTTCGAAGGGATCACCTCGCCTGCCGGCCCCAGCAGGCCGTCCGGCCTGTTGGCGTTGCGCCAGGCGGACAGGTGATAGACCTGGGTCTTGTAAAGGTCCTTGACCGGGTTGAAACCGCCATTCATGTCGCCATAAAGCGTCGCGTAGCCGACGGACATCTCGGACTTGTTGCCGGTAGTGAGAACCATCCTGCCGAACTTGTTGGAGACGGCCATGAGGATGACGCCGCGCGAACGGGACTGCAGGTTCTCCTCGGTCGTGTCCTCTTTCGTGCCTTTGAAAATTCCGCGAAGCGCGGACATGAAGCCCTCGACCGGTTCCGAGATCGGAATAGTGTCGTAGCGGATGCCCAGGCGAGATGCGCAGGCCGCGGCATCCTTGATGCTCTCTTCGGAGGTATAGCGATAGGGCAGCATGATCGCGTGAACCTTGTCGGCGCCCAGGGCGTCCACCGCCATTGCGGCGCAGATCGCGGAATCGATGCCCCCGGACAGCCCCAGAACGACACCGGGGAACCCGTTCTTTTCGACATAGTCGCGAAGCCCCAGGACACAGGCCTTCCAGTTGGCCTCGTCGAGGTCCGGCAGTGTTGCGAACTCCCCCTTCTCGCAGATCCAGGTGTCCCCCTCGCGCTTCCAGTCGCTAATGCCGAGCGCCGCTTCAAATTGCGGCATCTGGAATGCCAGCGAACGGTCGGCATGAAGGGCAAAGGAGCCGCCGTCGAAGACGAGCTCATCCTGGCCGCCCAACTGGTTGCAGTAAATCAGCGGCAGTCCGGTCTCGACCACGCGGGAGACGACGACCTGCAAGCGTTCCTCCGCCCGGTTCTGCCAGTAGGGAGAGCCGTTTGGAACCAGCAGAAGTTCGGCGCCGGTTTCCTCCAGGCACTCGCAGACCTCGTCGTCCCAGATGTCTTCGCAAATCGGCAGGCCGATGCGCACGCCGCGGAAGTCCACCGGCCCCGGCAGGGGACCTGTCGCAAAAACACGTTTTTCGTCGAACACGCTGTAATTCGGCAGATCGTATTTGTAACGGACGGCCTTGATCTCGCCCTGATCGATCAGAAGCACCGCGTTATAGACCTTGCCGTCATCGCCCCTCCAGGGCGTGCCGAGCACCAGTCCCGGGCCGCCATCGGCCGTCTCCTTCGCCAGCGTTTCGGCAACCTCCATGCAGCGCCGAACGAAGGCCCGCTTCAGCACAAGGTCTTCCGGCACATAGCCGGCCAGAATGAGCTCTGAGGTCAGGACGAGATCGGCGCCTTTTTCAGCCGCTTCGACACGCGCCTTGCGGACGAGATCCGCATTGCCGGTCACATCGCCAACGGTTGGGTTCAGCTGCGCGACAGCCAGTCTAAATCGATCAGAGGTCATGGAAACGATAGCCAGGAAGTGTCATTTCCCTTGGTGTAGCCGCATGGCCAAAAGGTTGCAATCGCGGAAAAGGCGAAAGCTGCCGCTTTACCGCCGCCATGGCGTCTAAAGCAGCGCCTGGCCGCTTTTCTCGGCAGCCGGATGCAAAGGCGCCGTAACGGACACGTTGGCGCCGCGAAGCCCACCGCCGGGTTTCGACCAGCCCGGACCGAGCATTCCCTTTGAGCGGCCGAACAATTTCTGCCGTTCCAGAATATCCCCAATGTGGCTGTAAAGGATTGCCGGAGAAATCGGCTTGGCGACAAAGCCGTGAACGCCGATGCCAATGGCCTCCAGGATCGTCGCGCGCCTGGCATGCGCCGTGACGATGAGCACCGGCGTCGTGCTGACCACAGAATCGTGATCGCTGCGCAGGATCCGCAGGAACTCACTGCCGCCAAAAGGGGTCATGGCCCAGTCGCACAGAACGATGTCGGGTTTTCGATCGACGACAAGTTCAAGGGCATCCGCGCCGTCGCTGGCCTCGAGAACCGTGCGGATGCCAAAGCCGGAAAGCACCGAGCGCAGGATTGCGCGCATATGCAGGTTGTCTTCCGCAACAAGGCAGGAAACCTTCGAAAGATCCCACGTCTCGCGCAAGCCCTCGCCCCTTTACCGCATAGTCCGCCGTTACGGCAGATATGCGCCTCGAGCGTTAAACGAGCCTTACCGGGCGGGCCGATTTCGCAAATTTTCTCAAAGACGAGCACCGAGCGAACTCAACGGCCGACCGTGGAATCTCCGCGTGGCTTCGTCCGGAATGACGATGGGGGAAGTGTTCTTAAAGCAAAAAAGGGGCGACCGCGGCCGCCCCTTGATCCGTTGTTGCGCAACGGTCTTATGCGCTTGCCGCGATCGGTTCCGCGCCGCGTCCGTCGCGCTCTTTCTTGAGGTTTTCGGCGATGAGGAACGCAAGCTCCAGAGCCTGGTCCGCATTGAGACGCGGATCGCAATGGGTGTGATAGCGGTCGCCGAGCTGTTCGGCCGTCAAGGCGCGTGCACCGCCTGTGCACTCGGTGACGTTCCGGCCGGTCATCTCCACGTGGATGCCGCCCGCATGGGTGCCTTCAGCCCGGTGGACGGCAAAGAAGTTTTCCACTTCCTTGAGAATGCGGTCGAACGGGCGGGTCTTGTACCCGCCTGCCGTAATCGTGTTGCCATGCATCGGGTCGCAGGACCAGACGACGGTCTTTCCTTCGCGCTCGACGGCGCGGATCAGTTGCGGCAGGTGGTCGAAGACCTTGTCCGCGCCGAAGCGCGCGATCAGGGTCAGGCGCCCGGGCTCGTTGTCCGGGTTCAGCGCGTCGATCAGTTCCAGCAGACCGTCCGGCGTCAGCGAGGGACCGCATTTCAGGCCGATCGGGTTCTTGATGCCGCGGAAGAATTCCACATGGGCATGGTCCGGCTGACGGGTGCGGTCGCCGATCCACAGCATGTGGCCGGAGGTTGCGTACCAGTCTCCGGAAGTGGAATCGACGCGGGTCATCGCCTCCTCATAACCCAGAAGCAACGCCTCGTGGCTGGTGAAGAAATCGGTCGAGCGCAGTTGCGGCACGCTGTCGGCGTTGATGCCGCAGGCTCTCATGAAGTTCAGCGACTCCGAGATGCGGTCCGCCAGTTCCTTGTAACGGTGGCCTTGCGGGCTGTCGCTGATGAAGCCGAGCATCCAGCGGTGCACCTGGTCCAGGTTGGCGAACCCACCCTGGGCGAAGGCGCGCAGCAGGTTCAGGGTCGCGGCGGACTGGCGATAGGCCATGGCCATCCGCGAGGGGTCCGGAATGCGGCCCTCGGGCGTGAAATTGATGTCGTTGATGATGTCGCCGCGGTAGCTCGGCAGCTCGACATCACCCTTTTTCTCGATATTGGACGAGCGCGGCTTGGCAAACTGTCCGGCAATCCGGCCGACTTTGACGACAGGTTGGCTGGCGGCATAGGTAAGCACGACCGCCATCTGCAGGAAGACGCGGAAGAAATCGCGGATATGATCGGCCTGGTGTTCGGCGAAGCTCTCGGCGCAGTCACCGCCCTGGAGCAGAAAACCGTTTCCGCTGGCGACATCGGCCAGCTGCGCTTTCAGCTTGCGTGCTTCACCTGCAAAAACCAGCGGCGGATAGGTCGACAGGCGCTGTTCAACATCCGCCACTGCCTGTTCATCCGGGTATTCCGGCACCTGCGAGATCGGCTTCGATCTCCAGCTGTCCGGGCTCCACTTGTCCGCCATGCTTCCTACTCCTCACTGGGCTCCGCAGGTAAATTTCATTACGCCTGCTGCCCCCGTCCGCGACCTTTTCGTTCGTTTCGCCATGCTCAAACAGAGCAAACGTGCGGCCTTATACACCCCAAGCGCCGCCAAAGCCACAGGACAATATGCCAAATATACACCCGATTCCGGATTGGATTTACCTGTGTCTTGCCAGGCGACAAAACCCCGGCTTGAGCCTGATCATGGCGCGTGCTGTTCTGGCAGGCGATCTTGTCCATCAATGCAACAGGATACCCAAACCGGTGCCGAGACTGGAACACAGTCATAACCCCGACGATATCGCCTCACGGCTGGCCACCCCGCCAGGTGCCAGCTACCTGAAGGACTGGATCTATGGCGGCATCGACGGGGCCGTTACCACCTTTGCCATCGTTGCCGGCTCGACCGGCGCCGATCTGTCCGCCAAGGTGATCCTGATCCTCGGGATCGCCAATCTGCTTGCCGACGGCTTCTCCATGGCGGCGGCCAACTACAGCGGCTCGAAATCGGAAAACGAAGCCTATGCCCGTCTCAGGGCGATCGAGGAAAATCACATCGCCCTTGCCCCGGAAGGCGAGCGGGAAGAGGTCCGGCAGATATTCAGGAACAAGGGCTTTCGGGGCGAAGACCTGGAGACCGTGGTTCAGTTGCTCACCTCCAAAAAGGAGACGTGGATCGAGACAATGATGCAGGCAGAATACGGCATGTCCGACGGCGGCCGAAAGCCACTGAAAGCAGCCCTCCACACGTTCGCGGCATTCGTCGCATGCGGCTCGGTCCCGCTGCTGCCCTTCGTCCTGGCCTTCCAGGCAAGCGCGACCACGGCGAGTGCACTCACTGCCGTCGCCTTTTTCGCGATCGGTTCATTCCGCTCGCGCTGGTCTCAAAGACACTGGCTGTCTTGCGGCATCGAGACGACCGCCATCGGCATGCTGGCGGCCGGCATCGCCTATCTGGCCGGACACGGACTGCAGTCGCTACTGGGTTAGCTCGCGCGTTTCCAGATAACTGACGCCAAGCGTCTTCAGTTTCCGGTCGATCAGGTCCTGCAGCGGCGGGTCGAGGATGATCTTTCTCGGGTAATGCGGATTGGCGCGGTCGTTGAGGATCGGCACGTGCCAGCCGTCGGTGGTCGCGATGAAATGGTCGATACCTTCCTCGCCCCAGAAGCGGAAAAACCCTGCAAGCACGCAATCCAGGTAACTCTGCAAGATCGGATATGCATCGGTTCCCCAGCGCTGATGTTCCGGAGCGGCCCTGAACAGAAACATGTCCTCCGGTCCGGGCGACTTGCGGGCGTCGCATCGAAAGCAGGAGCCGATTGCCTCCACCCTGTGATAGCGCTGCTCCCGCAGCTCCAGGGCCTTCAGCCCGGCGCGCGGCTCACGCGCCATCACACCCAGGATTTCGGTTTCCGCATCTTCCCGGACGGTGAGCGCGCAGCGGCCCTGGCCGTCCTCCCCTTCCCCGCAGACCCGCCATTCGCGTACCCAGCCGCGCAGCCTCCCGGGCGTGACTTCCATGGCGGCGGGGATCGTGTCACTATTGACGAGGGAACCGTAGCCAAAATATGTGATCGTCATGTGCCGCTTATCCTGATTCCGCAAAGTCGGATCCAACACCAGATATCAGTTCAGGGGTTGCCATGATCGTTTCCTCCCTCTCCCAACAGGACGTCGAGCATTTAAGGGAGGAGACTCCCGGTGTAGGACAGGTGATCCATTTTAACAATGCCGGCACGGGCCTCGCCCCGTCCCCGGTCCTCGACGCAGTCAAGCGGCATCTGGACCTGGAAGCCCGCATTGGAGGCTATGAGGCCGCTGATGCCGCCGGCGCGGAACTCGATGCCTTTTATACCGGCCTTGCCGCGCTGATCGGCAGCAAGCCCCACGAAATAGCTTATGTCGAGAACGCGACCCGCGCCTGGGACATGGCCTTTTACGGCATCGACTTCAAGGAAGGCGACCGGATCGTCACCGGCCGGGCGGAGTATGTCTCCAATTATGTCGCCTTTCTGCAGATGAAGCGCCGCAAGGGCATCGAGATCGACATCGTCGAGGACGATGAAAGCGGGCAGATCGACCTGAAGGGCGTGAAAGCGGCGATCACCGCGAAAACCCGGCTGATTGCGCTGACGCATGTCCCGACCTTCTCTGGCCTGATCAATCCGGCTGAAGAAGTGGGCGAAATCGCACGCTCGGCCAAGCTTCTCTACCTGCTGGACGCCTGCCAGTCGGCCGGACAAATTCCGCTCAATATCGGCGACATCGGCTGCCACATGCTGTCGGGAACGGGCCGCAAGTATCTGCGCGGGCCGCGCGGAACCGGTTTCCTCTATGTCAGCGACGACGTGCTGGATCAGCTCGATCCACCCTTCGTCGACCTGCAGGCCGCGAACTGGATCGACGAGACCTCCTACGAACTCGTTCCCCATGCCCGGCGCTTCGAGACCTGGGAACGCTATGTCGCGGGTCAGATCGGCCTCGGAGTTGCGGTCGGCTACGCGATCGGCTTCGGCATGGAGCGGATCGGCGACAGGATCTGCTCCCTCGGTGCGCACCTGCGATCGGAGCTCTCCGGGCTTGCCGGGATTTCCCTGCACGACAAGGGCAAGCGCAAGGGCGGTATCGTAACCTTCACGCTTGACGGCGAGACGCCGGAAAAGACAAAGGCACGCCTGTCCGCCTCGGGCATCAACGTCTCGGTCAGCGGCGCCGGCTCAGCCAGGATCGACCTCCCCCACCGCGGACTTGATGCCGTGGTCCGCGCTTCGCTCCATGCCTTCAATACCGAGGCCGAAATAGAAGAGTTCGTTAAGGCTATCGGTAGTTTTCGCTAGCCCGACCCGCGCGCGATACCGGTTGAGCACCTGGTGTTAAACCTCATCGGCTATAGACCGCCCATCTTTGCGGGAAAGGCGGATCTGCTTGATCAGGAAGAAAGTCGATAAGCAAGGGGTGCAAGGTCCGGACCTGTTCCAGCCGTCGGGCGGACGCAGCATCAAGGTCTGGATTTACGGCTTTGCCGCCCTTCTGATTGTCCTTTCGACCGCATCCCTTGCCTTCATCGCCCATTATGCCTGGCGTGAAGCCGACCGGAGGGCGCTTGAAAGCGAACAGCTGCGCATGAGCAACGCCCTGCACGACTATCACCGGCAAATCGCGCGCGACCAGATTGCGCTGGCGCAGTGGGACGAGACCTTCAAGGCCCTCCAACCGCCAATCGATCGGCATTTCGTGGAGTTCGAACTCGCAAGGGACCTTTGGGAAGATTTCGACCTCGCCCGGACGTTCATCGTCGACGGGAACGGCTCCCTCATCGCTCAGGCCTTTGAAGACGAGATCCGCTTCGACGCCCAGCAACTCGCGCCCGGCAACGAGATCCGCAGGCTTGCGGAAGAGACGCTGGCCGCATTCAAAAGGCGGCAGACGCGCTCCAGCTCGGTTTTCTCCGAATGGCATATGCCGCAGTCCGCCCTTCTGGATATCGGCGCCTCCGCCTTTGCCGTCGTCGACGGTACGCCGGCCCTCTTGAGCGCCATGCCCGTGTTGCCCGACGAGGGGACCGTCGAGCTGCACGCGGACTATCCGGCGATCCTGGTGAATGCCGTCTACCTGGACGAGGACTGGATCGCAGAACTGAACGAGCAGCTTTCGTTCCGCGAGCTCGGATTCTATCCAGGGCCGCCCGAGCGGAGGCATCCCACGAACTACCTCATCCGCGCAGACGACGGAAAGATATTCGGCTACTTGCGCTGGGACCATGCGAAACCGGGACGGGAGATCTGGGTAACCGCCCTGCCCCTGATCATACTGCTGGTATCCCTCATTGCCGTCGTCGCCTTCGCGCTTGCCAGCAAGATCAGCCGCCTGTCCGCTTCGCTTGAAGAAAGCGAGCGCAAGAACCACCATTTTGCGCGCCACGATGCGCTGACGGGCCTGCCCAACCGCCACCACTTTTCCGATTGCCTTGCCTATTCCCTGGACTGCCTTCCGGAACAGGAATTTGCGATTCTCGCCTGTGACCTGGACCGGTTCAAACCGGTGAATGACACCCATGGCCATGAAGCCGGCGACACGGTGATTTGCAGCGTGGCGCAAAGGTTGCGGCTGCTCGTCGGCAAACACGGCATCGTCAGCAGGATCGGCGGCGACGAGTTCATCATTCTCCTCACCGGACAAACCGGCAGGGACCATCTGGCATCGCTTGCGGAGCAGATCGGCGAAACCGTTGCCGGCCCGATCGAGATCGGCAGCGGCCAGGTTGTCGAAATCGGCGTCAGCATCGGCATCGCCATCGCGCCCGACTGCGGCTCAACGGAAAAGGAACTGATCCGAATGGCCGACCTCGCCCTCTACAAGGCCAAGGACAATGGCCGCAACGGATTCGAATTTGCCGGCCCCCAGTTGCTGCAGGCGGCAACACCGAACAGAGAACACAAGCTGCATGAGAGCGAACCGGAACAACCCCGGCTTGAATCGACCCTGTAACTATTCGCACGGGGAAGTATCTTATTCACAAAACATTAGAACAATATGTTTCAATCACTTAGACAAATGCCTGTTCTTATCCCTAATATCAACATTCGCCCGAACCTCCATCAGCGCCGGATTTCTTCGTTGCAGCATCTGTGCGGGATCGCATCTTGACCGAATTCACGCGACGATACCTCGATCAATCCGAGAAGCGCCCCCGGCAGCACATCTCGCGGCTCGCCTTCCTTCTTGCAGGCATGCTCATTGCGCTCACGGCGGCATCGCTGACATTCGTCGGCTTTGTAGCGTCCCGGGCCTCAACGGAACAGGCGATTGCCAACGAGCAGCGGCTGTTCAGCAATACGCTCACCGATCGCGTGCGCGCGCTGGTGCGCGAGCAGCTCATCGTCACGTATTCAGACGAGTCTGTGAAAAACCTGGTTCGCGACTTCGACGCGGATTACGCCCGCAAGACTTTCGACACGCTCTGGACCAACTACCGGTACAGCAAGGTCATGCTGATCTCCGGCAGCGGCAATATTCTGGCGGAATCCTTCGAAAATTACACGCATATCGTCAAGCGCCCGATCAGTGAGACGCCCGGGCTGGAAGCGGTGTTCCAGGACCTCAAGAAGACATACGAGAAGAACCGGGTCCGCGTGCCGGGAGGCTTCGGCCACCGGTCACTGCGGGGTCTCGATCCCGGCGAATATGCCTCCATGGGTTTCGTCCGGATAGACGGCAGGCCCGCGTTGTTCGGCGCAATGCCGGTCATTCCCGACGAATACCAGACAACGCTCCCGGACGGACCGCCCACAGTCCTGCTGACGGCTCAGTATATCGACGGGCCTCTCCTGAACCAGCTGAACGCTCAGTTGAAATTCGCATCCTTCACCTTCGTTCCAGATGATGTTCCGGCGGAAACCGGTTCCTTGCACCCCGTCACCAACCAGAATGGCGAGCCTTTGGGCGCCTTCAAGTGGGACAGCCGGTCCGTCGAGAGATCCATCTGGCCGACGATCATCCCGGTGATCGTCGTCCTGAGCATCGCACTGGCACTGCTTGCCATCGGCATCGCCTGGCGCATCGGACAGCTGACCTCGTCGCTGCAGGCAAGCGAACAGCAAAACCGTTATCTTGCGCTCCATGACACCCTGACGGGCCTGGCAAACCGGCTGCAGTTCAATCAGGTACTGGAAAAGTCGGTGAAGGCACTGCCGGAGAAGCCGTTCGCCGTCCTTCACTGCGATCTCGACCAGTTCAAGGCCGTGAACGACACGTTTGGACATGCGGCCGGCGATCTTGTCATCAGGACCATGGGCGCACGCCTTACGAAAATCATCGGCGATCACGGGCTTGTCTGCCGCGTCGGCGGCGACGAATTCATGGCCATCTATTACGGCCCCCGGTCCGGTTTGCGCGATCTCAGCAAGGCGCTGGTGGAAAACGGCAGGATTCCCATCGAGATCGAAGACGAGGGCACGGCCCACGTGGGGCTCAGTGTCGGGATCTGCATCGCGCCTGATGACGGCACGACAGCCGATGTCCTGGTGGCCCGGTCAGATGCGGCGCTATATCAATCCAAAAACCAGGGCCGCGACCGGTGTTCGTTTTTTTCGGATTTCTTTGATCCCGACACGGATCCCGGGCAGTCGCCCTATTCCCTGCAAGACCCGCCGGAACAGCTCCCGGCGCGTTCGGACGCCTGATTTCGAGATCTTGCGGAGCTTTTGCGACACCCCTGCAAGCGTGCGCTTCGCCGGACGCAGTCCGGCGAAGCAAGGCAACAACAGTGATTAGCCGCGCAGACGCTCGGTCGGTTCGCGCATGGTCACCAGTTCTTCGGCAGCAGTCGGATGCACGGCGATGGTGCGGTCGAAATCCGCCTTGGTCGCGCCCATCTGCAGGGTCACACCCAGGATCTGCGCCAGTTCGCCCGCATCCGGACCGACGACGTGAACACCAAGCACCTTGTCGGTGTCCGCGTCCACGATCATCTTCATGAGCATCTTTTCGTCCCGGCCGGACAAGGTGTGCTTCATGGGCCGGAAACTCGCCTTGTAGATGTCGAGGTTCGACGTGCGCTCCAGCGCCTCCTCCTGTGTCAGGCCGACGGTTCCCATTTCCGGCTGCGAGAAAACCGCGGTCGCAATCAGGCTGTGATCCACCTGCCAGGGCTTGTCGCCGAAGACGGTATCGGCGAATGCATGGCCTTCGCGGATCGCCACGGGCGTCAGGTTGGCCCGGTTGGTGACATCACCGACAGCGTAGATGGACTCGACATTGGTGCGCAGATCCGGGCCGACCTTGATCGCCCCGATGCCGTCGGTTTCGACCCCGGCCTTTTCAAGCCCGAGATCGTTGGAGTGTGGATTGCGGCCGATCGCAAACATGATCTGGCCGGCCGCAAGCGTCTCGCCGCCTTTGGTGCGGCCCACCAGGGAACCGTCCTCCTGCTTTTCGATCTTCTCGAAAGCGTCGTTCAGAACGACCCGGATGCCCTTCTTCTCCATCTCCTCGCGGACCGTGGTCCTCAAGTCCGTGTCGAAGCCGCGCAGGATCTCCCCGCCGCGGTAAATCAGTGTCGTGTCGACGCCGAGGCCATTGAAGATGCCGGCGAATTCGACCGCAATGTAACCACCGCCGGCGACGACGATCTTCTCGGGAAGATGATCGAGGTGAAACGCTTCGTTGGACGTGATGACATGCTCGTTGCCCGGCAGGTCTCTGTCCACGTTGGGTGATGCTCCGACCGCGATCAGGATATATTTCGCGGTGAAGGACTGACCGGTCGAGAGCAAGCGGACGGTGTGGGCGTCCTCAAGGACGGCACGGCTGTCGTGCAGTTCGACATTCGAGCGTTCCAGATTGCGCCGGTAAAGGCCTTCCAGCCGGGTGATTTCCTGGTCCTTCGCGGCAACAAGCTTTTCCCAGGAGAAAGTGCGTTCGCCCACGGTCCAGCCGAAGCCCTCGGCATCTTCAAATTCCTCGGAAAACTTGGACGCATAAACGAAGAGCTTTTTGGGAACGCAGCCGCGGATGACACAGGTGCCACCATAGCGGTATTCCTCGGCGATCCCGACCCGGGCGCCATGCGTTGCGGCAATCCTTGCGGCGCGGACACCGCCCGAGCCACCGCCAATAACAAAAAGATCGTAATCGTAGTCGGTCATCTACGCCTCATGATATGTCGTCCGCAATGCATCCCGGCTCACAAATAACCTTAACGGGACGCCGTATTATTCCCAGAACAATCAACTTTTCCGCCTTCACGCAATTGCATGAAGGCGGAGAAGCCGACCGGCGGGCAGGATGCCGGGCCTGCTCCCAAGTAGGCAGTTGCAGGCGCGATGCAAGACCGGACGGGAGGCGTGCCTGGCAGCAAGTCTCCGCTTCCGCCGGCCCCGCAAACGAATTGGGCCGCTTTCGCGGCCCGCTTCAATTTTCCGTGCAGTCGATGTGGTCCCGCAAGCGCAGATCCGCATCCGGGAAGCCGTTGCATCACTGGGCTTCGTTCTGCTTCTTAAGCTCTTCCTGAACCATGGTCACCATTTCCGTTGAGATCTTGTCCTGCCACTCACGGGCGGCGCCAACGGAAAACTGGGTGACGACCGGGATGGTCTGGGTCAGCTTCTGGCCGAGCTCGGTGCTATAGAATGCAGCCAGTTCGTTGAGTTCGGCTTCCGTAAAGTGTTCGGCCCAGACCCGGTAGACGCGCTCGTTCAGTTCCGCCCGCTTGGGAGCCAGTTCCAGGGCAACCTTCTGCGTGACTTCAATGATTTCTTCGGCGCGGGTCGGGTCCGACTGGACAAACGCCGTGCGGGTCTGCTCCGCAAGCACCGGCAGAATGTCGTCGAACGGCTCCAGAATCTTCGTGGCTGAGGCAACTTTCTTGGCGGCGGCCAGGTGGCTCTCCGAGATTTCCTGAGCCGTTGCATTGCTCGAAATGAAACCGGCGAGCACCATCGCTGCGCCCAATACAGCTGCCCGCGGGAATGTTTTGATAAGCTTCATTTTTCTACTCCTAGGCGGCATTCATCCATAGCCTGGAAAGCCAGTTCCAAACTGTTAAACGGGCCACAGGGTCTTTACCCCATCTGCGCCAGCCACGTAAGCTTTTGTTGCAAGGTTAATGAAAAGGCCGTGCTCGACAACGCCCGGAATTGCGGCCAGGCGATCAGCCAGCGTCTTCACGTCTTTGATCTGCTGAAGGTGTGCATCGAAAATGTAGTGCCCGCCGTCTGTCTCGTAGGGATCGGTCTTCCCGCCCCGCAATTCCAGTTCCTCAGGCAGGTTCAAATCAGCCAGCACCTTCAAGATCGCATGCCTGGTTGCCTCCAGGCCGAAGGGAACAACTTCGATCGGCAGCGGAAAACGCCCGAGCGTCTCGACCGCCTTGCTGCTGTCGGCAATGACTATCATCTGCGTGGAAGCGGCAGCAACGATTTTTCCCTCAGCAGGGCCCCGCCACCGCCCTTGATCAGGGCCAGATTCGGGTCCAGTTCATCCGCTCCATCCACCGTCAGATCCAGCTGCGGCATTTCGTCCAGGCTTGTCAGGCGGATGCCGAGGCTGGAGGCCAGCTTCGCGGTCCGCTCCGAGGTTGGCACGCCGATCACGTCCAGACCGTCCGCGACCCGCCGGGCAAGGGCATGAACAAACAGCTCGGCCGTCGACCCGGTTCCGATGCCAAGCCGCATTCCGGAAGAGACATCCTCCACGGCGCGTTCAGCGGCTTGTTTCTTAAACTGGTCGCTCATTCAAACTTTCCTTGGCAACCTTCCCTCAGCGCCGGCTTGCGGCACCGCTCCCATGCTCCAGGACGCGACCGGAAGCCGGTCCGCCCGAACCATGGCTGGTCCTCTCGTTCTGAGCCGCCGGGTGCTTAACACGGTGTGCGTCCGCCGGTCCAGTGACATTCCCTATTTGGCGGGGAAAACCGGCGGCTCCCGGTCTTCCAACCAATATTAACCATCATTTTAGACAAACCTCAGATAGTGCTTGAAATAGTCTAGGGCCTGGAAAGCACAAAATCCGATGAACATTCTTCGATTTAAGTCGCGGCGGAAAGTCCAAGACGACCTCTCGCACGTCGCCCTGTCTGCCGCAGAGGAAGCTGCCGCGGCGGAGCCTGGCGTTGTGCAGGACGACGTTTCGTCGGACCGCATGAGCTTTGTCCTCGACAGCCTGGAGGACGATCTGCAGGTTGCGGCAAAGGCCATCAATGCCGCGGCGGAGAAGGTTCAGGACCAGCTCGACAGCCAGATGGACAAGCTTCAGACCATCCGCAACGACAGCCAGTCCCTCGCGGACCAGTCCTCTATTGCGGAGGAAAACGCCTCCGGGCTCGCCGCCTCCATCGAGGAGCTCTCCTCCTCCAGCCGCGAAATCGGCTCGCAGGTCGGGGTGTCCAATCAGCTGGCCAATGAAGCCCGCGACGTCGCCGATCGGGTCAACCAGGGCGTGATGGATCTCAAGACCGCCATTGACGACATCGCCAATGTGGTCAGCATGATTTCGGACATCGCTAAGCAAACCAACCTTCTGGCGCTCAATGCGACCATCGAGGCAGCCCGGGCCGGGGAAGCCGGCAGGGGCTTTTCCGTTGTCGCCAGCGAAGTGAAGGCGCTGTCCGTGGAGACCCAGTCTGCAACGGAAAAGATCGTCGAGAACATCGAACGCCTCCACCAGTCGGCCGAACACAGCCTTGGCTCGGTCAACCAGATCATCGACGTCATCGGACGGATCCGGCCAAGCTTTGCCGCCGTGGAAGACGCCGTGCAGACCCAGGTCGAGACCACCAACCTCATCGGCGAACAGGCCCTCCAGACGGCCACCTTCGTACAGGAAGTGGTCCGACGGGCCAATACGATCACCCAGTCGGCCGCCGAGGCGGAAGACGGCGGGACACGGGCCCGGGAGATGGGCACGGAGATGAGCAAGAACGCGCAGTCGTTGCGGGCGCGGTTCACGATGATGATCCGCCAGACGGAAATCGGCGATAGACGGCAGCACGACCGCCTGCCCGTCAAGCTGGGCGGCACCCTCACCAGCGGGTCCAGGGTGTCGAAGATCGAAACGCTCGACATTTCCGAAGGCGGCGTCCTGTTCAAGATGGACGGTGACGGCATCCTGCGCCCCGGAGACAAGGCGGGTCTCGACATCAGCGGCATCGGCCGGACCGACGTCAGGATCCTCGCCGTCTCCGATAACGGTTATCACTGCTGTTTCGCCGATCCGGACGAGCGCTTCCGGGAAGCCCTTGACAGCAAGATCGCGGCCATTCATGCGATCCACGCGCGCGAAGTTGAACTGGCCCAGGCGGCAGCCGCCCGCGTCGCCGCGACCATGGAAAAGCTGCTTGAAACCCGCCAACTGACCCCGGACGATCTGTTCGACACCAACTATACGCCGATTGCGGGAACCAATCCGCAGCAGGTCGCCACCCGCGCCCTCTCCCACCTGGAAAAGGTGTTGCCCGAGATTCAGGAAGAGCTTCTGGGCAACGGCGAGGGCATGGTGTTCTGCGTCGCCGTGGACCGGAACGGCTATCTGCCCGTCCACAACATGATCTATTCTAAACCGCAGAAGCCCGACGATCCGGCCTGGAACACCGCCAATTGCCGGAACAAGAGGATCTTCGACGACAGGGCCGGCCTGAGTGCGGGAAGAAACACGCGTCCGTTCCTGATCCAGTCCTATGCCCGCGACATGGGAGGCCGTAACATCATCTGGATGAAGGAAATCGATGCGCCGATCATCGTTCATGGCCGCCACTGGGGCGGCTTCAGAACCGCCTACAAGCTGTAACGGCGTTTCCAAACCGGCAAAACGCCTTGCGGTATGCGCCCTGTCGGGATAGCAAGCCGGTACGGAACGTCATTCGTACATCTTTGCCGGGGGGGTTCATGTCTGTACTGGTTTTCGATCTGGACGGCACGCTGGTGTCGTCCATGGAAGATCTGGTTGCCACGCTTAACGCGGTGATGACGGCGGCCGGACATGCGGAAATCCCGAAGGAAGACGTGGCGAACATGGTCGGCATGGGGGCCAGGGTGCTCCTTCAGCGCGGGCTCGACTTCAACAAGGTCAGTTGGACGGAACATGACATCGAGCCGCTCTACCGGGATTTCCTGGAGCACTATTCCGCCAACATCGCCGTACATACGCGTCCCTTCGAGGGCGTCGTCGCGGCACTGGAAGCCTTCCGCAACGACGGCTGGAAACTGGCTGTCTGCACCAACAAGGCCGAAAAGCTGACCCTGACCCTGCTTGACGCACTGGATCTCGCCCGGCATTTCGATGCCGTCGTCGGCGGCGATACCTTTCCCTCCTCCAAGCCCCAGGCGGAACCGCTCCTCGGCGCCATCCGGCGCGCCGGCGGCGAGGTTGAAGGATCCATCATGGTCGGCGACAGCGAAACGGACATCAAGGCTGCGCGCAATGCCGGCATCCCGGTGATCGCGGTCGACTTCGGCTATACGCCCGTTCCCGTTCACGAACTTGACCCGGACGTGGTGATCTCGCATTTCGACGAACTGCCGGCGGCCGTCGCCGGCCTGGCCAAGGCACAACGGTCCGCCATGGCATGAGGCACCGGACGCTTTCCGGGTTGAGGGAAACGTTCGCCGCCAACCGGTCGCACAGCACTTCTTCTCCCCCTTTGCGGGGAGAAGGGAGACGCGCGACAGGTTTTTCAAGCCGCATGCGTCAGAATGTGCTGATCGCCTCGCCGAGCGTTGCCCGGATCTCTTCGCGGCGGTCTTCCAGCACCGCTATCTGCTTGTCGATGGCTTCTATGCGGGTTTCCGATTCGGCCAGTTTGCGGGCCGCGCGCTTGTAAAGATCCGCGCCCGGCTCGACGGCGGAAAGATTGGCGCGGTGGCGTTGCTGATCGGCACTTTCCTCTTCCTTGCGGAAGCGCTGTTCGCGGATCTGCCGCTCGATGCCGGTGATTTCCGATTGCAGTTGCGCGAGTTCGCGAAGCTTGCCCGCCGTCTCCGCATCCGGCGAGCGGGACGCGAGGTTCAGCAGTCCCTGCTCGTCCGTCGAGATCAGCGCATAGGTTTCGGAGAGCGTGCGTTCCTCCAGCGCGGTCGCAGTCACTGTTTCGCCTTGCGCTACCTCGACCTTCAGCCGGTGATGGGTCGCGGTCGTGTCCATCTTCTGGGGTGAGGAGAATTTCCAGCCCTGCCGCTTGGGATGCTCAATGACGATCGTGCGCTCGCCGTCCGGAGCGCCCTTTATGGCATAGGCCGTTTCGGCCCGCTGACGGACGGAGGCGGTCAGGACGCCATCTGTCACCTTGATGGAGGTGATCTGATCGTCCGGTGTCGATTCCCGCGCGATCCGGACCTTCTTGTCCGTCGCAAAGCTTGCCATGCGGCTCTCGCCGGAGGGCATGCCGTTGATCTGCGCGTCGCCCACATAGCCTTCCTGCTGATCATAGACGGTGAGAATACCCTTGGGCAGGCTGGTTTGCGTCTCGTTGGTAATCAGGATCGCCGCGATCGGATGCGGCAGTCCGCTTTCCGGCTGGAAGACGGACACGCTCTCGCCCGGCACCACCTTGTCGACGATCGGGGCGGACAGGGTCTCGCCGCTTGCCAGGCTGACCCGCTGCGGCAGGGCGAACGACGCGGTGACGGCGCCTTCCGAAGCATCGCCGACATTCGCGGAGGCAACTTCGTAGGCCATCGCTGCGTCCGCGGAGGGAGCGGGAGAAAGAAGACGTCCGAGAGCGCCGCCCTGAGGCGCCGAGGCCTTGCTCTCGGCCATTTCGAACCGTGGCTCCGCGCCGGTGTCGGTTCTGGGAACATATCCGGCGGAAACATCGACCGGGACTTCCGGACGCTGTTTCCAGTAAAGATCATGCAGCCGCTGTTTCAGCGTGACCGGCGCGCCGGAAGACAGGGTGATGGCGACATTGTCCCAGTCCTCGCCGCTGGCGTTTTCCAGAACCGCCCAGGCCTGCAGCCGGGCCTTGTCCTGCGGCAGCATCACGACCCGGTAGGCGGTCTTCCAGATGGGGGCCGGCACCACATAGGCGACCGCAACTTCCCGGGCCCCCTCGCCCGCCACTTTCAGCGAAACGGTTCTGGCGCCATCGGAAATGCCGTTGCCGACGACGGATAGCGCCCTGGCGACCTTTTCCTGGATATCCTCGTCCAGGAACGTGATTTCCGTATCGAGGCCCAGCTCCACCCCGACGATGCGGCCCTCGCTCAGCACCGAGACCATGTCGGAGAGGCCCTCGTCGCCGCGGTTCTTCTGCGACACGCCCAGAACGAGGCCTTCAACCGTTGTCCCCGCCTTTTCCAGCCGCACGCGCGTGCCCTGCAGTTTCGACAGGAGCAGCGCCGGCGACTGGAGGTCGGCTTCCGAGAACGGCAGGTTCTTGAAGGTTTCCGCAAGCGGATTAGGCCCCGGCAGCGTGATCCCCTCCACAACGCCCTTGTCGTCATAGACCACGATGCTCTTCAGAACATCGTTCACCTGGTCCAGCGGCACGGTCATACGGATGAGGCCCGAACTGTCGATATCGGCCTTGCGGACCACCTCGGCGAGCCCGCCGGACGAAAGGGTGATGCTGGTAATCGGCCCGTTGTCAGCCCCCCAGGCGGCGGCGGGCAGCGTCAGACAAACAATCGCGGCGGAAGAAAAACGGAAAAACATGAAACAACTCCCAGGAAACAGGATGTGCCCTCATAGGCAAAAATAACGGCTATTGTGGGGAACGGCCAGACGGGCGGCGACCAGCCGGACGAAAAGCTCTTGCCAACGTCCGCCCAATCCCTTAGACACCCGCCCAACCAGATCGATTTTCGGGCGATTAGCTCAGCGGGAGAGCACTCCCTTCACACGGGAGGGGTCACTGGTTCAATCCCAGTATCGCCCACCATTTTCCTGATGATCTTTGTGTGGCTTTTGTAAAGTCGGAGCTTCAATTCATGCGCCGACGCGCAAGGCGCAGGCAAGCGGGGCGTGTGTTGTTCCGTGCATCCCATTCGGAGGCAGTCGAAATTGCTCAGCACCCGCATCACCGCGACAAAAGTCTTCGGTCTGCGCTCCTTTTCGGCCCTCCTGATCTTGGCCGCAGACCGGTGAAACCGCGTCAAGCTCTATGATCGCGTCAGTGGAGGCTCAGTTGCCCGGTGCCTTGTAGGCAATGGCGAGTTCGCCAGCCTTCTTTTGTATTGCGGTGAATTCGTCAGAAGTGAATGCCCGCACTGTCTTGAGGTGGCTGACCGCACCGCTGGCCCCGGTGACCATCAAACCTGCGATGAGGTTCGTAACGTCGTCGATGGTAACCTTGATCGCGAAATCGCTGTCGCCTGTTGTCAGGTAAAAGCTCTCCAGTGTGCCGCCTGCTGCTTCCACAATGGCGCGGGCAGCAGCTTCGCGGTCAGTTGGGCTCGCAAGCATCGCTTTCATGGCCGAGGCGGTATAGTTCCCGGTAACGATAAATCTTGGCATGCAAAACCTCCCTGAGGGTGGCGATGCGTGAACGGCCTCAGACGACATCTCGCCTGACCGTGCGTCCCGCAAGTCCCTCGCAAGAATTGTATGCTCAATTCAGCAACAACACTACTTTCATCGACCGGTGCGCCCAAGTCCACTGCTCGCGGCCCTGTTCTATTATCCACCTCCTGGCGCCAGGAGTACCTGTGAGGAGTGGATTAGCCGCCCGCAAGCAGAGAAACATTCAACGTCAGTTCGAAAAGCTAAAATCGCCTCCTGAGCCTCTCTGAAGTGGCGAAAAGCGCGCTTACGCAGTCGCTATCAGTCCTCCCTCAGGCCACACAACGAGGTCCCGCAAACCGAACCGCCCAGACGAGCGAAGGTTTGCTGCCGATGGGATACGCAGGCACGACACCCTGGCGCGACGCACGCGGCCGCGGGCGAGACTTCAGGGCGCCAGAAGATTCGGGGGCGTTGCGGCCGTCGCGTCGACGCAGAGCAGGGTGCCCGATGGCTCATTCAAGCCGCAGTGTGAGTGGCGATGGCAAGCACCATCTCGTCAATGTCCCTGTCATGGATCTCGTGGCCTCCTCCTTCGACCCGGTGCAGGCGCGCATTCGAGGCAACCCGGGTAAAAGCTTCCCCGTGCTCAATCGGAAATAGCGGATCGGCGGTGCCGTGGATCACGAGCACCGGAACCTCGATCCGGGACGCATGCAGCGTGGCGCCCTGCTCTTCACCAAAAAGCATGAAATGGTTGGTCGCGCTGGCGAAGGACGGTGCCCGGGCCATGTCGCGCGCGATCAGAGCG
Organism: Roseibium salinum; assembly: GCF_026240905.1. Taxonomy (NCBI): domain Bacteria; kingdom Pseudomonadati; phylum Pseudomonadota; class Alphaproteobacteria; order Hyphomicrobiales; family Stappiaceae; genus Roseibium; species Roseibium salinum. The sequence continues at coordinate 1,780,528 of NZ_JAPEVI010000003.1, forward strand.
CTTGCCGCCTCGGCATCGTGGGGATGCCTGGTGCCGGCCAGTATGGCCACATCGCGGAGCAGGAAGTCGGCGATCGCTCCCAGATCCGACCAGTCGACCCCTTCGGCGGCCGCTGAGTGCACCTGATAGGCCTCGCTCGACGACGGCAGGCCACTGACCCCGAGCGGCGAAGTGCTGATGAGTGTGATCGTGCGCACGCGTTCGCGATGGCGCAACGCCGCCTCCTGAGCGAGCATGCCGCCCATCGACATGCCGACCAGATGTGCCGATGCCAGTCCGTAACCGTCGAGAATGGCGATGGCATCGTCTGTCAGGTCGCTGGAGGAATAGCCGGGCTGTCCTTGGGGGTAATGCGTCGAATGGCCGGTGTCGCGCTGGTCGTATCGAATGACGTAGCGCTTTTGGGCCGCCAGTTCCTCACAGAATCTGTCGGGCCACCACAGCATGGAGGCCATCATACCCATGATCAGCAGCACGGGCGGGTGCGACGGGTCGCCGAAGGCCTGGGTCTGGAGCACCGCGCCCGCGGCCTCAACAATCCTTGCGGTGTCGGGAGATGATTCGGTCCATACCATGGCCTGACCCTTCCGATTGCAATTTGAAATCAGATTTTTCTTGCATATCTGATCCTGTTATGCAACCAGTTTGTCTGGAGAAACGAAATGCTCGACAATCGCTCAGGCTGCCCCATCAATCTGACTATGGAAGCCATCGGAGACCGCTGGAGCCTCATTGTTCTGCGCGACGTCATGTTCGGCAATCGCCATCATTTTCGGGAACTGCTTGAGAACTCGATGGAAGGCATCGCCTCCAATATTTTGGCCGCTCGCCTCAAACGGCTCGTCGAAGTCGGCTTGCTAAGCCGTAGCGACGATCCAAGCCACAAGCAGAAGGTGATCTATTCACTGACCGAGTCGGCGATCCAGCTGGTTCCGGTCATGGCCACAATCGGCGCATGGGGATGCCGGCATCTGCCGGCGACCCGGGAGCTCAGCGTTCGGGCGCAATTGCTGGAAGAGGGCGGGCCGGAATTATGGGAAGAATTCATGGACGAACTGCGCGTCCTGCATCTCGGAGCTTCGCCCAAGAGCAGTTCTTCGGTGCTGCAAAAACTGACCGAGGCCTATAAGGCGGCCGCAATTGCGACGAAGGACGAGCTCTCGTCGACTCGCCAGCACAAGACCGGTGATGGTGGAGATGTTGAATCGCGCTGACTTCTACGACGCAGAATTAAGGCGGCATAACCGGCACTTGCGGGCCGCAACCCGTGCCGGGATTGGTGATCGAGTGCTCGATGTCGGCTGCGGCGCGGGACAGACGACTCGAGAGGTTGCCCGCACCGCGGCGGAGGGAAGCGTTCTTGGCGTGGATATTTCGGCCGAGATGCTTGAGATTGCGCGTCGGCGTTCCGACGAAGAGGGTTTGCGGAATGTTGTGTTTGAGCAGGGTGACGCACAGCCCCATGCATTTCCGGCAACCAGTTTCGACCTCTGTATCAGCAGGTTCGGCGTGATGTTTTTCAAGGATGCCCCAGCCGCATTTGCCAATATCGGCCGGGCGATGCGTGCCGGTGGCCGCCTTGTATGGATGGTATGGCAGAGCCAGGACCGCAATGTGTGGTCTACGGCGATCCGGCAAGCCCTGGTCCCGAAAGCTGCGGCCTCCGTCGATGTCGCCGCGCCATTCTCGCTCGGCGATCCCGACACCGCCGCGGAACTTCTGAACGCAGCTGGCTTTACCTCGATCGAGTTTGCCGACGTGCGCGAGCCGGTCTTCTACGGGCCGGACGTCGATACGGCGTTTGACGCACTCATTAGCCTTTATCTTGTCAAGGACGCGCTCGCCCGCACCGGTGAGCCGCCCGAAAAGGCATTGCGGCGGCTGCGCGATTTACTGGAGGCGCATGTGACCACGGAGGGCGTGTTTTTTGATTCGCGCGCGTGGATTATCACCGCACATAGAAGGCGGAGCGGTTGACAGACTGTCGGACGCTGCCGGAGAAATGCGCCAAGCACCCTCAAGCGTCCTTTCATCGGCGGCGGAGTGCGCGCAATCCCCAGAGGATTTGGCCGAAATCATCCCGAAGCCTGCAGCCGGGAACCGGGACTGCTATTCTTTTGCGGTGATTCCCATCAGGCAGAGTTGATATGGCCACTCAAACCGCTCCAAACCCCGTCCGGGAGAAGCTGCTCAAGGGCTTGTCCTATCAGAAATCCGGCGAGTTCGAGAAAGCGCAGCGGCAATACAAGCAAGTGCTGAAGAAAGCACCCCACAACGCAGACGCCCTGCACCTGTTGGGAGTGACCTACCGGCAGCTCGGGTTCCCGAAGCGGGCCATCGAATATATTCAAAAGGCGATCGGCACGGATCCCAACCAGGCGCCCTTTTACGCCAACCTGGCCCGGGCAATGATGGACCTGGGCACCGACCCCGACAGCCTTCTGGCTGTTTGCGACAAATCGCTGTCTCTCAATCCCCTGGAGCGTGAAGCCCGGAACATGCGGGCGATCGCGCTCACCAGGCTGAAGAGATACGAGGAAGCTGAAATCATCCTGCAAAAACTGATCGTCGAAGATCCGGACCACATAGATGCCTATCAGAACTATGCGACGTTGCTGATGGAAGCAGACAGGGGCGAGCATGCCGTCAACTTTTACACCAAGGCGATCATGCTCGATCCGAGCAACCCGAACGATTTCATTCAAAGGGCACGCTGCCGGCTCAAACTGAAGCAGTTTGACCAGTCTCAACACGAGCTTGCCGACGCACTGGAACGTTTTCCCGAAAATTCGGACGTCAAGCACGAAGTCGCACGCCTGCTGTTCTCCATTTCGCGGACACATGAAGGCGTAAAATATGCCGAGGAAGCCGTCGCGGCAGCACCCCGCGACTACCACCGCCGCGTCACTTTGGCAGTTCACTATCTTATGCTCGGACGCGGCAGAGACGCGATCGACACCTTCCTGAAGGCCAAGAAACTGGGGCCGGAGGGTGCGGCCGGTATCGACTGGAACCTGTCACTTGCGTATCTGTCCGAAGGCGACCTTAAGAACGGGTGGGCTATTCATGAGGCACGCTTTGCGGACTCACAGTCTCAGTCGGTCCTTCGCGAGTTTCCGAAACCCACATGGGCGGGCGAAGACATCTCGGACAAGACGGTTCTGCTATGGGGCGACCAGGGCCTGGGCGACGCCTTGAAGAGCGGGACAATGCTCCCGGACATGGCGAAGCGTGCCAGGAAGATCATTTTCGAGGTCTCTGCCAAAGCCATCCCCTTCTATGAGCGCTCCTTTCCGGACATTGAATTCAGGCTTGCATCGGCCGCGCCAGACAAGCAGACCGATGATATCGACTACGATGTAACGGCCAATATCACTGACGTGGCAAAATACCTGCGCAGAAACATCGATGACTTCCGCAAAGCCAAGTATCCTGTTTACAGGTTCGACAAGACCAGGGCCCGCCAATATCTAAGCCGTCTTTCCGGAACAGACGACAGACCCATCATTGGTATTTCATGGCGTTCACGAAACCTGCAGAAATCCCGCGCACGTTATTATCTTTCCGCACCCGACTTCGCTCCCATCATTGATGCGGAAGATGCCGTCTACGTGAACCTGCAATACAACACCGTTCCAAAAGAGATTGAATTTCTCAGTACCCGCGCCGAGGGCCGTTTTGCCCATTTCGAAGACATCGACCTGTTCAACGACCTGTGCGCAGCAGGAGACCTGACCGCGATTTGTGACCTGGTCGTTTCAGCGAACACCAGCGTCGCAGACATGGCAGGGATTCTCGGCGTTCCCTGCATTCGTTTCGGTCCGATGGAGCCGCCTTTGCTGCTCGGACAAGCGTCGCCGCCATGGTATCCGAGCATGAAATATGTGCGGATTGACGAAAGCAAGTTGGCTCCGCAAATGCTGCCGGACATTATTGGTGCGGTGCAGAGCGAACTGAAGAGCGTCTATCCACATCTCCGCCGTGAGAGGCTTGAGCTGTGAACGCGTTCCATTGAAGTTAAGGGCTATGCCTTTTTCGCGATGGCAACGAGCGTGTCCGTCGCGTCGATCTTCTGCAGGGCAGCCTGGTAGGCAGATTTCAGCTCCGGCGTATCCAGTACCGACAGAGGGGTCTTGTGCCCACCAGGCGCCTGCATGGCCAGCCACCCCAGGTGGTTTGACAGCGGGTAACGCTGTATTCCCTCAACGACAATGTCTGTGTACCCGCAATTGAGAAGCAGCCGCTTCAGGCTCTCTCGCGTGTGCAGGATCAGATGCTGGCTCCAGACCGTGAATTTGGTGAACGCATCACTTTTGAGATGCGACAGCAAGAAATCCGATGCGTGAGGGACTTCGACCACGATATATCCGTCGTTCTTGAGAAGGCGGCGCAGGTCGGAAAGCGCGGCGAGCGGGTCCGGGAGGTGTTCGACGACATGAAAGGCGAACACAACATCCTGAGATGACTGTTTAATCCGCTCCGCATTTTCGAAGCAACGGTAGCCGTCCTCCGTCAATGCAGTCACATAATCCGATTGCAACTCAATTCCGGACACTTGTGCAGCCTGACCGGAGATACTGCGCAGAAAAGCCCCCTCACCGCATCCAAACTCCGTCACGGTGTTGCCCACGTAGTACTGAGCATAGGCAATCGCACGCCGCCTTGTATCCGCGCCTAGTTCAAAGTCCCGGTGACCGGAGCGCTGTATCGTTTCCTGACGGTACTGGCCTTCCCGGTAAACCGTGTCGCCGACATAATGGTCATCGATGTAAATGACGCCGGATAACCTGTCCCGGTAGACCGGCAGATGCTCATTGTCACGCGTCCCTTCGGCAAGCACTTCGCGTGTTTCCAGTGTCGCAACGCCCAGACTTTCAAGAGTATCGAATATGCGGTTCTGCGACATCTTTTGGCTTACCCCAAAGGCCCAAGGACGAAAGAAACGTAGCGCGACAGACCTGGGTGCCGGGTGGACTGCCATAAGCAGATGCATCGGCTCTCGCTGCGAGCGTCGAAGCCGTCCATTCAGCCGGCCCCGTTCTTGATAAGATCTGTCGAGATCAACAGATCACTGAGTTCGCGCAGCGCGCCCGAACCGCCGCTGGTGTCGAGAACAACCTTTGCGACTGATTTCACTTCGGCCGGTGCATTGCGTGGGGCGGCACTCACCGCGCTGGCTTCCATGCAGCTTATGTCCGCCAGGTCGGCGCCCACATAGGCAATCTCCGACCAGTCAAGACCATGCTGCTGAAGCCACTCAGCCGTAATCTGCATCCTGTCGAAGGGATGGTATTTGTATTCCATTGCGAGCTTGCGCGCTCTCAACTGAGCCAGGTTGTCCTGCTCGCCGCTTATCATCATCAACCGGACACCCCGGCCGATGAGCCGGTCCATCCCGATTTCGTCATATCGATTGCAGACGATGGACTCCGTACCGTCCTGGTTCACGAATACCGAATTGTCTGTGTGCACGCCTTCAAATCCGGTGACCAGCGCGCTTACCGTTCCTCTGGCAACGGCGAGTTCTCCGGTGAACGGTTCGGTTCGAATGAATGCTTCAGCCATATCCCAGTCTTGCGACGTATCGATTTCGATCCAGGTGGAATCGACAGGTACAAGGATCGTCTTTCCGCAATACCGGTTTCCGGTTTGGAGAAATTCAGGTACGCGCATCGCGTAGACGGCACCGTTCTCGCGGTAGCGGGCGGATATATCCTGCCGCCGCACGCGGGGTTTCGTCGGGTCGTGGTTTATGCCGACCCCTTGCCCGTTTTCTCCGACCTCCCAATAGAACCCGTGATCATCCACGACTGAGATTGCACTTGTCGCCTCCTTGGACAGAAGCGTTTCAACCACCTGGTCGACGTGATGCGCTTGCGTGAATGGCGCCGTGCACTGGAGAAAGACAAGAATGTCGGGTGGTTCGCTGATCAACGAAGGTTCCGATTTCAGCAAGTGGATCAGGGCGGACTCCGAACTCGCCGTCGGCCCGGAGAGATCTATCGGCCGTTTTACGCCCTTGGCCCCGTACTTTTCGCCGACCGAGAGAATTTCGTCTGAATCGCTCGAAACGAATACTTCCGAAACAAATCGGGAGCCCCGCGCAGCTCTAATGGTCCGGCCAACCAGCGGAATGCCGTTCAACGGCCGGATATTCTTTCCCGGGAGACCGACAGAGCCGCCGCGCGCGGGGATCGCTGCTACAATTTTCATGGGTGGTCCATCGCTTGGCACGCTTCGAACATCATTCCGGCTTCCGGGCAATGACCGTGACGAAAGATCCCCAGAACGCAGGAGAGACTTCAGCGTCGGCCGACAGCATTGCATCGAATGCCTCGCGGGACGCAAAGCGGGTTCCAAAGAAAGGGTATTCCACTTTCTGAATGCGAAACCCCGTGTCCCGCAGCAATCGCATCAGGGAGTCGTCGGTGAAGAGGCTGACATGCGTGGGATCATGCAACAACCGGAAGCGGTCGCCGAATTGCCGAGCGGCGGCGCTGGCAAAATTGGGGGTCCCGCAGATGAAATCGCCCCCCGGTTTCAGGATGTTGAAGATGTTCTCAACGAACGAAACCGGCTCGTCGACATGCTCGATCACATGATTGGCGACAACGACGTCGAACGTGCCGGCGGCAAAAGTATTGCTTTGGAGCACTCCCTGACGCAGATCAGCGGAACACCGCTGCCCCGCAATCTCTATTGCCCGTCGCGACGGATCGAGGCCGACGCACTTGTTTGCGTCGGCGACCTGTTCCAATAGTTCGCCAAGACCAAACCCGATATCAAGCACCGTCCCGGGTGACCTTGAATTCACATAGTCCGCTATGTAACGCACGTCTTCCTTGCGCGTTTCCCGCTCTTCCGCAGCGTCCCTGACCTTGCCGTCCGGGTCCTGCTTGGCTTCCCAGTAATCCTGTTTCAGCGGTCTCGCCGGATAGTGAATGTAATACCGATCTCCTCGATAAAGCTCCAGGCAACGGTCAATAATCGACATTCACACCCCTCAAGTGGTTCGGCGTGGCAGATCCGGGATCAGCCAGATCAGCGTGCAGGATGCTCCGGGCTCAGGTGCAGAGCCGGCGCAATCAAGCTGCCTGGAGCGTATCTTTTCTGCGAAGCTTTTCGGCGATCGGCTTTTCATCGTCATAGACACGCAGTTGTCCGTCGCCACGCACGACTTCAAGGCGCCGTAGCTGAGACACCAGTTCCGCCATCTCGTTCATTTCAAGAGATGCTTTCTGGTCCGATCCCCAGTCGTTCCGGTCGAGCGTCACGTGGCGCTCAATGGAGACGGCCCCCATGGCTGCGGCACAGACGCTCGGCAAAATGCCGCGTTCATGACCGGAAAAACCGATTGGCAAATGCGGAAACGCTTTTTGAAGTGTGTTGATGCCCAGCAGATTGATTTCCTCGTCAAGCGTCGGATACGTGGACGTGCAATGGTACAGGCACGCAATCTGGCCGCTAGCCCTCTCGATCGTGTTGACGGCACTGGAGACCATCTGCAGATCGCACATGCCGGTCGAGACGAGCAACGGACGTCCGCTCTTTGCGCAATGAACCAGGAAATCCCGATCCATCACCATTGCCGACGCGATCTTGATGTAAGGGGTGTCGTAGTTCAGCAGGAATTCGGTGGACGGCTCGTCCCAAGGCGATGCGAACCACTCGATACCAATCTCCCTGGCCAGCGCGTCGATCGCATCGTATTCGGCCTTGCCGAATTCCAATCCGCGCTTGAGGTCTCCGTTGGTTGGACCGAAGACGTTATCGCGAGGTTTGGCCAGTTCATCGTGAGAGTAGACGATCTCGATCGTCCGCTTCTGAAACTTGACCGCATCGCAGCCTGCGTCGCGGGCCTTGCGGATCATTTCAAATGCTTTGTGAATGTCACCATTATGATTGATACCGATTTCGGCAATCACATAGGTTCCTTTGTCGGAGATCATGGCACAGCACCTTAGTCTTAAGCCTCAACCGGTATAGGGGTCCGCGTTGCGAGCTTGCTAATTTCCTAAGAAACTCTTGCCACTGGCAGCTCAGTCTGTCCACCGGGGGCGGGTGTATCCGACGATTCCGACCCTTGCTTTCTTTGGAAAACCTGAATTTACTTTAAAGAAACGCCAAGGGCCCGCAGCAAATGCAGGCCCTGATGATTATTTTGTTCTCGAAATTAAAATTCGGCCGGCGATGCCGACTCAGCCGACAAACGCCCGTTCCACGACGAACTCGGCTGGCTTGTTGTTGGCGCCTTCCGTCAGGCCGGCTTCTTCGAGCAGCGCCTTCGTGTCCTTGATCATGTCCATGGAGCCGCAGATCATGCCGCGGTCGATCGCCGGGTCGAGCGGCGGCAGGCCGAGATCCTCGAACAGCTTGCCGGACTTGATCAGGTCGGTGATCCGGCCCTTGCGCGGGAACTCCTCGCGGGTCACGGACGTGTAGTGGATCAGCTTGTCCCTGGCGAATTCACCGATCAGCGGATCGTTGATGGTTTCCTGCACAAGATCTTCGCCGTATTTCAGCTCGGCAACCTCCCGGCAGGTGTGCGTCAGGATCACCTGATCGAACTTCTCGTAGGTTTCGGGATCGCGGATCAGGCTGGCAAACGGCGCGATGCCGGTGCCGGTCGAGAACATGTAGACCCGCTTGCCCGGAACGAGAGCATCGTTCACCAGCGTGCCGGTCGGCTTTTTCTTCATCAGGATCGCGTCACCCGGCTGGATCGTCTGCAGGTGCGACGTCAGCGGACCGTCGGGAACCTTGATGGAGAAGAACTCAAGTTCTTCGTCCCATGCAGGGCTGGCAATGGAATAGGCCCGGTAGAGCGGCTTGCCGTCAATCATCAGGCCAATCATGACGAATTCGCCGGACCGGAACCTGAAGCTTGCCGGGCGGGTCATGCGGAAGCGGAACAGGTGGTCCGTATAGTGCTGGACACTCTTTACCTCTTCAACAAAAGCGCCGGCCGGAGCAGCGGCTTCCAGATCTGCGGGTTTGGCAAGTACATTCATTTCAATCAAGGGTCCGTGGGTCATTGCGTGAATTGAACCTGCCCCATGTAGCACCACTCGCACATTGACTTGAAGCAACTCCGATCCATGAAAACGCGTTTGCGCAAAAAAACATTCTAAATGCAGCCGAATCTGGGGTCTGCTGACGGGTCCAGCGTGGAAATTCATGAGATTGAATGCCCGTCACGCGGGAGAGCGCTTTGCCGTCGGGCCCCGGACTGCTTGATGCAGCCGCACCGGCGCGCCGGCAGCTGGCCGGAACGCCGGCTTATCGCCCCCGGTCGATTTGCGGCACATCTGCGGCAGACCGGGTCGCTGGCGCGCCTGTTCGTGACGTTTTCAAGATCATCCGGAAAAAGCTCGTTTTTTATTTGACAGCTACATACAAAATGCAAAATTTGCTGGTAATATAAAACGTTAGAAATAACACCTTCCGAAGAGGCAAAGTAAATGGCCGGACGCACGCAGGAAGAAACAGGCCAGACAGTAGCATTCGTGTTGATGGACCGGTTTTCAATGAACGCTTTCGCCAGCGTCATCGAACCGCTCCGGATAGCAAATCGGCTGCTTGGCCGGGACTACTATGTGTGGACGACTTATTCGCTCGATGGAAATTCCGTCGTCGCAAGCAACGGATGCGAGGTCTCTGTAAACAAGTCCATTCGTGAGCTTCACGATACGGACATTACACTTCTGTGCTCCGGTATAGACGTGGAACGGCTGCCGATGAATGCGGAACTTGGAAGCAAGTTGCGCCGCCTGAATGCGATGGGACGCACCTTCGGGGCCATCTGCACCGGTGCCTACCTGCTCGCCCGCTATCACCTGCTGGATGGCCGGCGCTGCACGATCCATTGGGAAAACCTCAGGTCCCTGCGCGAGGAGTTTCCGGACGTCGAAGTCACCTCTGACATTTTTGCGATCGACCGCAACTGCATGACCTGCGCCGGGGGGATGGCCTCGCTCGACATGATGCTGCGGCTGATCGCCATTCAGCACGGTGCCTATCTTGCCCATGAGGTCGCCGAAGTCGCGCTCTACCAGAACATGCGCTCCGGCGAATCCGCGCAGCGCCACGACATCGAGGCGCGGACCGGCATTTCCAATGCGAAGATCCTCGACGCAATCCGCATCATGGATCTGCACATCGAAGACCCGCTGAGCTGTCAGCAGCTGGCCATGACGGTGAACCTGTCGCCGCGCCAGCTGGAGCGCCTGTTCCGCCGCCACTTCAACTGCACGCCGGGCCAGTATTACCTGCGCCTTCGCCTGGAAACCGCGCGGGACCTGTTACGCCGTACCAGCCGCCCGGTGCTGGACGTGGCACTTGCCTGCGGCTTTGCCTCGACGTCCCACTTCACGAAGTGCTACCGCGAGCGGTTCCTGTGCACGCCGACCGAAGAGCGGCAGTCCTATCAGTGGGCCAACACGAAAACGACCTCCGGCGTCGGCACGGCAACTCCGATGCGGCTGATCGCCAAGTAGATCGCCTGCCATTTCTCTCCCGAAGGCGCTGCAGGGATTGCGGCGCCTTTTCTTTTGCGCAAACGCGTCCCTGGCTTTCCATCAAGTGGTTCAATTTGATCGGAAAACGCTCTATCGTCCGCCCATGACGTCTCAAACGATTCCACGGGTGCCGAATTTACCCGCCAGGCGCCTGTTTCTCGACAAGCACGGTCTGTGTGCCACTCCGAAGGGCAGCGGCAAGGGCGACGATCTGTCCGCCGTCATCGACCAGCTCGGTTTCGTGCAGGTGGACAGCATCAACACCGTCGCCCGGGCCCATCACATGATCGTCGCGGCCCGCAGGCCGGCCTACAAGGAAAAGAACCTCAAGGCCTTACTGGAACGGGACCGGCAACTGTTCGAACACTGGACGCACGACGCGGCCGTGATCCCGGCCGCCTTGTTTCCCCATTGGCGCCTGCGCTTTGAGCGGGACAAGGAAGCCCTGATGGGCCGCTGGCGGAACTGGCGCCGCAACGGCTTTGAGGCGAAGTTCGACGAGGTTCTCAAGCAGATCAGCGCCCATGGCCCGGTCACTTCTGCAACCATCGGTAAAGATGAAAAGCGCAGCAGCGGCGGCTGGTGGGACTGGCACCCGTCGAAAACCGCACTGGAGTTCCTGTGGCGCACGGGCGCGCTTTCCGTGTGCCGGCGCGAGGGCTTTCAGAAAGTCTACGATCTCACCGAGCGGGTGATTCCGGCAGAGCATCTGAACACGCGCTTTGACGCCGAGGAAACGGTCGACTGGGCGGCCCGGTCCGCACTCGACAGGCTCGGCTTTGCGACGTCAGGGGAAATCTCCGCTTTCTGGGATCTGATCACGCCGCAGGAAGCCAAGGCCTGGTGCGAAGAGGCACGCGTCAGCGGAGACATCATTGATGTCGAGATCGAATGCATGGATGGCGCGTTCCGCAAGGTGTTTGCCTATCCGGAAACGCTCGACACCCTTGCTTCAATCCCCGAACCGTCTCCCCGCGTGCGCATCCTCTCGCCGTTCGATCCGGCGCTGCGCGACCGCAAACGCGCGGAGCGTCTTTTCGGGTTCTCGTACCGGATCGAAATCTTCGTCCCCGAGGCCAAGCGCAAATACGGCTATTACGTTTTTCCGGTGATGGAGCGGGACAGGCTGATCGGGCGCATCGACATGAAGGCGCTCCGCAGCGAGGGCAGACTGCATGTGCGTGCCTTCTGGCCGGAAGACCGCGTGCGCATGAGCAAGGGCCGCCTGGACCGCCTGGAGGCGGAGCTTGGCAGGGTGGCCCGGTTCTCCGGCTGTTCGGATGTCAGCTTCGAGACCGACTGGCTGCGGACGGCCTGAACCAAGGCCGCCCGTCAAACGGCTCTGACGCAATCCGGCGCGTCCTGGCGCCCCTGGTGCGGTCCCCGAATGGCGAGCGTCGCCTGTGCTCAGCTCCAGTTCAGGACCACCTTCCCGGCTTCGCCGGATTTCATTGCCGCAAATCCCTGTTCGAAATCATCGATGCCGAACCGGTGGGTGATGACATTGCGTACGTTGAGGCCGTTCTGGAGCATGGCGATCATCTTGTACCAGGTCTCGAAGATTTCCCGTCCGTAAACGCCCTTGATGGTGATGGCCTTGAAGACGATGCGTGACCAGTCGACCGGCGACTTGCCGGGTGGAATGCCAAGCAGCGCGATCCGGCCGCCCATCACAAGGTTTTCGACCATCTGATCCAGCGCCGCCTGGCTGCCGGACATTTCGAGGCCGACGTCGAAGCCCTCACGCATGCCGAGCTTGTTCTCGATGCCTTTCAGATCTTGCGTCGCGACATTGACCGGCACCACATCGACAACCTTTGTCGCCAGGTCCAGCCGCGCCTGGTTAATGTCGGTGATCACCACGTTGCGCGCACCGACATGGCGGGCGACCGCAGCGGCCATGATGCCGATCGGACCGGCCCCGGTGACCAGCACATCCTCGCCGACCAGATCGAAACTCAGTGCGGTGTGCACCGCGTTGCCGAGCGGATCGAGTATGGCGCCGATTTCATCGTCGATCTCGTCCGGCAACGGCACGACGTTGAAGGCGGGCAGACGCAGATATTCGGCGAAGGCCCCCTGTTCGTTTACGCCGATCCCGCGGGTTTCCGGATCCAGATGAAACTTTCCGGCGCGCCACTGACGCGAATGCGTGCCGATCAGATGCCCCTCGCCGGAGCAGCGCTGGCCGATCCGGAAATCGGTGACGTTGGTGCCGAGCTCGACGATCTCCCCGGCGAATTCGTGGCCGGTGATCAGTGGAACCGGCACGGTTTTTGCCGCCCAGTCGTCCCAGTTCCAGATATGGATATCGGTGCCGCATATGCCGGTCTTGTGGATCTTGATCAGGACGTCGTCTGGGCCGATTTCAGGCACTGGCGCCCGGGTCATCCAAAGGCCTTCCCTCGGTTCGGATTTGCACAGCGCCTTCATCTGATTGGTGTTCATGACAGAACTCCCGTCGCCTTTCCGGCCTTGCCGAACGCATCCAATGCGCGGTCCAGGTCGTCTCTGGTCAATGCCGCATTCATCTGCGTGCGGATGCGCGCCTCGCCGCGCGGAACCACGGGGAAGAAGAAGCCGGAGACATAAACCCCCTCGTCAAACAGCTTCGCCGCCATAGCCTGCGCAAGCTTCGCTTCTCCCAGCATCACCGGAATGATCGGATGCTCGCCCGGCAGCAGTGTGAAGCCGAGGGTTTCCAGACCGGTCCGCCAGTATGCGGCGTTTTCGAACAGGCTCCGGCGCAGGTCATCGCCTTCCTCCACGAGCCTGATCGCTTCCAGCGCGCTCATGACAATTGCCGGCGGCAGGGAGTTCGAGAACAAATAGGGCCGTGCCCTCTGTCGGAGAAGGTCGATCACCGGCTGCGGCCCGGCAACGTAACCGCCGATGCCCCCGCCAAGCGCCTTGCCGAGGGTTCCGGTCAGAATATCAACGTCGACACCGAAATGTGCCGGCGTGCCCTGCCCCTTGGGTCCCATGAAACCGGTGGCATGGCAGTCGTCGACCATCACGACGGCACCGTGTTCTTTGGCAAGGGCGGTGATTTCGGGAAGCTTTGCCAGGTAGCCGTCCATGGAAAAGACGCCGTCGGTGGCGATCATGATGTGACGGCAGCCCACCTCCCGTGCTTCCTTCAGTTTCTCTTCCAGATCCGCCATGTCGGAATTGGCGTATCGCAGGCGCCGCGCCTTGCAGAGCCGGATGCCGTCAATGATCGAGGCATGATTGAGCGCGTCCGATATGATCGCGTCCTCAGGGCCGAGAAGCGGTTCGAACAGACCGCCATTGGCGTCGAAACAGGCGGCAAACAGAATGGAATCGTCCTTGCCCAAAAACCGTGCCAGGCGCTGTTCGAGTTCCCGGTGGATGTCCTGCGTGCCGCAGATGAAGCGCACGGACGCCATACCGTAGCCTTTCGGTCCGAGCGCCTTCCTTGCCGCTTCTTCCAGCGCGGGATGATCCGCCAGGCCAAGATAGTTGTTGGCGCACAGATTGATGACTTCGCGCCCGTCCACCGTGATGCGCGCGCCCTGCGGCGAGGTGATCAGCCGCTCGCGCTTGTAGAGCCCTTCGGCCTCGATTTCCTCCAGAATGTCGGCAACATGAGACAGAAACGCGTCGGACACAGGGCTTCCTCCGGCAAAGTTGGATGGCTTCCTCCACCATGCCGAATTTTCACCGGAAATGAAAGTTCGATTTCCTTGATAACGGAAAAATTCCGTTATCAAGGAAAAATTCTAGAGCTTCACCACCATCAGTATAGCGCGCGCAGGCCCGCCGACGGCCTCAATGGAGTGAGGAACATCGGCTGCATACCGGGCGGTATCCCCGTTGCCGATGATGCCTTTGGCAACACCCGAGGTCACCTGCAGCTTGCCCTCTTCAGCGATCAACTGCTCCCTGGTGCCGCGCTCATGCGGTTTGCTCTCCAGCTTTCCGCCTTCGGCAAAGATCAGCTCGTAGACTTCGAACCGGCCGGTGTCCTGAGGCGATGACAGGATGCGGATCTTGCAGCCGTCCCCTGCCCGGTCAAGCGCCGGGGTCTGGTGTTCATGCTGGATTTCCACCCTGTCCTCGGCCGCTTCCTCGCCCAGGAGACCGGCGAAATCGACATTCAGGGCGCGCGTCAGGTTGAGCAGCGTTGCGACGGTCGGATTGGATTCGCCGCGCTCGATCTGGCTGACCATGGAACGGGAAACGCCTGAAAGCTTTTCGACTGCCTCGAGCGACAGGCCTTGCGCCCGCCGGGCCTTCTTCAGGCGTGCGGGAAGACGGGAGAGAATGTCTGAATCTGTCATCACGGAACTAAAATCCGTTCTGGCAGATTTTGCAATTCTTTCTTTTTCCCGCTGTCCGGTTTGCCGCTCCGTGATATTTTCGCCCCGCCTGCCGCAACCTGGACGTAGAATTCCGCGGCAGATTGGGGGAAACTCATGCAACCGATACCACGTTTATTCTTTGCAACCGCTGTCATCTTCGTACTGATCGGCATGGGCTGGGGCATTCACATGTCGGCGACGACAGATTTCACACTGGCCCCGGCTCACGGCCACCTGAACCTGATCGGCTTTGTGGCGATGGCTGTCTTCGGGACCTACTATGCGCTGGTGCCAAAGGCCGCATCCGGACGTCTTGCGATCGCCCACTACACGCTCGCAGTCCTCACCGTCGTGGTGATGGTTCCGGGCATCGCGATGGCAATCAACCAGAGCGGCGAAGCGCTTGCCAAGGCAGGTTCTGGTCTCGCGGTCCTGACGATGCTGCTGTTTCTGTTCGTCATCGTCCGCTTCCGAGATCCGGCCGCCTAAGAGGCCGGGACCAAATCCTGCACAGGGAGCACCCGGCTTCTTTATGGCGCCCGGTGTTGTCTGGCCGGGCGCAATGCTGCGCCCGGCAATCAATTCACCGGTCGCGCCGCACCGCCCGATCCCGGCCGGAACCCCAGCCCTCCGGTCGCAAACGATCGGTTGAAGGTCGCATTCAGAACATTTGCTGCGCTGCCCTCACCCGTAGCGTTCTTGAGAAGGGTCAATGCGATAGGACCTTGCGTGTCCGACAAAGATTTCTACAGGAAACGCTTTCGGAGAGACTTAGATGGCCAGCGATATCGAAATTGCCCGTGCAGCCGACATGAAGCCGATCCAGGAGATCGGAGCGCGGCTGAACATCCCTGACGAAGCTCTCCTGCCCTACGGGCGCACAAAGGCCAAGATATCGGCGGATTTCGTTGAAAACGTCAACGGACGCAAGGACGGCAAGCTGATCCTGGTCACGGCGATCAACCCGACGCCGGCCGGGGAAGGCAAGACCACGACCACCGTCGGGCTCGGAGACGGGCTCAACCGGATCGGCAAGAACGCGATGATCTGTCTGCGTGAACCGTCGCTCGGCCCCTGTTTCGGCATGAAGGGCGGCGCGGCCGGAGGCGGCTATGCGCAGGTCGTGCCGATGGAAGACATCAACCTGCACTTCACCGGCGACTTCCATGCCATCACTTCGGCCCACAACCTGCTGGCCGCGCTTATCGAGAACCACATCTACTGGGGCAACGATCTTGATATTGACCAGCGCCGGGTGACCTGGCGACGGGTGATCGACATGAACGACCGCGCGCTGAGGTCGATCGTCTGCTCCCTCGGCGGCGTCGCCAACGGCTTTCCGCGCGAGATCCGGCTTCGACATTACGGTTGCCTCCGAAATCATGGCGATCCTCTGCCTGGCAACGGATCTTCACGACCTGCAGCGGCGCCTGGGCAACATGATCGTCGCCTACCGGCGCGACCGCACCGCCGTCACCGCGAGGGACCTGGAAGCCGATGGCGCGATGACCGTCCTCCTGAAGGAAGCGCTGCAGCCGAACCTGGTTCAGACCCTGGAAAACAATCCCGCCTTCATCCACGGCGGCCCGTTCGCCAATATCGCCCATGGCTGCAACTCCGTCGTTGCCACGAAGACGGCCCTGAAACTGGCCGATTATGTGGTGACCGAAGCCGGATTCGGGGCGGATCTCGGGGCCGAGAAATTCTTCGACATCAAGTGCCGCAAGGCCGGGCTGCATCCCGATGCCGTCGTCATCGTCGCCACCGTCAAGGCGCTGAAGATGAATGGCGGTGTCGCGAAGGAGGATCTGGGAACCGAGAACGTCAAGGCCGTCGTCAAGGGTTGCGCCAACCTTGGCCGTCACGTCGAGAACGTCAAACAGTTCGGCGTTCCGGCGGTCGTTGCCATCAACCACTTCACGGCGGACACGGAGGCCGAAATCCAGGCGGTGCAGGCCTATTGCGCCGAACTGGGTGTCGACGCGATCGTCGCAACGCACTGGGCGGATGGCTCCGCCGGCACCGAAACTCTTGCCAAGCGCGTCGCCATGCTGGCTGAAAGCGGCGCGTCGCAATTCGCCCCGCTTTACGACGACCACCTGCCGCTGTTCGAGAAAATCGAAACCATTGCCAAACGCATCTACCGGGCCAACGAGGTTCTTGCCGACAAATCCGTACGCGATCAGTTGCGCCGCTGGGAAGCGGACGGTTTTGGCCACCTGCCGGTCTGCATGGCCAAGACGCAGTATTCCTTCTCCACCGACCCGCAACTGCGCGGCGCTCCTTCCGGCCATAGCGTGCCCGTGCGCGAAGTGCGGCTTGCGGCGGGCGCCGGTTTCGTCGTCGCCATCTGCGGGGAAATCATGACCATGCCCGGCCTGCCCCGCATCCCGTCCGCGAACCATATCCGTCTGGATGAAGAGGGCAGGATCGAGGGGCTGTTCTAGAGAATTCCGTACTCGCCGGGAACAGTGGTAGCCGGGGTCTGAGAGGCGGAGAAATCATGTTTGCATCAGCCTGGCACCGTGGCGGAAATCCCACTCTCCACGTTGGACCAGTCACCGATTTTTTACCTGTCGCGTAAACGACTTGGCGTGTCGCTTTAAAGATATCGGGAACTTCGGCATGGGGCATAAGGTTTTGCAGTAAATTGATGCCCTTGTGGCCCTTTGGAGCTGCCCATGTCTGAAGACGATATCGATCTCGCCACTCTGTCCGACGACGACCTCGTCCTGCAGATGCATGACGACCTTTACGACGGTCTGCAGGACGAAGTCGTGGAAGGTGTCAAGATTCTGCTGGAGCGCGGCTGGACGCCCTACGATGTCCTGACGAAAGCGCTCGTCGAAGGCATGCGCATCGTCGGGGTCGACTTCCGCGACGGCATCCTGTTCGTGCCGGAAGTCCTCCTGTCGGCCAATGCGATGAAGTCGGGCATGCACATCCTGCGCCCGCTCCTGGCCGAAACCGGCGCGCCGAAAGTCGGCAAGATGGTGATCGGCACCGTGAAGGGCGACATCCACGACATCGGCAAGAACCTCGTCTCCATGATGATGGAAGGCGCGGGTTTCGAAGTCATCGACATCGGCATCAACAACCCGGTCGAGAACTACCTGGCCGCCCTTGAGGAACACCAGCCCGACATTCTGGGCATGTCCGCCCTGCTGACGACCACCATGCCTTACATGAAGGTCGTCATCGACGAGATGAAGGCCAAGGGCATCCGGGACGACTATATCGTGCTCGTCGGCGGCGCACCGCTGAACGAGGAATTCGGCGACGCCGTCGGCGCCGACGGTTATTGCCGGGATGCGGCTGTTGCGGTGGAAATGGCGAAGGACCTGATCGCCCGCCGCCACAACCAGCTGGCCAACAGAGGCTAGAGCCATGTACCAGGAGGCTGCCGATATGCGTGTGGGCGAGCCTCTCTTTCCGGTTGAGACGGATGGGAGCGCGACCGACAAGGCCGGCCGCGTTCTCGTTATCGCGTGTGGAGCCCTGGCGCGCGAAATCCTCGCCATCCGCGACCTGAACGGGCTCGATCACATCGACCTGACCTGCCTGCCTGCGAAGCTTCACAATTCACCGGAAAAGATCCCGGATGCGGTGCGCCGCGCGATCCTGATGAACCAGGACAGCTATTCCGAGATCCTGGTGGCCTATGGCGATTGCGGGACCGGCGGCCTTCTGGACAAGGTTCTCGAGGAGACCGGCGCACGCCGGATCGCCGGCGCGCATTGCTATGCCTTCTTTACCGGCGTTGAAGCGTTCGACGACCTGGAAGAGGATCAGCTCGGCACCTTCTATCTGACCGACTTTCTGGCCCGGCACTTCCAGACCATGGTGATCGAACCGCTCGGGCTCGACTGGCACCCGCACCTCCGGGACATGTATTTCACCCACTATACGCGGGTGCTTTATCTGGCCCAGACGGACGACCCGGCTCTCGAGGATGCCGCGCGCAGGGCCGCCGACCGGCTCGGCCTTGCCTTTGAAATGCGCCGCACGGGATACGGCCTTCTGACGCCTTTCCTGGCCGGCTGAACCTGACACTTCCGAACAGTTGGAAACCGGGGAATCGGGACCCGATTCGATGACGTGGCGTGCGGCGGGGACGGAAAGCCTTCCGTGGACGGGCAATAAACGAACCGGCGTCGGGACAAGTCGGTTTTTCACGTGATTTTGCCGGTATCTTGCGACCTGAAACGCCTCGCTTGAGCAATCATGGTCTTGAAGAGGAATGAGAGACCATGGCGCAGAAAATCGTCGTCTACTGGCGGGATATCCCGGCACAGATCCTGGTGAAGAAAGGCCGGACATCGGCACGCCGGGAAATGCCGTCGGTATTCATGGAAGTGATCGATGCCTGCGCGATGCGGATCGGGGCGAAGGACAGTGACGCCTATATGGCAGAATGGCGCCGCACCGATCCCGCCGAGGTCTCTGACAATCTGGAAGAGGAAGCGGACGCGGCCCTGAGTGAACTGGTTGCCGCCTATCCGAAAGAGCGACTGAATGCCTTGCTGGCACGTGGAGGAATCGAGAATGACTGATCAGCGCCTGTTCGCAAATGGCCGGCTTGCCGCCTCCACTGAAATGTCGCCGAAACAGGTGGTCGAGAAGTCTGAACTGCTGGCCCATATTCCGGCCGGCACGCAGGTTTACGTCACCGATCTCGGCAATGCTCCGGAAGACACGATCGTCGCCGCGGCGCGCAAATTGACCGACAGCGGACTGATCCCGGTGGCGCATATGGCGGCCCGCCGTTACCCCTCCTTTGAAGCCTTCGAACGTCGTATCAAGCGCCTCACCTCTGAGGCCGGCGTCACCGAGGTGCTGGCGATTGCCGGGGAAGCCGACAAGGCAGGCCCCCTCACCTCGTCCGTCAAGATGCTGGAAAGCGGTCTTTTCGATCAGACCGGCATCCGCAAGATCGCCGTTGCCGGGCATCCGGAAGGCGCACCGGACATCAAGCCGGACGTGATCAGGGCGTTCCTGCTGCAAAAGCATGAGCTGGCGGCGGCAAGCGACGCCGAGTTCCGCATCGTCACCCAGTTCGGCTTCGATCCGCACCGTGTCAGCCTGTGGCTCGATGAGCTCCGGGCCTGGGGCAACAAATTCCCGGTTCATGTGGGTGTTGCCGGTCCGGCCAAAATGACCACGCTGCTGAAATTCGCTGCCTTTGCCGGGGTGGAGAATTCGCTGAACTTCCTGAAAAAACGTGGCGGCGCCGTGGTTTCCATGCTGGCCGGCTACGATCCCGAAACGATGGTCGAGCCGCTCGAAAGCCGGGTTGTCAGCCAGCCCGATTCTGCAACTCGCCCAGATCCATGTCTATCCCTTTGGCGGCATCGAGAAGTCCGCCGGCTGGCTGCTCGGACGCGGTAGCTGGTCGTTTCAAACTTCGTCAACAACTCTGACAGCCAATGAGAGCGCATAAATGACACGTACTGTTGTCGCCTCCGCCACGAAGGAAATCATTATCGGCTTCGACCAGCCGTTCTGCGTCATCGGTGAACGGATCAACCCGACCGGCCGCAAGAAACTGGCCGCCGAAATGATCGAAGGCAATTTCGAAACCGTGAAAGCGGACGCTCTCGCACAGGTCGCGGCTGGCGCCACCATGCTGGACGTGAATGCCGGTGTGACCGCCGTCAATCCGAACGAGACCGAACCGCCGCTTCTGGTCAAGACACTTGAGATTGTTCAAGGGCTTGTCGATGTTCCCTTGTCCATCGATTCATCCGTGACCGAGGCGATCAGGGCCGGGCTTGAAGTCGCCAAGGGCCGTCCGCTGGTGAACTCGGTGACGGGCGAGGTGGAAAAACTCGAGGCGATCCTGCCGCTGATCAAGAAGTACAACGTTCCGGTGGTTGCGATCTCCAACGACGAGATCCGGCATTTCGGAAGATCCGGATGTGCGCTTTGCCGTGGCAAAGAAAATCGTCGAGCACGCCGCCGACTACGGCATTCCCGCGCATGATATTGTCGTCGACCCGCTGGTCATGCCGATCGGCGCCATGGGCACCGCCGGCAAGCAGGTGTTCCATCTGCTGCGCCGCCTGCGCGACGAGTTGAAAGTCAATACGACCTGCGGTCTGTCGAACATCTCCTTCGGCCTGCCGCACCGCCATGGCATCAATGCCGGTTTCATTCCGATGGTGATCGGCGCCGGCATGACGTCGGCAATCATGAACCCGTGCCGTCCGCAGGAAATGGAAGCCGTGCGCGCCGCAAACGTGCTCAACGGCACCGATCCGAACTGCTATGAATGGATCATGACCTATCGCGATCACCAGCCGGCAGCCGCAGGCACGGCAGGCACGTCCGAAGGTTCCGGATCAGGCATGGCCGGGCGCCGCAGAGGCGGCCGGGCCGGCAGAATGTCTGCCGGCTGAGGCCTCTGGAGACCGACGCATTTGCGGTTCTCTCCCGGCCGCAACGGGGTGGTAACCCCACCTCGATCCCCTCCCCGAATTCGGGAGGGGATTTGCGCTTTGAGAGGCAGCACGTCAGTTCCCGGCCGGAGGCCGTTTCGATCCGGCCCTTCCGAAACACAACCACGCTGACACACGCGAATTCGCAGCCATGACCGAAGATACCAAACTCGCCAAAGTCGTATTTCAGCCAAGTGGCCGCCGGGGAACGTTTCCCGTAGGAACCCCGCTTCTCGACGCCGCCCGATCGCTCGGCGTCTACGTGGAATCGGTTTGCGGTGGTCGCGGCATTTGCGGTCGTTGCCAGATTTTGATCTCCGAAGGCTCGTTCGCCAAGGAAAAGCTGACCAGCCGGGCGGAAAACCTGGAAGCCGCCACGGAGGCCGAGAACCGTTACGCCAGCTTGCGGAACCTGCCGGCAGACCGGCGGCTTTCCTGCCAGGCCAAAATCCTGGGCGATCTGGTGGTGGATGTTCCCACCGATACGCAGACCAATCGACAGATCGTGCGCAAACGGGCCGAAGCCAGGCAGATCGACCCGGACAGCGCGATATCGCTGGTGAGCGTTGCGATCCCGGAACCGGACATGGAAATCCCGCGCGGCGACATCGACCGGCTGCGTGAAGCGCTGGTCGCGCAAACCGGCCTCGCCGACCTGATCACCGATCCGGTGCTGCTGCCAAGTGTGCAGACCGTTCTGCGTCAGGGCCAATGGCGGGTAACGGCCGCGATCCACCAGGACCGCAACACACTCCCGACGGTGGTCGCGCTGTGGCCGGGCGAGAAATCAACGGTCTATGGACTTGCCGTCGATATCGGCTCCACGACGATTGCCGCACATCTGTGCGATCTCCAGAACGGCCGTACGGTCGCCTCCGCCGGCACGTCCAACCCGCAGATCCGCTTCGGCGAAGACCTGATGTCGCGCGTCTCCTATGTGCAGATGAACCCGTCCAGGCTGCCGGACCTGACAAAAGCCGTCCGCGACGCCATCAACTCCCTGATCGGCAAACTGACAGGTGATGTCGGTGCGCAGCGCTCCGACGTGCTCGACGCGACCTTTGTCGGCAATCCGGTCATGCATCATCTGTTCCTCGGCATCGACCCGGTGGAACTCGGCGGCGCGCCCTTCGCGCTGGCCGTATCCGACGCCATGATCCTGAACGCCCGCGACCTCGGCCTGCTGGTCAATCCGGGGGCACGGGTCTACATGCTGCCCTGCATCGCCGGACACGTGGGTGCGGATGCCGCCGCGGCCACGCTTTCCGAGGCGCCATACAGCCGCGACGAAATCACCCTGCTGGTCGATGTCGGCACGAATGCCGAAATCGTGCTGGGCAACAAGGATCGCCTGCTCGCGGCCTCCTCGCCCACCGGCCCGGCTTTCGAAGGAGCCGAAATCTCCTCGGGCCAGCGCGCGGCTCCGGGCGCGATCGAGCGTATCCGCATCGACAAGGACACCCTCGAGCCCAGGTTCAAGGTGATCGGCGTCGACGAATGGTCGGATGAAGAAGGCTTCACCGACAAGATCGATGGCGTCGGCGTCACGGGTATCTGCGGTTCCGGCATCATCGAGGCCGTGGCCGAGATGTATCTGGCCGGCATCGTTACCACCGACGGCGTGATCGACGGCTCCATGGCCGAGCGCACGCCGCGCATTCAGCCCAAGGGCAGGACGTTCTCCTATGTGATCGCAAAGGACGGCGTGGAGATCTCGATCCTGCAGACCGATATCCGCGCGATCCAGCTGGCAAAGGGCGCTCTTTATGCGGGCGTGAAGCTGCTGCAGGACAAGCTCGGCGTCTACGAGCTCGACCGTATCCGCCTGGCGGGCGCTTTCGGCAGCTATATCGACCCGAAATACGCGATGATCCTGGGCCTGATCCCGGATTGCCCGCTGGAGGGCGTCGCCGGCGTCGGCAATGCGGCCGGAACAGGCGCGCGCATGGCGCTCGTCAACCGCGGCTACCGCCGGGAGATCGAGCACACCGTTCGGAACATCGAAAAGATCGAAACGGCTCTGGAGCCCAGGTTCCAGGAGCATTTCGTCAACGCCATGGCCCTGCCGAACAAGACCGATCCCTTCCCCCACCTCAGGGCGGCAGTCGCCCTGCCGGAGCCCAAGGAGCTTGCCGACAGCGATCCCGCGGGCGGCGAGAGACGCAGGCGGCGGCGCAGGGGATAGGAGCCGCCCTCGGAACAGGCCGTCCATCCCTCGAGACGGACCTGTCGGTCCTCCTCAGGATGAGGGTGTGCATATGATTTTCTCAAGAACGTTCACGTTCCCCCGCAGAGCTCTCGGCTAGCGCTTTTCAGGCGGATGCCTACTGGTCCCAGTAGTACTGCTCGCGCATCTGCTGCCAGATCTTCTCACCGACCAGACAGTCATACGGCTCCTCGAACGTGAATTGAGCAGGAATGACCTTTGCCTTTTCGGGAACCCGCCCGCCGATCTCCAGGATCAGCTTGCGGCGAACCGCTTCGGGGAACTGGGCCCAGTCGTTGACGGGGATCACGAAACTGGCGGGCCCGCCGATGACGCAGCGGCGGTAGTATACATCCAGATCCTTGATGTTGAACTGAAACCCGGCCCCGCCCGTGGTCATCAGTGGCAGGCCGTTGATGATCAAGCCGCGTTCAATGGCAGCATCGCGCGCCTGCGTGACCGGAAACCCCTGATTGTTCGGGCCGTCCCCGGAAATGTCTATGACGCGCCGGCTTGCCACATAGGGAACGTCTTCCAGAAAGGCCGTCGCACTCCGGATCGCGCCGGAGATGGATGTCCGGCGCTGGCCGTAAGTGCTGTCGGCCAGGACCTGCTCCGCAAAGGCCAGCGCATCCGCCTGGCTTTCGATGACCGTCCAGCCGACGATCTCGCGGGCGTGGCTCTCGTTGGCCCATTCGAACATCATCAGGCCGATGCGGCCGTAAGGACCGAGTTCGATGGCGCGGACGACATCCCTGCTGGCAATCGCGGCCGCATACCCCTTTCGCTGAATAAGCAGTTCTTCCGGCGACATGGACCGCGACACATCGACCGCGATCACAAGGGCAACATCCACCTGTTCCTCGGCACCGGCGGAGGAAACGATATTAAGAGCACCGATGAGCGCCCACACTGCAATCCCGAGACGAATGAGCCTGCGCATGGCAAAAAGATAGACGATCGGCTGCGAACCGCCAGCGACTTGACGAGCGGATGCGATAAACGATCCGTGATCGGGAGCGCGCAAAATCCGGTCCCGGCCTATCGCCGCACGGCTCCTATCGGGTATAAGGGCCGTAAATCAGACTTCAGGGAGCATTCCATGTCCGACAATGCGGCAAACGACGACGTTCAGAAACCATTGCTCGGAACCCTGCTGCATCGAGGCGTCTACCGGATTGTGATGCAGCGTCCGGAGCGGATGAACGCGCTTTCCAGCGAGATGATGACCGCTCTGTCTGCGGAACTGGCCAAGGCAGCCGAAGACCCGGAGGTTCGGGTCGTTCTTCTGGGGGCGGAGGGAACGGTGTTCTGTGCCGGCCATGATCTCAAGGAACTGACGGCTGCACGGGCCGAAGCCGATGGCGGCAAGGCGACCTATGAGCGGATCATGCGGCAATGCTCCGACCTGATGCAGCAGATCGTCCGCCTGCCCAAGCCGGTTGTCTCAGTCGTGACGGGACTCGCAACGGCGGCCGGTTGCCAGTTGGTTGCCTCCTGCGACCTGGCGATCGCCACGGACACGGCGACCTTTTGCACGCCGGGCGTCAATATCGGCCTTTTCTGCTCCACACCCATGGTGGCGCTTTCCCGCAATGTCGCGCCGAAGCAGGCCATGGAAATGCTGCTGACCGGCGAAAGCATCGATGCCTCGACCGCCAAGGACTTCGGCCTCATCAACCGCATCGTGCCGCAGGACTATCTTGAACAGGTCGTGCAGAAATATGCGGAGGTGATCGCGTCGAAATCCTCCAGGACTCTCAAGATCGGCAAGGATGCCTTTTACCGCCAGATCGAAATGCCGCTTGCCGAAGCCTATGAGTTTGCTGCCCAGACCATGGTTGAAAACATGATGGCCAAGGATGCGGAAGAAGGCATTGCGGCCTTTCTGCAAAAGCGCAAGCCCGAATGGACGGACAGCTGAGGCAGACTCTTCGCACAAGGTGCAAGGCATGCGATCGATCTCGGCCGGAACCTTGTGAAACCGGGGCTTCGCTGGCGGTCTTTCGGGATTGTGACCGGTTGTAGCGGTCGGCGGCCTTGCGGAAATGCGCTCTTTCGGATTGGATGGCGCGGCACATAAAGGGATCTCCTTTTCATGAACCACGACGCCTATTCCGACGCCTACATCAAGGGCATTCTGGACGAGGTCAAAACCGTCGCCATGGTCGGCGCCAGCGCCAACAGCGTGCGGCCCTCCTATTTCGTGCTCAAGTATCTTCTGTCGAAAGGCTACGAGGTCTGGCCGATCAACCCGGGACATGCGGGCAAGGACATCCTCGGGCAAAAGGTCCATGCCTCACTGGCGGATTTGCCGGCCGCGCCGGACATGGTGGACATTTTCCGCAACTCGGAGGCCGCAGGACAGGTCGTCGATGAAGTTCTGGCCGGCGGCAGGCTGCCCAAGGTCATCTGGATGCAGCTTTCCGTGCGCAACGACGAAGCCGCCGAACGGGCCGAGGCCGCGGGCATCAAGGTGGTCATGAACCGCTGCCCGAAGATCGAGTACGGCCGTCTGTCGGGAGAAATCGGCTGGGCGGGCGTCAATTCCAGAACGCTTTCGTCCAAGCGCCCGTCCCTCAAGTCGGGTTTTCAGCATCGCGGGCTCACCGGGAAAGACACCAGCTGACTTGCGCTTCGCCGACAGCTTTGCGCACTGCATAACAGGAAACCGTTCACCCGGAGCACGCCCTGCCCTCGCTCCGGACGCAGAGCCGGCCAGAGGCGTGGGTCCGCATACGCGTTGCAGCGAGGAGGAATTGCGCCGGGTCCATGCGCACCTATCGGCCCTCGCCTTGCCAGTCAGGGCCGATAGGGTGGAGACACCCTCCCATGTGGTTGGCACCTTGGGAATAATTACAATGTAATGGAAGCGGAAATTCAGCCTTTGACCTGCCCATGCCCTTCGGTCAAACTGGCCGCAATTCCAACTGGGAGGTTCTTTAATGAGCGATAAGATTCCGGGTTTTTCCACCCTTGCAATTCATGCCGGCGCGGCGCCCGACCCTTCAACGGGCGCCAGGGCGACGCCTATTTATCAGACGACATCCTTCGTGTTCGACGATGTCGATCACGCTGCCTCCCTGTTCGGCCTGCAGGCATTCGGGAACATCTATACCCGCATCACCAACCCGACGACAGCGGTTCTGGAAGAGCGGGTCGCAGCCCTTGAGGGCGGCACGGCGGCACTCGCAACCGCGTCCGGCCATTCCGCCCAGCTCCTGTGCTTCCACTCGCTCATGCAGCCCGGCGACAATATTGTCGCGGCCAACAAGCTCTACGGCGGCTCCATCAACCAGCTCAACCATTCCTTCAAGAGTTTTGGCTGGGGCGTGAAATGGGCCGATCCCGCCGACCTGAATTCCTTCGAGGCGGCCATTGACGACAGGACCCGGGCCATCTTCATCGAAAGCCTCGCCAATCCGGGCGGCATCGTCGTGGACATCGAGGCGATCGCCAAGCTCGCCAAGGCGAAGGGTGTGCCGCTGGTCGTCGACAACACCCTGGCGACGCCTTATCTGTGCCGGCCGATCGAGCATGGTGCGGACATCGTTCTGCATTCGCTGACCAAGTTCATGGGCGGCCACGGCAATTCCATGGGCGGCATAATCGTCGACGGCGGCAGTTTCGACTGGTCCGCCAGCGGCAACTATCCGCTGCTCTCCCAGCCGCGTCCGGAATATCAGGGCATCGTTCTGCACGAGACCTTCGGCAATTTCGCCTTTGCGATTGCCTGCCGGGTCCTCGGGCTGCGCGACCTTGGTCCCGCGATTTCGCCGTTCAACTCGTTCATGATCCTGACCGGCATCGAAACCCTGCCGCTGCGCATGCAAAGGCATTCCGACAATGCCAAGAAGGTCGCCCTGCATCTGTCGGGGCACGGCAAGGTCAAGTGGGTCTCCTATGCCGCCCTGCCGGATGACAAGCACCACGCCCTGCAGCAGAAATACATGCCCAAGGGCGCGGGCGCCGTGCTTACGTTTGGTGTCGACGGCGGCTACGATGCCGGCGTGCAACTGGTCTCCAAGATCGAACTGTTTTCGCACCTGGCCAATATCGGCGACACGCGCAGCCTGATCATCCATCCGGCTTCCACCACGCACCGCCAGCTGAGCGACGAGCAGAAGACGGCCGCGGGCGCAGGACCGGACGTGGTGCGCCTTTCAATCGGTCTGGAAGAAGTCGACGATATCATCGCAGACCTGGACCAGGCCCTGTCCGGATAACCAGAGGGAACGAGGTTCGCCGGCCGGCGAGCCTCTAGTTCCGTGCCGGAAAGGGACCCTTGAGCGCCGCCATATAATCCACGAAAGCTGCGAGGACGAACACCGCGAAGCCCTGGTGGATGAGGGCGACGGACAACGGCACCATCCAGATCAGCGTCAGTATGCCGATTATCGCCTGAAGCAGGATGAAACCGCCGACATGGGCTGCGGCCCGTCGCAGTTCCTTGCGCCGGCTAACCTTGAACGTGCTGTATGTCAGCACCAGTGCGACCACGACCAGAAGATAGGCGGTCATGCGGTGCTGGAACTGCACGGTCATGACATTTTCAAAGAAATTCAGCCAGGCCGGCTGCATGGCCAGCAGCCCGCCCGGCACGATCTTTCCGTCCATCAGCGGCCAGGTGTTGAATGTCAGGCCTGCATTCAGGCCCGCGACCAGTCCGCCGAGGAAGATCTGCACGAAAACAAGCCCGAGAACCAGCCTGCCGAGCCCGGCAAGACGTCCCTGCTCCTCGTCGGCCGGCTCCGACAAGGACGCCAGCCGCCGGGCAAGCCAGAAGAGATAGGCGAATATGATCAATGCCAGCGTCAGATGGACGGCGAGCCGGTATTGGCTGACATCAACCCGGTCGACGAGGCCGGAGGCGACCATCCACCAGCCAACAAAGCCCTGCAGGCCGCCGAGCGCCAGTCCCACCACGAGCCTCGGCTTCAGCCAGGGCTCTATCCGTCCCGCGGCCCAGAACGTCACCATCGGCACGAAGTAGACAACGCCGATGAGCCGGCCAAGCAGTCTGTGTCCCCACTCCCACCAGAAGATGACCTTGAACTCGTCGAGGCTCATGCCCTTATTGATGATCTGGTATTCGGGAATCTGCCGGTATTTCTCGAGCTCTTCTTCCCATTCGGCCTCACTGAGCGGCGGAATGACGCCGTGGATCGGCTTCCACTCGGTGATCGACAGTCCGGATTCGGTGAGGCGCGTGGCGCCGCCGACGACGACCATGGCCAGGATCAGCGCACAGACGCAGTAAAGCCACCAACGGATCATGACCCTGTTGCGCTCGATGGTCGCCAGCCCGGCCGGACGCATCTGCCCCTGCCCGCTCTTGGTGCTGTCTGCAATAGCGCTCATGAAACGTTCCCGGTGTTTTGCCTGAACTGGTTTGACCTTTGGCTTTGGGAGATATAGGTGCAAGAGCAAGACGGCAAGCGGTCTGAGGCGCTTTGCGGCAATCGGTCCCTCATCCTGCCGATACTAACACGATCCACGGAAACCCATTGGCTATGGTCCCCTCGTTCAGAAAATTCGTCGGCATGGTGCTGCTGGTAACATTCGTCGTCGTCTATGCCCTCACCGCAATGGTGATCGGCGACCTGAAATTGCAGCAGGCATCGAATCTGGTGCGTTTCATTTATTTTGGCGTTGCCGGACTCATCTGGGTGATCCCGGCGGGCGCCATCATCTGGTGGATGGAAAAAGGCGGGAAAAACCGGACCTGACGCCGAACCCGGACGTGGCCCAACGGGCTGCCCGGTAAAGCGCGAAGGGCGCTCCGGTGAGATATTCGTCAACCACCGCAGGTTCCTGGAAACGACCGTTGAGAGAAATGCGCGGCAGCATCAGGGGATTTTTCGCGTTCGCAGACTGAAGCACGCCCGGCAGCGTCGTCACGGAGGACGCAAAGCCTATCTCCCGGAGAATGTCCGCATCGCGCAAGCTGACGGCGTGGGACTTGCCGTAAGGATATGCAAAATGCTTCGGCCGCCGGCCGAGCTCCTCTTCGAGACGCGTCAGGCCCTTCATCACGTCGGCGCGGGCCGCGGCGGCATCCAGGCGAGCCAGGGCGAAGTGATCGTGAGTGTGGGCGCCGATGGTCACAAGCGGGTCTGACGCCAGTTGCCGGACTTCATCCCAGTTCATGACCTGCTCGTCGGCAAGCGCCGCCAGGTCGAGATCATATTTCTTCGCCAGCGCACGGATGACACGCCGCTGATCCTGCTCACCAAGCTCCAGCGTCAGGTAGGTGGACAGCTTGTCGAAGCAGGCGTTTTT
Organism: Roseibium salinum; assembly: GCF_026240905.1. NCBI lineage: Bacteria > Pseudomonadati > Pseudomonadota > Alphaproteobacteria > Hyphomicrobiales > Stappiaceae > Roseibium > Roseibium salinum. Next base: position 1,810,295 of record NZ_JAPEVI010000003.1, read on the forward strand.
TTCCGCAACGGTGGCACATGGAATATCGCCCGCCTTATCGGCTTCGGAGAATACGATCTCATCGTTTGCCGCGATGATGCGCTCCAGAGCGAGCCACCAGAGTTCACTGGTCCGGTCGACCAGCCCGGTGGCGACGAAGACGGTGAAAGGCGCCTGAAGCTCCTTCAGGATCGGATAGGCGACTTCCAGGTTGTCCCGGTAGCCATCATCGAAGGTCAGCACCGCGTAACGACGGTTCCCGTAGCCGGATTTCAGAAGATCGACGGCCTCGTCGATCGAAATGATCTCGTAGCCGTTCGCGCAGATCCGCTCAACCGCGACGCGCAGAAACTCCGGCGTGATTTCGAGGTGCCGGTTGGGCTGAAAGGCGTCGATCCGGGCAGGCCGGACATTGTGCATCATGAAAACCGCGCCGCAGCCCTGGGTCAGGGGAGCCAGCATTCGGCCGAGTCCCGTCCCGTTCAGGATGCGGAATGCCTGTGAAACTGCTTGCTGTCGTAAAGCCATATGGCGCTGATGCCCACGTTCAATAAAGTGCCAGTAAGGCACGGATTCTTTAACATTTATAGCTAGATCTACCGAGAGAAATTCCGAACCGCCAGTACTAGTTCCGGTTGGACCCGTATGTTCGTTCAAAATGGTTTACGTGATCTTCCCATGCCGCGTCAGGCTCTCAACAGCAAGACGGAGGGGCAACATGTCATGAACGCTCTGCAACTCTCCTTGTACAGTACGCCCGGTGAAGCCGAGGCCGACTGGCAACAACTAAGAGATGCAGGCTACACAAGTCCGTATCAGTCCCGGGAATGGGTTACAGCCTGGCACGAGACCATCGGCAAGGCTCTCGGTATCGAGGCGGTCGTCGCGGTCGGACGGCTGGACGGGAAAGCCGTCGTCGTTCTGCCGATGGGCCTGGAAAGGTCTGCCGGGATCAGGACCCTTTCCTTTCTGGGGCACCAGTACGGCAATCAGAATACCGGTTTCTGGGACAGGGCTTTCTATGCAAATGCGGCCCGGGAAGAGATCCTGCCGTTTCTGGACGAGATGTGCCGCCGGGCCGGGGCGGACCTTCTGGCGCTGCACAACGTTCCTGAGATCTGGCATGGCCGTCGGCATCCACTGCTTGTCGGCACGGTAACGCCAAGCCCAAGCCCCGTCTTCGTATGTTACCTCCCCGCCGATTTCGTGCCCTTCTTCGAGGAAACGCACAGCAAGTCGTCCCGAAAGAACCTCTTGCGGAAACAACGCCGGTTGCAGGCGCCCGGCGACTACCGGGTTATTAAGGCGCGAACTGCGGAGGATATCCGGCGGGGGCTTAGCGCCTTCCTGGAGCAGCGCGCCATACGTGCGGGCGAAGCCGGCATCCCGAATGTCTTTTCCGGTCCCGAGGCGCAGGAGTTCCTGTCGCGGCTCTTGAACGCCGATGCCCCGGCAAACGGAAACCGCCCGCTGGACCTGTGGTTGCTGGAAACGGGCGGCGCGATCCGTGCGACCTATCTGTGCATCGAGGATGCCGGCACAATCTACTCCTACAGCAACAGCATCGCGCATGATGACATGCTGCAGAACAGCCCCGGCGTGGTGCTGACAAAGGAGATTATTGAGCACGCCTGCTCCGCACCCGGTCTGGTCCGCCTGGATCTGGGCCTTGGCGAAGAACGCTACAAGACATCCTGGACCGAGCCTTTTCCCCTCGGGGATGTCCTTTACGCAGTTACCCTGAAAGGGGCGATGAAGGCCCGTTTTGACGCCGCGATCATCCGGGCAAAGTCCGCCGTCCGGAGCTCCGGACGTGTCTGGCCGCTCGTGCGGCGATTGCGGAAGTGGAAGGCTGGACTGAGCAACAAGACGCCTGTCTAGCCATCAGGAGATGCATTCAGGCGGCGTGACCGTCGTCGTTGCGGCGCGGACCGGGGCCTGCTCCTCCCGAAATGACGACCTCGACCTTTGCGCCGGTATTGTGAGCGAGCAGATTGGCTGCGCTTTCGAGTTCGTGGCCGTGGTCCGGCGCGCTGGCCGCAATCAGCACTTTGTCGGCAAAGCTGAGCATACGGGCGCTGGCGAGCGTTCCGTCGATCGCCCCGAGGTCGACCACAATGGTCTGATAGGTGGATCTGATCGCCTCCAACGCAAGCTTGAAGCGTTCCGAGCCGACCATGTCGTCGGTGATCTCCACCCGGCCCGCCTCGATAATATGGGCCTTGGAGGCGGCGTCCCTGTAGACCACTTTCGCAAACGGCGCGGTTCCGGCAACGATGTCGGCAAATCCTTCAGCCGCCTTCTTGTTGTTCTGCTCCGGAAATACTTCCATGATGAGCGCGGTCCCGCCGGCTTTCGCTGCCTTGCGCACGAGGTCGAACGCAAGATTGTGGGACAAGGCATCGTCATCGACGCTCAGGACCACAATCCTCCCGGCCGCTTCCACCTCGTCGACGCTGGTCGTCGGCACGGGATCGACCGCGGGAGTTCCCGGCTCCGGCAGCACCGGGATCGGCTCATCGTCGATCGGCGTCTTGCGAAGATCGCCGACCCATTCCTGTTGCGCGTCCTGGTCGGTCTTATTCCGCTCCTTGCGCTGCATCCTGCGCGCAATGGCCGCCCTGAGCGTCGAGATCCTGTTGGACGTGCTGGCGGCGGGCTCCGACATTTCGTCAGCTATGCTCTGCTGTTCCTGCGTCTCGCCTGCGCGCAATCGATGCGGCTCCGGCTGGAGCCCGGGATCCGGCTGCCCAAGGTCCGGCATCCCGGCTGCCGGGATTTCGGGCTCCGGCCGCTCGGCTTCCGTCAACTCGGGTATCCGTGGCTCCGGCAACGAGGCGTGAGAAGATGGGAAATCCGCGTCCATCCGGTAGTTCGAAACCGTCTGGTTGTATCCGCGCTCCCAGCCGAAAGACCCTGCCGGCGCAAAATCCGCCGTGGCAAGAGCGGCGCCACGTGCATTGACAGGTGCGGAGTGGTGCGTCCGGTAAAGGGCATTGCCACTCAGGAACTCGCGCATCAGTACAAAGGCGCAGCCCAGAATGACCGTGACGAGCGCAGCGATGATCGTGCTGGAAATGATCTTCGGAGAAACCGGCTCGACAGGAACGCCGGCCCGCGAAATGATGCGGGCATCGGCCGGCAGAACCTGGGCCTGGAGGCGGGAATCGGCTTCCTGATAGCTCCGCATGAGCTGGTCCAGCTGGTCCGCCTTCGCATCGGCTTCCCGTTCCAGTTCGCTCAGCCGGGCCTGATCCGCATTGGAGCGTGCGGCAGCCGCTTTCAGCTCGTTGAGGCGTTCTTCCAGCGCCATGGCCTGCTGATTGGCGACCTTGGCGTCGTTCTCCAGCCCCTGCAGGATTTTGCGCGCTTCGGAGACGATCTGCCGGTCGTAGTCATCGAGCTGCGACTTGAGGGCTTTCAGCTGCGGATGGTTCGGCAACAGCGTAATCGACAGTTCGGCGATGTTCGACTGCAGTTCGACCTGCCGCTCCCGCAGTCGCTGGATAAGGAGGGAATTGAGAACGTCGCTCGCCGTTTCCAGGGAGCCGCCCGATTCCAGCAATTCCCGGATCAGGTCGGCCTTGGCCTGGGACTCGGCCTTGGCGGCCTGCGCTGCCGAGTGGTTGCTGCTGGTTTCGGCAAGCTGCTGCTGGTGCAGCGGAATGTTGTCGGCACCGATCAGGAGGTCGGCACGGGCGCGGAAATCGGCGACGGCCTGGCGGGCGGCCTGTACTTCCTTGCGCAACTCGGCAATCCGCGGCTCCAGGGCCGCCGAGGCAAGTTCCGTGGTTTGTCGCTTTGCGCTGCGCTGGACCGCCAGATACTCGTCCACGATCGCATTGGCCACCTTGGCTGAGAGAACAGGATTTTCCGCGGTGTAGTCGACTGCGATGACACGGGAACCTTCAAGACGGTAGATCTGCAGGTTCTCGTAAAAATGGCTGAGGACGCGTTCTTCCTCGCTGTTGCCGGCTGACGGCTTGCCAAGTCCGATCGAGGTCAGCAGATCGCCGACGAGAGAAGCCGAGCCCTTAGCCTCGAATTCCGGGATGGCCGCCAGGTCGAGTTCCTGGGCGATCCGCCGTGCCAGATCCGTGGACATCAGGAGCTGAACCTGGCTGGCCACGCCTTCACTGTCGAGGATGGCCCGCTCCTCCTCCGCGCCGCGCGAGGCGCCGGGAAACCGGTTGTCCGTGCTTTCGATCAGGATCCGCGCTTCGGCCTGATACTTAGGAGCCACGAATTGCAACCCCAGAAACACCGCCACGGCGACGAACAACGTCAAGGGCAGCAACCAGACGAGCGCGCGGCCTATCGCCCGCAGCAGACCGCCCAGGTCCAGCGCCATATCGTCTTCGGAAGCTGTCTGCCGCTCAGCATGCATTGTATCTATCTCCGCAACTCTGCCGAACTATCTCGAATTAGGGTAAGCGATCAGTTAAGGCACATGCAATTGTACATCCCCGCGCGTTAACTATGCATGCGCAGTTCTGACGATATACGGTCGGAACGTATTCGCCTCTTCACCCTCGATTAACCATAACACGCGATGCTGTCGGCGAATTGTAGGAGAGTCGTAGATGCGAATGAGAGCGCTACTTGTCCTGGCCCTCTGCCTGGGCATTGCCGCTTGCAGCGGTTACAGGCGGCCGCCGACAGCATTTCATGAGACATTGACACAGCCCTATCGCCTGGACTCCAGCGATAAGCTGCGCATCATCGTGTTCGGCCAGGACGACCTGTCCAACACCTATGTCGTTGATCAGGCAGGATATATTTCTTTTCCTCTGATCGGAAGCGTCGCTGCCCGGGGCAAGACGCAACAGGGTCTGGCCGCCGAGATCGCCACCAAGTTGCGGCAGGGGTATATCCGCGATCCGGATGTCTCCGTCGAGGTCGACACCTACCGGCCGATCTTCGTCATGGGCGAAGTGCAAAATGCGGGCCAATATAACTACGTGGCCGGCATGACTGTCCAGAACGCCATTGCGACCGCGGGCGGATTCAGCCCCCGGGCGCTGCAATCAGATGTGGATATCACGCGGCAGATCAATGGCGAGATCCTAAACGGCCGTGTGCCTATTTCGGACCCGATCCGTCCCGGCGACACGATCCACGTCCGCGAACGCTATTTCTGAGGTCCGCCGAGTTAACTGTGGACTCATCTCCCTTTGTTAGGGTGCCGTTTCTAAGTCCCACGGGTTCGAAAAGAAACCCGGGGGCTGCAACAGGGAAACTGCACCATGACAACGACTCCCATGCGGATCGTGCATTGTGTCCGCTCGCCTATTGGCGGAATCTTCCGCCATATCCGCGACCTGGCGATAGCCCAGACAGAGGCTGGACACGATGTCGGCCTCATTTGCGACAGCAGCACGGGCAGCGCATACGACAACCGGCTCCTGGATCAGCTGCGGCCGAAACTGACGCTCGGTGTGGCGCGCTTTCCGATGCAGCGCCAGCTCACCATTCAGGACCTCACGGCAACTCTCGCCCTTTACCGGCATATCCGCGATCTCGCGCCGGACATTCTGCACGGTCACGGCGCAAAGGGCGGTGCTTATGCCCGCCTTATCGGCAGCGTCCTGCGGCTTGGCGGCCGGAATATAGTGCGCGTCTACAGTCCGCACGGCGGCAGCCTGCACTACCATCCCAACCGCTTCGAGGGCCGCGTCTATCACACGCTGGAACGCCTGCTTGGCCGGCTCACAGACGGGTTGATATTCGTTTCCGATTACGAAGCCGCCGCTTACGAAAGCAAGGTCGGTCGTCCGAAGGCACTGTCGCGCATCGTCTATAACGGGCTGACGCCGGAAGAATTCACGCCGGTGGAGGTTGGCGAAGAAGCGGCCGATTTTGTCTATATCGGCATGCTCAGAGACCTGAAGGGTCCCGATCTTTTCATCGAGGCGCTCTACAACATTCGCCTGTCGACCGGCACGGCACCCCGGGCGCATATCGTCGGCGAAGGGCCCGACGAGCACCGATACCGCAAGATGGTCGAGAAATTCGGCCTGGAGCGCGCCGTCACGTTCCACGGTGCCCTGCCCGCGCGCGAAGCCTTCAAGCTTGCCCGGACCGTGGTCGTTCCCTCCCGCGCCGAAGCCATGCCGTATATCATTCTCGAGACGGTCGCCGCCGAGCGGCCGCTGATTGCCACCCGGGTTGGCGGCATACCGGAAATCTTCGGACGCTATGCCAACCGGCTGGTCGAGCCGGGCCATATCGGCAAGCTAACGCTCGCGATGGACGGGGCACTTGAAAACCCTGAAAGAATGGCGGCCGAAGCCCGAGAGCTGCGCAGCTGCCTGGCAGAGACCTTCTCCACCGAGCTGATGAACGACCGGATCACCACGCTTTATCAGGAACTGCAGGGCAATACCCCGGCCGAGGAAACGCCATCCCTTGGCACCGAAAGTGTGTCGGCCCGCGCCCCGAGACAAGCCGTTTACGCCAGATCGAGCAACCGATAATGAGCAACCGCGCTTTTAAGCCCACCGGACCGATCGATCCGACGCGGTACTCCAGCGATGGATCGAAGTTGCGGGACAGGCTGGAAAAACATCTCAGACTAGCCGTCGGAGAGGTATCCGGATCGACGAATCTGGAAGTGCTGTCCACGGCCAATCTCGACCTGACGGCCGAGGCGCTCGAAATCGCCCAGGGCCTCGGCGGCAAGGGCATATCGATTCCGGTCCTGACCGGCCTGGTCCGCCTGTCAGACGTTCTGCTGATCGCCGGAACCGCCCTGATTGCCGCATTCACCGGTGCGGAGGCGACCGGTTTTGGCTTGCCAAACCTGTTTGCCACCGCCGCCTCCATTCTGTTTTCCCTTGCCTTCTTCCAGGCAGCAGACGTCTATCAGGTGCCGGTCATGCGCCAGGGCCTGTCCCAGCTGGGCCGTGTCGCGGCGGGCTGGACGCTGGTCTTTGCCATGTTCGCCCTGCTGAGATCGACGACGGGGATCGGCGCCAGCATTCCCGAAACCTGGATCGGATCCTGGTATGCGCTCAGCCTCCCCGCCCTCTGCCTGTCCCGGCTGATCGTCTACCAACTGGTGCGCCACTGGATGAATACCGGCCGCCTGGAACGGCGGGCGATCATCGTCGGCGGCGGCACCGCGGCACAGGAGCTGATCCACGAGTTGGAGGCCCAGCCGGATAACGACATCCGCATCTGCGGCATATTCGACGATCGTTCGAACGAGCGTTCGCCGCCGGTCGTCGCCGGCTATCCCAAGCTCGGCAACATCAGCGCTCTTGTGCATTTCGCCCGGCTTGCCCGCATCGACATGCTTATCGTGTGCATCCCCCTTCGGGCGGAACGGCGGGTGCTGGAGCTCTTGAAGAAGCTGTGGGTGCTTCCGGTCGACATCCGCCTGTCCGCGCATACCGACAAGGTGCGGTTCCGCAACCGCGGCGCGTCCTTCATCGGCACGGTGCCTTTCGTGGATGTCGCGGAAAAACCGATTGCCGACTGGGACATGGTCGCCAAGCGGATTTTCGACGTGGTGTTCGCATCCCTTGCCCTCGTCGTCCTGCTTCCGGTCATGATCCTGACCGCGATCGCGGTGAAGCTCGACAGCAAGGGACCGGTCCTGTTCAGACAGAAGCGTTACGGCTTCAACAACGAGATCATCGAAGTCCTGAAATTCCGCTCCATGTATGCGCAGATGGCAGATCCGGACGCCAGGAACGTGGTGACCAAGGGCGACCCGCGCGTGACCCGGGTCGGCCGCTTCATCCGCAAGACCTCCATCGACGAACTGCCTCAGCTCTTCAACGTGCTCGCCGGCCGCCTGTCGCTGGTGGGCCCGCGCCCGCATGCCGTCAACGCGCATACGGACAACAGGACCTGGGATGACGTGGTGGATGGCTATTTCGCCCGCCACAAGGTGAAGCCGGGCGTTACCGGCTGGGCCCAGATCAACGGCTGGCGCGGTGAAGTGGACACGCCGGAGAAAATCCAGAACCGTGTCGAATGCGACGTCTATTACATCGAGAACTGGTCGATCCTGTTTGACCTGAAGATCCTGTTCATGACGCCGTTCAGCCTGCTCAATACGGAGAACGCCTATTGAGCGTATGGTCCGAAGCTCACGGCACTCAGTTGGCGCGCGCGCCTGCCGGTCTTCCGGTCAGGAGCCTGGGCAACGGCGCGCTGTGGCTTGCGGCCTTCCTGTCGGGTTTCGTCATCGAGGAACCGGCGCCTTACGAACTCTACATGGCGCTCATCGCGGTTGTCTGGTTCGCCTGCGGGCTGAAGCTGCGGCGCGAATTCGGACTGCTGATCATCTGCCTCATGCTCTATGTCGCCGGCGGGATCGCCTCCACGCCGATGGCAACGGAATTCGGCCAGGCGATGATGTATATCGCCGTCTCGGGCTTTCTCGCGGTAACGGCGATCTTCTATGCCGCCATTCTGGCCGATGATCCGGACCGATTCAGGGTCATTCAGAGCGGCTATACGTTCAGCGCGGTGCTGGTGGCGGCGATCGGCATTTCCGGCTATTTCCGCCTCTTTCCCGGTGCCGACTATTTCACCTTGTACGACCGCGCCCGCGGCACGTTCCAGGACCCAAACGTCTTCGGGCCGTTCCTCGTGCTGCCGACGGTTCTCCTGATCCAGAAGCTCCTGCGCGACTCGGTGCTGAAGAACCTTCACCTGCTGATGCCGCTCGCCGTCCTGCTGCTCGGCGTCTTCCTGAGCTTTTCCCGCGGCGCCTGGGGTGTCCTGTGCGCCGCCGTCCTGCTCATCTATGTGCTGGCGCTGGTGACGGAGCAAAGCCGCCGGAGGCGCGCACGCCTCGTCTTCCTCGGCTTTGCCGGCGTGCTGGCGGTTTTCGCGCTTATCGCAGCCGCGCTTTCCCTTGAATCGGTCTCCGACATGTTCGTTCAGCGCGCCAAGCTGGTCCAGGACTATGATGCCGCCCGTCTCGGCCGCTTCGCACGCTATTCCCTCGGCTTCCAGATGGTCATGGAATATCCCCTCGGCATCGGGGCTCTGGAATTCAACAACTACTTTCCCGAAGACGAGCATAACGTCTACCTGAAAGGCTTCACGACCTATGGCTGGCTCGGCGGCGCCATTTATATCCTGCTGGCACTGTGGACCCTTTGCGCCATGGTGCCGCTGCTGTTCAAGTCACGGCCGTGGACAGCCTTCACCCAATCCGTCTTCGCCGTCTTTTTTGCCCACCTGATCCTGTCGGTCATCATCGACACCGACCACTGGCGGCACATGTACATGCTCTACGGTCTGGCCTGGGGCATGATCGCGACGGACAGGATCGAGCAGAAGCGGGCTCGAACGGCGGCGTGGCCGCTGAGCCGGGCGCGGACCTGAAAACCATGGGCACAACCTGCTCCCTTGCCTCAACAAGCCGCTTGCGCTCGGCTGGCGAACAAGCTAGGTAGAGGCCGTTCGGGCAGTAGCGCAGCCTGGTAGCGCACTTCACTGGGGGTGAAGGGGTCGTCGGTTCAAATCCGGCCTGCCCGACCAATTCTCCGAGCAACTTGACATCTTATCCGACACGCATGCCCAACCGACCGGCCCGGATTGCCAAGCGTGCTGTTGTAGCGCGCAACTTCGGTTGGCATCCATTTTGCGGTCTAAGATAATCAAAAGTCAGCCTCAAACAGTCCTTCGCGCCAAGGCATCGACTGTGAATCCGCGCCGCCGAGTGATCTTCATCGCAGACGTGCATTCAATCGCTTGCGACGCCGTTTGGCGTAGGGATCCCTGCCGTTTCACAGCAAGAGCTCAATAACCTAATCTCTCCTGCGCTCGCATGCTGAAGTTATGGAACGAGTGCGTCATGACCGCTGCCGGATAGCCGCGGAAATGCATCATGAGGCCAAAAGCAATTCCAGAAATCAGCGTCTGTCTGAACTGAGGATCTCTGGGGTCCGGATTGTGCGCACCTGCAAACAGGGTTGTGGCAATCGCGCCGGAAAGTGAATGCGCGAGCGGAGACGGCACGCCGAAACGTGTCAACGCAATCCCGATACCACTTTGTATTCCGAGCCTGAAAATGCCCTCCTCAAGCACAGGCGCGATAAGCTCCGTTACCGTGTCTTCATTCACCCAGAGAAGAATTTGTGGGCCCTGATGGCCCCTGTTCCTGACTGCTGTCGATATCTCTCTTTGCGGCGCGCCAACCGTTCTCGTCATCCTGAGATAGCCCTGCGTCACGTTTTGCGGTGCCTGATCGAGCAGCCAGTCATACGCATCGGCCAGATGCCTATGGTACCTTTGATCAATCTCCTCGGTCAGCCATGTCGCGCCGCGCGAAACGACGGCGCCAGCCAGCGCGACTTTCGTTTGTTGCGGGAAAACGTATGCGCCAACAGCAACGGAAATGATAACGCCGCTGTTTTCCACAAAGATGCGACCTGCCTTTGCGGCATAGTAGTAGAGCCCCTGCGCACCATTCCAAAACATGATGCCTATGCCATCCGGAAACATCGCCTTCCCTCCAGCCATCTAAAACCGACAAGGGAACTGCTCTTCGCACGCGACAACAGATTGCATCTGTCTGAAGGCGCCCCCAACCTCCTCGGACGCCGCAATACAACCATAGAAAAGGTTTGGAGTCGACAGCAACTCATAAGGGAGAAAAACCAAATGCGACAATTAAAGTCGCCCTGAGCATCGCGGTTCGCACTGCACCTGGGTTGAATTCACACTTGCTTCAGTGAGGTCTACGTCCGGTGTGGAGGCCGGCGCAATCAGGAGACGGCCGGCCGCCGCTGCCGGTGTCGCCACCCGCAGCTTTTGGTTTACTTCATTTGCTGGCGGTACTGCTGGACCTTGACCGCCACGTCGGGAGAGGCTTTTACGAATTCATAGATCTGATTGTAGGTCTGGACCTCCAGGCCGTTGGTCTGCACGGCGTCAACGATTTCACGATTTGCCTGGTCGCGCAGTTGGTCGGCCTCATCACCCTCTGCCGTCTCGATGCGCGGCGTCCACTCGTTCAGCACACCTTCGACATCAAGTGAGGCTTGCGCGAAGGCTTTCAATGTCTCGTCGTTCAGCCGGTAATCCGAAGGCTGCTGTGTCTCCGGTGCCGGCTGCTGTGATTGTTGCGCCTGGACGGGGACAACGCTGGCCGCAAACGTCAACATGACCGCGGTTCCGGCTGCTGCTGCCAAGCTCTTGGGGAACAATTTCATTGGTGGGTATCTCCTGTTGCGCGCCGCCGAACCAGGCGGCGCCTCTGTGAGTTCCAAGCGCCGCAGGGACGCGGCACTGACTTCACAGACGGGGGCAACGGGCGATAAGTTCCTTCCTTCCGCAGATTTTCGTTTCGCGCGCCGCGCAACTTTTCTCGGAACCAATCGCGTCGTCAGCCCGTCCTTTAAGCAGACAGCAAAAGAAACCCTTTAGATGGGATCGGGAGCAGCATGCCGGATGAGCTGAAGTGGATGATCGAGCGACAGATCCCGCATATGCGCAGATATGCGCTGGCGCTCACGCGCGACCGCGATACCGCGGACGAGATCGTTCAGGACAGCCTCGAAAGGGCACTGCGCAAGCGCCATCTGTGGAAACGGCGCGGCAGCATCCGAAGCTGGCTCTTCCGCATCCTTTACCGCCAGAGCATCGAGCACTTTCGCCGTTTGCGCCCCGAAACGGTACCGGCTGATGCGGGGACAATCGACCGAGCGGCAGCACAACCCGCCAACCAGGAGATGCGCATCGACTGCCTCAGGGTAGCCGAAGCGCTCGACCGGCTGCCGGCAGAACAGCGTGCGGTGGTGCTTCTGGCAGCGCTCGAGGGTCTGGCCTATGACGAGATTGCCGAGATCACCGATGTCCCCGTCGGCACGATACGTTCGCGCCTGTCGCGGGCCCGGGAGACGTTGCGGCTGTTCCGCGACGCCGCACCGCCGGAGCGCCGGACAGCCAAGCTGAGGACAATCAAATGACCAGTACCCGGCAGGATATCCGCGAAATCGACCTAATGGCCTATGCCGATGGTTTGCTGGAAGGCGATAGCGCCCGAAAGGCGGCTGTCGAGGCCTATCTTGAAGAGAACCCAATCGACGCAGCCCGTGTGGCGGCGATCATCGAGGACAACAGGTTGATCCGCGAGTTGTATGCGGAGGAACTCCACCGGCCGGTTCCTCAATGGTTGTCGCGCGTCCTGCGCGAGCCGGCGCCGAGGCGTCGCCGCATGCCCACCGCGACCGCCGCGAGCCTAGCGCTTGCGGTACTCGCTGCCGGCGGCGGCTGGTTCATCGGCCACAGTGGCGGGACAGCAGTTCCGTCGGAGTTGCTGCGCGACATCGCTGGCCATCATTTGGATGCCCAGGTTCAGACGGCTGTCGCCACGCCGTCCAGTGGCCTCCTTCTGCCGAACCTTTCGCAAAGAGTGCTGATCGAAGTGCCGGTGCCCGACCTGAGCGCTCACGGTTTCGAACTCACCGGGCGTTCCGTCGTCGATGTCGGTGGCAAGACGATGGTGCGCGTCGTCTACAATTCTTCCGACGAGGCGATAAACCTGTTCATGCGGCTGCGCCGGAACGCCAAGACGACGGACATGCGGGACATCGAAACGGACGACGTCTCTGTCCATTATTGGTCCGAGGGTGCGCTGGCCTATGCCTTGACGATTAATGCCGGGAAGGATCGGGCAGCGTCACTGGCCCAGGCGGTGCGCGACGCCGCCCAGCCCGGGCACTTCGTGGAGCCGCCGCCGGCAAACGTTGCCGGCCAGGTGGAACCTGCCGCAGGCAACAGCTCCCAAGCTGTCGACGGACAAACCGAACCGGCGCCTGGTCTCCCGCAGCCAAGGCAATTCAACTAGCCGGAAACAGGCTGGTTTGAGAGGCTGATTCAACTCTTCGTCGGGTGTGGCCAATGCGGCTTGAGCACAAATCGGCAAGAAGCGGGGCCTCATTGCCTCCGCGCCATCGACAGAACCTTCGGGCGCAATGACGCGTCATCGCGTCTTGGATCTCCACCGACGCCCTCAAGGCCGGTGGGTTCAACGACGAAAGAAAGGACCCCACATGGTCATCCGCATTTGTAGAATTTTGGTCGCCCTGGTCGCTGCGGTGACAGGTGTGGTCGCACCGGCCACGGCTCAGGAACAGCCAGGCCAGATGCAGTCCCAGGAATTCAGCAGGGAAAAGCTGCAAGCTTTCGTAGCAGCGTTTTTGGAACTGGACCGTGTGCGCCAGGACTTCGATGCGAAAATCCAGGCTGCGATAACACCAGGTGAACAGTCTGACCTTCGAGCGGAGGCCCGGCAGGAAATGCTGACCGCAATCGAGTCCACTGACGGCATCTCGGTTGAGGAATATGAAGCGATCGCTTCACAGGCCCGGCAGGATCCCATACTCGCCGAGCGGATCGAGACAAGTATCACCAGCCTCAAAGAAAAGTAGGACCAACACGGTCGGCAACAATTGGATACGAACGTGTTCCGCCCGAGCCATGGCCGACAGACCTCGGCCTCCCTCACTAACGTATTATCGGATCAGAAATCATGATAAGTGTTTTTGTAAGCGATAACAGCAGGATGTTCTCCGCACTGGCCTTGGGCTTATTCCTTCTCGCCTCAGTTCCGGCGCAGCAATCGATCGCGCAGCAATCGACCGCGCAGCCACTCGGCGAGACGACCTCAGGGGAAACCATTTACGGAACCGAAATCGAAGTCGGTCAATTGGACGATGTTACAATCGATCAGGTCATCGCGGCACTGGACGGCCTCTCAGAGACGGTCACACGAGTCATAATGACATACAAGCTCGATACGTTCGAAGTCGTCTATTTAGGTGACGAGGAGCCACCGCTGGGATCTGAACGGTTGTCTGAAAGCATTGCTGAACACAATGAGGATATTGGCGCCCTGAGAAGAAAGATGGGAACCAGCGCCATATTTCTCGTGGCATTTGAAGCTCAGAATCTCGATGTCGACAGGATCGTCGCGGCAGACATATCCGACGAAGATGAGGTAACCGTGTTTGTGTCGGGCCGAGAACGGTAAACCGCACGCGCGGCACGGATATGTCCGCCACAGTTTCGCTTCCGGCGGACCGGCAAGTGTACACCTCACTGTATCCTTCCAGCTCCAATAGTCCCCGGTATCCAGTCGTCGACAGGCTTCGGCCGATCATCAAATGGCAATGCGTTTGCCCTGACGATGTTAAGGGTCGGCCGGGCCGGTGCCGTGCGCGTGAGATCTGCCTGAATTGAGAGAGATCATTGCGACTGGTCAGTGCTGCGGTAAGACAGGCGCATGATAGCGTTGAGTCTTATTCCGCTTTATCTGGTCGCCGTTACTCTGCCGCTGATCCTCGCGGCGATTTTCGGCGGTCCGCCGCGCCCGTTTCACCAGGAACTTGCCTCCGGGCTCGGCATACTCGCCTTCGCGATTGTGCTTGCAGAGTTTGTCCTCTCCGGCCGCTTCAAGAGCGTAGCCAACAGGATAGGCATGGATGTCACGATGCGGTTCCATCAGCTCATGGCCCGCACAGCTCTGCTGTTTGCCCTCGTCCACCCATTCCTCTACCAAGGCTCGCCATCTGGCGGCCAGCGTCCGTGGGACCCGAGCCGACAACTTACGCTCACCACCGACCTTTCCGCACTTGCAACCGGCATCGCCGCATACCTGCTTCTGCCAAGCCTGGTACTTTTGTCGATTTACCGCACGCAGTTGGACTACAAATATGAGACTTGGCGGCTGATGCATGGCATCAGCGCTCTTCTGATTGCATTATTCCTGCTGCATCATACGATCTACGCTGGTCGCTATGGCGCGGAAACGCCGCTGACCTGGCTATGGGTGGCGATGACGGCAATTGCCGTCGGATCGCTGATCTACGTATATTTGATCGTGCCGATGAAGGACAAGCGGCAGCGATGGCAAGTCTCGGCGATAAACCGTTTGTCGCCCAGACAATGGGAAGTGATCGTATCTCCCAGGGGTCATTCAGGCCTGAATTACAAAGCGGGTCAGTTTGTGTGGTTGAACATCGGCCACAGCCCGTATTCGCTTCATGAAAACCCGTTTTCCATCAGCTCGGCGCCCTCCAGCGGCCCGAACGTTTCATTCGTCATCAAAGAACTCGGAGATTTCACCCGCTCTCTTCATCAGGTCCAGCCCGGAACCCGCGCCTATCTCGACGGTCCTTATGGCAGCCTCACGATCGAGGACCGCTGTGAGCCGGGCATCGTGCTTGTCGCCGGAGGGGTCGGTATCGCGCCGCTTCTGGGTATTGTGCGAGAAATCCGTCTGACCGGCGATCCGCGCAAGGTCCGTCTGATCTACGGCAACAGGACGGAGGAGCAAATTCTGTACGCGGACGAGCTGGCTGATGAAGATGTAACCCATGTTCTCACTGAACCACCACAGGACTGGCAAGGCGAAACCGGCCTCATCGACGCCATACTGCTCGACCTCATTTTACCGCCGGTTCAGGTCCAGGACTGGCTGTTCGTACTTTGCGGGCCTTCGGCCATGATGGACACCGTCGAGGACTATCTGATTGCCCGCGGAACTCCGTCGGGCCGGATCCTGTCAGAGAGATTCGAATATGATTGATCCATTCAGGAAAATACCCTTGCGCCAAAGGGTTACCGTTACGGTCCTCGCTGTGAACACATTGCTGTTCGTGACCCTGCTCGTTATCGTGCTGCGGTAAAAGACAAGAGCAGGACGGAAAAGAAACGCCCTACCTCAGTTGCGCATCACGCGGCATCCCGGAGAGGATCTCCGGTCCGTCTTCCCGCAGGATGACAATCTCCTCCAGCCGCAGCCCGAAGCGGTCGGGCAGGTAGATGCCGGGCTCGATGGAGAACACCATGCCCTCGTCCAGAACCGTTTCGGACGTGGCGGTCAAGTAGGGTGGTTCGTGAATGTCGATACCGAGCCCGTGGCCCGTGCGGTGGGTGAAGAAGTCGCCGTAGCCCGCCTGTGCGATCACATCACGGGCAGCCTTGTCGACCGTCTTCGCGGCAATGCCGGGCCGGGCCGCCGCCAGAGCCGCCTCGACCGCCCGGTCGACGATGGTATGTACCGTTTCAAACGCTTGCGTCGGCTCCCCGAAGAAGCCGACCCGGGTCATGTCCGAGGGATAGCTATCGAGCCGTCCGCCGGTGTCGATGAGAACGGCATCGCCCGGCGCCAGCTTCGTCTCGCCGGTATGGTGGTGCGGAAACGCGCCGTTGGCGCCGAAGCAGACGGAAGTGAACACCGGCACCGCGCCGGCCGCCTTGTAGACATCGCGGATGGCTGCGGCGACCTCGAGCTCGGTGATTCCCGGTTTCAGCGCATCAAATCCTGCCAGAGCCGCCTTGTCATTGAGGAGCGCGCTGGCCTTGAGGCGCTCGTACTCGTCCGCGTCCTTGCGGGCACGCAGGAAACCCACCGTGTCGCCGGTGAACCGCCGCGACGCGCCCGGCAGCGCATCCAGCAAAAGCAGGCAAAAGTCGGCGCGCATCGTCTCGTCGATTACGACGCTCGGTTTGTCCGGCAGGCGGCAAGCCTGCAGGAGAGCGGCCAGCGCCGCGTCGGGCCCATCGTCGTCGCGCCAGGGGTAGAAGGTCAGTTTCGTCTTCTGACGCGAACTGTCGACATTGAGCGCCGGCATCAGGAAGCCGGCATGATCATGCGAGACGAGCAGCATCACCGGACGCTCGTCGCCATGGGGATCCAACCCGGCCATGAACGCCATGTGGCTTGACGGACCAATTGCCACGAGATCGGTTCCGGTTGCGGACATCCGCGCGCGCAGGCACGCGAGGCGCTGATCGGAGATGGAGGTCATTTCAGGAACTCCGGAAATGGTTGGCGATCCGATGATCTGCCGGGAAACCAGAGACGGTCAGGCTGCAAAGAACGCGTGCGCTCGGCCTGACGGGAACGGGTGCAGGAAAAGCAGCAGTCCGGGGACGATCAGAAACCGCCCCGCAACGGGGGCGGTTTCATTTCCTGGAAGGGTCAGTTCTTCGTCACGAGGCGGTAGTAGACGAAGTCGGATGTTGCGCCGTTGACGTAACCCTCGACCTTCTGATCCATGGCGACCTGATAGGCCGCCTGGAACATGATGACGATCGGCGACTTCTCCTGAACGCGCTTCTGCAGTTCGACGTACATGTCGAGGCGCTTTTCCGGATCGCTTTCGGCAAGGGCCGCCTTGGTGAGCTCGTTCATGTCCTCCGGCACCGCCCAGGCGTTCCGCCACGTGGTGGTCGCCTGGTAGTTGTCGTCGGAATTGTCGCTGTTATAGGCGAAGGCCTTGGCATTGGAATGCGGATCCATGAAGTCCGGGCCCCAGTAAAGCAGCATCGCCTCGTGGCTGCGCTCGCGGTACTTGGTGATGACCTGCGAGCCGGTGCCGGGGATGATGTCGAAGTTGATGCCGGCTTCGGCAAAGGTTGCCTGCAGCGACTGCGCCATGTCGGTGAACGGCGCGGAATTGATCACGTCGAGCGTCACCGTGATCGGCGTTTCGATGCCGGCATCGGTCAGGATCTGCCGGGCCTTGTCCGGATCGTAGCTATAGGGCGTCTCGTCATAGGACCCTGGGAAGCCTTCCGGCCAGAAGGCCTGATGGATCTCCATCTGCCCTTTCAGGAAGGTGTCGGTCATGCCCTTGTAGTCGACAAGGTAACGCGCGGCGTCCCAGACGGCTTCAGGCTGCAGGGATTCTTCCTTTTGGTTGAAGGACAGGAAGTGCACGGCGGCCTGGGGATAGGTCTCCACCTTGATGGCATCGCCTTCGATGCCGGAGATCTGATCCGGCGTCAGGTTGCGCGCCATGTCGACGTCGCCGGACTGCAGGAGCAGCTGCTGGGTCGCCGCTTCGGCCACATGGCGGATGATGACCCCCTCCACTTTCGGCGCGCCCTTGAAATAATCCGGATTGGCCTTGAAACGCACCATTTCCCCCGGACGGTAGGACTGCAGCTCGAACGGGCCGGACCCGGCCGAGTTGGCGTTGAGCCATTTGTTGCCCATGTCGCCGTCTTCTTCATGCTCCATCACCGTCTTTTCATCGACGATGGAAGCCGGGCGGGAGGCAAGAACGTTGAGGGCAAAGGCCGGCGAGAACTCTCCCTCGTATTTGACGATCACCTTGTTGCCGTCGGCCTTGACCATCTCGCCGACATTTTCCGGCGTCCAGCCGAGCTGTGCCAGGATGAAGGCCGGGGTCAGGTTGAGTTTGATGACGCGCGCAAATGAGAAGACCACGTCCTCGGCCCGCACCGGATTGCCGGAATGGAAGACTGCCCCGTCGCGCAGTGTGAAGGTGATCGTCCTGGCCTGTGGATCGGCCTGCCACTCAGCGGCAAGACCGGCGGCAAGCACCGTCGGATCCTCAGCGTCGTATTGGACAAGGCGATCATAGATATTGGTCACCAGTTCGCCTGAGGAAAACTCATAGGCCTGGGCCGGATCGATGGCGACGATATCGTCGATATTCTGTGCCACGACCAGGAGGTCGTCGGGCGTTGCGGCACTTGCCTGTTGCGCAATCGGCATTGCCAGAGCGGCGGCCAGCAGCGCGGTCTTGAGAAGTCTCATTCCTACGTCTCCGTCTGTCAGGGTTTAAGGTCTGTTCTTGTTCTTGGCGCGGGCCGGCGCTTTCACCGCCGCGCTTTTGTCCGGCGACACCAGCTCGAAGCGGCTGGTTTGCTCGTCGCCGCCGTTGAAGATCGTCAGCGTGCCGGTCCACAGGATTTTCGCCGGCATGTCGTTCGGGTTCGACCATGCATGGGGGGTGTTGCCCCGGTAGTGCAGGCTGTCGCCCGCCGTCATCACCATCGCCTGGCCGTCCAGGAACTGGGTGATCGAACCTTCCAGGATGTAGATCAGCTCCTCGCCCTCGTGGCTCACCGTTTCGGAGGCGTAGCCCGGCGGAACGGTGAGGATGAAGGACGACAACTGGTTTCCGGGAAACTCCGCGCCGAGGCGTTCATAGCTGACCGAGGACCCGGAGATGGAAAAATGCGGACGGGCGTCCGAACGGGTCAGCGCATCCTGGGCGCGTGGCTGGGCGACGAAATAATCGAGGCCGACGCCGAGCGCCTTCGCAATTCCCGCCAGCGAGCCGAGGGTCGGCGTCGCGTGATCGCGCTCGACCTGACTGAGATACCCGACCGACAGGTTCGACTTGTCGCCGAGCTGCTGCAGCGTCAGACCAAGCTGCCGCCGGCGTGCCCGGATCAGGGCGCCAATCTTCGTCTCCGTGGCGGTGGCGGCTCGCGCCGTAGAACTGCTCAAATGTTTTTACTCCCATCAAAATTTTTTTGATCTAACCAGATTTTTTTGTATGCTCCAAGAACTTTTTTAAGCGGCTTTGCGGAAGAGGTAATCCAGAACCCCTCCAAAAGTCGTTTAAAAACAAACTGTTGTGTTTTCGCTTCGTAACTCGAAGCGGCAGATGGAGATGCGGCCTTGAACAAACCGATCGAACAGAGAACGGCGCACAGCGGGCTCCGGCATGGCGTTTGAACCGTCCGAAAGCGCCGTCGACGCACGCCGGAGCGCGCTGCCGGGCCAGTTTCTGGGCGGCTTGGCGGCGCTTCTGCGGTTTGCGCTGGTAACCGCCGGTACCTTTCTCGGCCTGCTCGCGATCACCTTCTTCATCGGCCGTGTGGTGCCCATCGATCCGGTGCTGGCAGTGGTCGGCGACCGGGCCTCGAACGAGGTCTATGAGGCGGCCCGTCAGGCGATGGGGCTCGATCGGCCGCTGATCGTGCAGTTCTTCGCCTATGTCCGCGATGTCTTCACCGGCAATCTCGGCATGTCCATCTCCACCGGCCGCCCGGTTGCCGAGGATCTGGGCCGCGTCTTTCCGGCGACGCTGGAAATGGCAACCATCGGCATCTTGATCGGAGTGCTACTCGGCGTGCCCATGGGCGTGCTCGCGGCCACCCGCCAGGGCAGCTGGGTCGACCAGCTGATCCGGGTGCTCGGCCTGCTCGGCTACTCCGTTCCCGCCTTCTGGCTCGGTCTCGTGGGCCTGGCGGTCTTTTATGCCGGCCTCGGCTGGGTCGCGGGCCCCGGGCGCATCGATATCTTCTACGAGGGCATCGTGGAGCCGGTGAGCGGGCTCTATCTGGTCGACAGCCTCGTTGCCGGCGAATGGGACATCTTCTGGAACGCCCTCGACCACCTTCTGCTGCCCGCTTCGATCCTCGGCTTTTTCAGCCTGGCCTATATCGCCCGGATGACGCGTTCCTTCATGCTCGACCAGCTCGGCCATGAATATGTGACGACCGCGCGCGTCAAGGGCGTACCGGAGCGCCGGGTGATCTGGCGCCACGCCTTCTATCCGATCCGCATCCAGCTGATCACAGTGATCGGGCTGTCCTATGCGGCCCTGCTGGAAGGCTCGGTCATGATCGAGACGGTGTTCTCCTGGCCCGGCATCGGCAACTACCTCACCAACGCGCTCCTGACCGCGGACATGAACGCCGTGCTCGGCGCGACCCTGGTCATCGGCGCGGTGTTCATCCTCATCAACAAGATTTCCGACGTGCTCTACAGCATTCTCGATCCGAGGGCCCGCAGATGATCGACTGGCTTCTCGACGATTCCCCCACCTCGCGCCTGCAGGCCAATCTCGGCCGCACCTGGCGCATCTGGACCGCGCTGCTGCGCAATCCCCTTGCGGTTGTCGGCGGACTGATTGTTCTGATCCTGATCGCCATGGCGCTGTTCGCCCCGCTGGTCGCGCCCTATTCCCCGATCGGCCAGGACCTGGCGAACCGGCTGATGCCGCCGTCCGCGGCACACTGGATGGGCACGGATGAGCTCGGCCGCGACATCTATTCCCGTGTGGTCTACGGAGCACGGATCACGCTTCTGATCGTCACCATGGTCGCCGTCATTGCAGCGCCCATCGGGCTGGTCGTCGGTGCGGTGTCGGGCTATTTCGGCGGCTGGACCGACCGCATCCTGATGGGAGTGACCGACATCTTCCTGTCGATGCCCAAGCTGATCCTGGCGCTGGCTTTCGTGGCGGCGTTGGGGCCAGGCATCGAAAACGCCATCATCGCCATCGCCATCACCGCCTGGCCTGTCTATGCGCGCATAGCCCGCGCAGAGACCATCACCTTCCGCGACGCCGAGTTCATTGCCGCGGTCCGGTTGCAGGGGGCTTCCCCGATGCGCGTCATCCTGCGCCACGTACTGCCTCTTTGCGCCTCCTCCACCATCATCCGGGTCACCCTGGACATGGCCGGCATCATCCTGACGGCCGCCGGCCTCGGCTTTCTGGGCCTCGGCGCCCAGCCGCCGCTGCCGGAATGGGGCGCGATGATCTCCCGCGGGCGGGTTTTCATTCTCGACCAATGGTGGGTCGCCACCATGCCGGGCTTTGCCATCATCGTAGTGAGCCTCGGCTTCTGCTTTCTCGGTGACGGCCTGCGCGACGTCCTCGACCCCAAGCAGGGAGACAAGCAATGACCGGCCCCCTGCTCGAGATCGACGGCCTCACCGTCACCTTTCCGACCTCAAGAGGCCCGGTCGATGCGGTCAAGGGCATCTCCTTCTCCCTCGGCCGGGAGCGGCTCGGCATTGTCGGCGAGATCCGGATCCGGCAAGTCCATGACCGGCCGCGCCATCCTGCGCCTCATCCGCAATCCCGGACGGGTGACGGCCAAGACCATGACATTCGACGGCATCGACCTGCTCGGCCGGAGCGAAAGGCAGATGCGGGACCTGCGCGGGGCGCGGATCTCGATGGTCATGCAGGACCCGAAGTTCTCGCTCAATCCGGTCATGACGGTCGGAGAGCAGATCGCGGAGGCGCTCGTAACGCACCGGAAGCTGCCACGCGGCGAGTTGAAGGCCCGGGTGCTGGGCATGCTCGAGGCGGTGCGGATCGACGATCCCGCCCGCGTGGCCGGGCTTTACCCGCACGAGGTTTCCGGCGGCATGGGCCAGCGCGTCATGATCGCGATGATGCTGATCCCGGAACCGGACCTCCTGATCGCCGACGAACCGACGTCGGCTCTCGACGTCTCCGTCCAGGCCCAGGTGCTCGACATCATCGACGACCTCGTCACCGGCAAGGGCATGGGGCTGATCCTGATCAGCCACGATCTCAACCTGGTGTCGCGCTACTGCGACCGGATCCTGGTCATGAACAGCGGCGAGATCGTTGAAGCCTGCAAGGCGAGCGACCTGCACGACGCCCGGCATCCCTATACACGTGGACTGCTTGAGGCCATGCCGCGCATGAATGAGACCAGAGAGGAACTGCCCGTGCTCGACCGCAGCACCTGGACGACGGGGGCGGGAACATGACCGCGGCCATTCATCTTGACAACCTCACGATCAGCTATGGCCCGACCGCCGTGGTCCATTCCGTCTCCTTCGACGTTGCGGCGGGGGAGAGCTTCGCTCTTGTCGGCGAATCGGGCTCGGGCAAATCCACGATCCTGAAAGCGATTTCCGGACTGGCGCCGGATTGGACCGGAACGATCACGGTGGACGGCATTGTGCGCGCTCATGCGCCCGACCGCGCATTCGCCAGGACCTGCCAGATGGTGTTCCAGGATCCCTACGGGTCGCTGCATCCGCGCAAGACGGTCGACACGTGCCTCGCCGAACCGCTTGCCATTCACGGGATCGGCGGCCGGGACGGCCGGGTCAAGGATATGCTCGCCGCCGTCGGCCTGGACCAGCGCTTCCGGTTCCGCTTCCCGCATCAGCTGTCCGGCGGCCAGCGGCAGCGCGTGGCTATTGCCCGTGCCCTGATGCTGGAGCCGCGCCTTCTCCTGCTGGACGAGCCGACCTCCGCGCTCGATGTGTCGGTCCAGGCGGAGATCCTGAACCTGCTCAAGAAGCTGCGGCGAGAACAGGGCCTCACCTATCTCATGGTCACGCACAACCTGCCCGTGGTGTCGTTCCTGTGCGACCGCCTCGCCGTCATGCGGCATGGCCGGATCGTCGAAGTCGCCGGGGTCGATGCCCTGAAAACCGGCCGTCTGGAAGAACCCTATTCCCGCGAACTCTACGCCGCCAGTGGCGGCACCCTGCAACCCGCATGATCCGAGATTTCTCCAAATGACTGATTTTCACGGCCCGCTGGCCGCCTTCGACCGTGCGCTATCCATTGCGAGGGCGCCCGATGCACCATTCGATGCCCTTCTGGACCTCGCCCGCGCAACGGTCGGCGTGAAGCTGTTCACCTTCATGACCGCGGACATGGCAACGCAAACGGCGCGGCGGTCCTATACCTCGCATCCGCAGGACTATCCCGTCTCCGGCACGAAGCCGATCACCTACAATCGCTGGTTCGAGACGGTGCACACACGGCGCGAGTGCTTTGTCGCCAATACCCTGGCGGACATCGCGACGGTGTTTCCGGATTACGAGCTGATCGGCCGGCTCGGCTGCGGTTCGGTCATCAACCTGCCGGTGGTACTGGGCGACACGCCTGTCGGCACGGTCAACATGCTGCACGAGGAACAGCACTACACGCCGGAGCGGGTAAGCCTGGCCAGCAACTGGCTATCCGTTCCCGCCAAGGCCGCTTATCTGGCGAGACGCGCGCTGCAGGCGGCAGGCTGAATCCTTGCTGTCATGACGGAGGAAGCCGAGGTAATCACTAGGCGGCCCGCTGCTTTTTCGCCCGCTCAAGCCTGCCGATGAAATCGGAAAGCCAGGCGATCTCTTTCAGATAGACCTCCATGCTGAGCGAGGCGAGGTCCATCAGCAGCGCCTGGGGATCCGGATTGTCGAATCCGGTCTCCCGCAAGAAGGTCTGGTATTCTTCAACGAAAGCCTTTGGCACCTGCATCACGGCCTCACGCACACATGAATTTCTGGATCTGGCAACCGGTTCCCCGATCGCGTTTAGAAACTGTTAAGGATTCCAGACGCACCCAGGTATCGTAACTTTTGCCATTTCCTCACTATCCCCAGGCGCTATCTGCGCCGGCCGGGAAAACTCGGAATATCTGCAGAAAACAGCGAACCAACTCCGCTTTCCTCTTGCACTTGGTCAGACAAATCTTCGACCCTGCCAAGAATCACAATTCTAACCGATTGCCGACGGTGCCAAGAGTCTCACATGAGCCCATCCACAGACCTTTGTTTCGATCCGCTGTCAGAAGCCTTCGCCCAGGATCCCTATTCCTTTTACGCCGCGCTGCGCGCCAGGGACGGGTTGACCTACTATCAAGACTTCGACGTCTGGCTGGCGTCCCGGTTCGACGATGTTTCCGAAATCGTAATGCATGAGCATATGGTCCGTTCCCTGGACCATGTCGCCAGTCCCGACGAAATCGCGGAACAGAAGCGGGCTCTCAACTGGCACGACATGCCGCACCATTCCCGTTTCGTTCAGTTTTCGTTGCTCGACAGCGACGGAGAGGTCCACGACCGGCTGCGCAAGCAGGTGTTCAAGCTGTTCACCCCGGTGATGGTCAACCAGCTTCGGCACGGCATCCAGGCCTATGTGGACGGGCTTTTCGACAAGCTTGCCGACCGGGAGGAAATCGACTTCGTCGAAGATCTGGCGGCCCATGTTCCCGGCCATATCATCGGCCGCGTTCTGGGCGTGCCGGACGAGGACTGTCCGCAGCTCAGGATCTGGTCCGAGAACATCGTCCAGTTCTTCGATATCGACCGCTCCGACGAACGCAAGGAACTGGCTGAGCGCAATACGACGGAGTTTTACCACTATCTCCTCAAGCTCAGGGCCGAGCGGGAAGCGGTCCCGAGGGATGACCTGCTGTCGCTGATGATCGAATCGGAACGCCAGGGGCACATGAACCATGACGAGTTCATCTCCACCGCAATGCTGATCCTGATGGCAGGTCACGGTTCGACCATCGACGTGCTCGGCAGCGGCATGCATGCGCTGCTGAAATTTCCGGACGAGATGACGCGCCTGCGCGCAGAGCCGAGCCTCATGAAGACGGCGGTGCAGGAGATGTTCCGCTTTGAATCGCCCCTGCCCTTCTTCCATCGCTACGCGGCGCAAGACGTGACGATCTGCGGAACGCCTTATCCTCGCGGCACGAAGTTCGGCGTGCTCTACGGGTCGGCGAACAGAGATCCGAAGCAGTTTCCCGAGCCCGACCGCTTCGACGTCGGCCGCTCGCCCAACTGGCACATCGCCTTTGGCCGTGGAGCCCATTTCTGCCTCGGCAATCACCTTGCCCGGCTGGATATGGACATCATCTTTTCAACGCTCCTGAAGCGCTTCAAATCCATTGAGCTCGTGGAAGACACCCCGGCCTACAAGAGCGGTCTGTCGGTTCGCGGACCCAAGTCGTTGCAAATATCGTGGAAAGCAGCCTAGGGTACGGACCCATAAAATTGAACGCACTGGCGTCAAAACGGCAAGGAGCGGGGAGGAAAAGTCCGCAGGTCGATGCATGTGCATCGGCCAAGGGCTTTGACGCTGCCGCTCGCAGCCGTTTTGGCGTCCGTTGGATCGCTCTGGAGCGGACCGTCTCCTGCGTTGCGAAGTCTTGAAAACCGGCCGGGTTTCCTGCGCCTTCGCGCCTTGAATACGGGCCGCTCCAGAGCGACCAGTGCATTCAATTTTATGGGTCCGTACCCTAGGGTACTGATCCTAAGGTAATCTATCCACTTCCAACGATCCCGGATAAGACATGCGATCTGCTTTCACACTCGTTTTGCTGGCTGGATCGGTGCTTTCAGCGCCGGCCGGCGCAAAGGAATTCGAACTCGGCCCCCGGCCCGCTTATCTCGTCAGCCAAATGCCCGAGAGTGACCTCAAGCAAACGCTGTCCGCCTGTGTCGGCTCACCGGTGAAGCGCACACTCTTTTCCATCAGCCACAGGGGGGCGCCCCTGCAGTTTCCCGAGCACACCGAAGAGGGCTACCGTGCGGCGGCGCTGATGGGGGCCGGCATGCTGGAATGTGACGTGACCTTTACCAGCGACAAGGAGCTGGTCTGCCGGCATTCCCAGAACGACCTGCACACCACCACCAACATCCTGGCGACGGATCTTGCGAAAAAATGCACCGCAGGCTTCCAGCCGGCCAGCGGGGGCGATCCCGCCTCCGCCGAATGCCGGACGTCCGATCTGGCCCTTGCCGAATTCAAATCCCTCCGCGGCAAGATGGACGGCGCGGACAAGAGCGCGCAGAGCGTGGAGGACTATCTCAACGGCACGTCTCCCTGGCGGACGGAACTCTACGGGGCAACCGGCACGCTGATGACCCACAAGGAGTCCATCGCGCTGTTCAGGAGCCTGGGAGTGAAATTCACGCCGGAGCTGAAGGCCCCGGTCGTCGACATGCCGTATGACGGCTTCACCCAGGCTGACTATGCCCAGAAGCTGATCGACGAATACAAGGAGGCCGATGTCCCGCCGGAAGAGGTCTATCCCCAGTCCTTCAACCTCGATGACGTTCTTTACTGGATCGAGCATGAACCGGAATTCGGCAAGCAGGCCGTCTACCTGGAGGGCCGACGCGACCTGGACCCGATGGACCCAGCCACCTTCTCGCCCTCCATGGCCGAGCTGAAGGCCATGGGCGTGAACTATATCGCGCCGCCGCTCTACGTCCTGCTGGCCGAGGAAGACGGCATGATCGTGCCCTCTCCTTATGCAAGGGAAGCCAGGGCGGCGGGTATCGACATTATCGCCTGGACACTCGAACGCTCCGGTCCGCTTTCATCCGGCGGCGGCTGGTATTATCAGTCCGTCAGCGACGTGATCGATGGCGATGGCAGGATGCTGGAAGTCGTGGATGTGCTCGCGCAAGCTGTCGGCGTGAAGGGGATCTTCTCCGACTGGCCCGCCACGACGAGCTTCTATGCGTCCTGCATGGGATTGGAATAGCAGGGTACGGCGGATCACCGCGCCTGATCGAGTGTCCGCTTGCACTCCAGCAACTCGAAGAGCGTCGATTGAAGCCGGCGGATGTCTTCCTTGGAGACCGCTGACTGTGCCGCCCCGCCTTGCTTGTCGCCCCTCAGCCTGCCGAGAATACTCAGCCCACCGGCATGCGCGTGCGCGGCCGGTTCGGCTTCGTCATCGGCCAGGACGCCGCTCGGCAGCTTTTCGCGCTGCCCATTCGGTTTGGTGGAAGCATGCGGGGGTGCGGGCTGGGGTTCCGCATTGCCGGAACGTGCCGCAGGTGCCTTTTCCTGTGCAGCGGCAACCTGCAACGGCAATGCATCTTCGCGCCAGATCTGCATCACGAACCTGGGGCCCTGCTCCTTCAGGATGCGTTGCACGCCCTTGATCGTGTAGCCTTCGCCGTAGAGCAGATGCCTAATGCCCTTGAGAAGCTCGACATCGTCAGGGCGGTAATAGCGTCTTCCGCCGCCTCTTTTCAGAGGCTTGATCTGAGAAAAGCGCGTTTCCCAGAACCGCAGAACGTGTTGCGGCAAATCGAGATCGTCAGCGACTTCGCTGATGGTTCGAAACGCGTCCGGGCTTTTGTCCAGTGAGCTCATCCCGTTTTGTTATTTGCTGCTCGGTCCTGTGAGCGCGTCGTTGATCCGCTGTTTCAGAACGTTGGATGGTTTGAACACCATCACACGACGCGGTGAAATCGGCACTTCCTCGCCGGTCTTCGGGTTACGGCCGATACGTTCCCCCTTGGAGCGAACCACGAATGAACCGAAGCTCGATAATTTTACTGATTCTCCGGTTACAAGACAGTCTGAAATTTCAGAAAGTACACGCTCGACCAATTCAGAAGATTCAGTCCGAGACAGACCGACTTTCTGATAAACGGCCTCGCACAGATCCGCCCGGGTAATAGTCCGATTGCCCATAACCCCTCCTCAATGACGCCAGCGATCTGGCTGATTTTGCAAGAGAACTCCGATGCAAGCCTCTACGGTACGGCCTCACGGCGAGCCGGTCAACCGGAACTCGGCATCTGATTAATATTTGTCGCCAGGTCGTCCTGCGGGGAAACCCGGGCCAGTTACCAGCGCAGGATGACCGAACCCCAGGTGAATCCGCCGCCCATGGCCTCCAGCATCAAAAGATCGTTCTTTTTGACACGTCCGTCCTTGACGGCCAGATCGAGGGCCAGCGGAATGGAGGCGGCGGAGGTGTTGCCGTGCCATTGCACCGTGGTGATGACCTTTTCCGGGGCGATGTTGAGCTTCTTGGCGCTGGCGTCGATGATCCGCTTGTTGGCCTGGTGAGGAATGAACCAGGTCAGGTCTTCCGACGTCAGCCCGGTTGCCTTGTAGGCGTCCTCGATCACGTCGGTGATCATGCCGACCGCATGCTTGAAGACCTCCCGGCCCTCCATGCGCAGATAGCCGACGGTCTGTGTCGAGGACGGACCGCCATCCACGAAGAGCTTTTCCTTGTGGCGTCCGTCGGAGCGCAGGTGCGACGTCAATATACCGCGGTCGTCGTTGGTGCCCTCGCCCATCGCCGCCTCGACGACCACCGCCCCGGCCCCGTCACCGAACAGCACGCAGGTCGTCCGGTCCTCCCAGTCCAGGATCCGCGAAAAGGTTTCCGCCCCGATGACCAGGCAGCGTTTGGCCATCCCCGAGCGGATATACGCATCGGCGGTTGCAAGTGCGTAGACGAAGCCCGAACAGACAGCGTGAAGATCGAAGGCGACGCCATGGCTCATGCCGAGCTTGGCCTGAACCGTTACTGCCGTTGCCGGGAAGGTGTTGTCCGGCGTTGCGGTCGCCAGGATGATCGTATCGATGTCCTGCGCATCCCGGCCGGCATGGGCAAGGGCGCGCCTTGCCGCCTCCAGTGCCAGATCCGACGTCACCTGCCCTTCGGCGGCGACGTGACGCTGCTTGATGCCGGTGCGCTGAACGATCCACTCGTCAGAGGTATCGACCATCTTTGCGAGGTCGTCATTTGTCAGGATCTTTTCCGGCAGATAGCTTCCGCAGCCGGTTACGGTCGAACGGATTACGCTCACAAATCACCTTCCGATGTCGGCGCGGCTTCTGCGAAGCGGCCGCGATGATAATGCACAAGATCCTGGGCGATCTTGTGGGTCAGTTCGTTCTTGACCATGTCATAGGCCAGATCGATCGCCGAGGCATAGCCCTCGGCGTCCGTTCCCCCATGGCTCTTGATCACAATGCCGTTCAATCCCAGGAACACACCGCCATTGACCTTGCGCGGGTCCATTTTCTCGCGCAGCAAGTCAAACGCGCCCTTGGCGAAGAAATAGCCGATTTTCGACATGAAGGTACGGTTCATCGCCGACCGCAGGTAGCTGCCGATCTGCTTGGCCGTGCCTTCCGCCGTCTTGAGGGCGATATTGCCCGCAAAGCCTTCGGTCACGACAACATCGACCGTGCCCTTGCCGAGGTCATCGCCCTCGACGAAGCCTGCATATTGCAGGGAGCGCAGAGGCGTCTCGCGAAGCAAACGGCCCGCCGTGCGCACTTCCTCCAGCCCCTTCACCTCTTCGACGCCGATATTCAGGAGACCGACGCTCGGGCGCTGGACCCCGAAAAGAGCACGCGCCATGGCGCCACCCAGAATGGCGAAATCGATCAGTTGCTGTGCGTCGGCGCCGATCGTTGCACCCACGTCCAGCACGACGGATTCCCCGCGCATCGTCGGCCAGATGGCGGCAATGGCGGGCCGCTCGATATTGGCCATCGTTCGCAGGCAGAATTTCGACATCGCCATCAGGGCGCCGGTATTGCCGGCCGAAACGGCGACGGCTGCCTCGCCGGTCTTCACGGCCTCAATCGCGCGCCACATGCTGGACCGCCATCTTCCCTGACGCAGGGCCTGGCTGGGCTTGGTGTCCATGGCAATCGAGACTTCGCAGTGATGCACGGTCGAAGCGTCCCGCACACGCGGATACTTCTCCAGGAGCGGGCGAATGACCTGTTCGTTGCCATACAGCAGGAAGTGTATGTCGGGATGGCGGACAAGGGCTATCTCCGCACCGGGAATTACGACTTCGGCCCCGTTATCGCCGCCCATGGCATCCAATGAAATCGGAATCTTTTTCGCCATTTACAAGGTCTTTTTGACGTTATGCTACCAAAGACGGCACCGGTCGGTGCGCCCAAAAAAGTCCTGCAACTCCAGCAAGGCCCAAATCCGGCGCGAACATAACGGTTTTGGGCGGAGTGACAACCGTTTTCCTGTCCCTTTCAGGTGGAGAGGTTGAAAACCGGCAAGAAAGCGGCGTTGAACCGCTGCTGACGACATTAGGGGAAGAAAGGTTTCAGTCTTCGTTCCTTGCCTTGAGGGCCTCCAGGACGGCAAAGGGAGACGGCTTTTCTTCGCTTTTGTCCTCTTCGAGGGAATCATCCACTTCGCCGGCCTTGAATTCGACCCCCGGTTTGCGCGGGAACGGATCAAGCGACAATGCGATTTCCTCGCAGATGACGGCGCCCAGATCCAGAACGCCGTCGATGATGACATCCGGCGGATCAAGGGTTTCCAGATCGATCTCGATCTCCCCGTCCGCGTTCAGGTCCCGGGTCTTCGCCGGCCTGCTGGAATGGGGTTCGAAGGTGCGGTCCACATCAAGCCGCAACCGGCTGTCGAATGGCTCCAGCGACACGACGCAGGTCTGGGTAATGTCGGCGGTGATCGTTCCGACCACCCGCAGTCCGGCCTTGCGATAGGGCTTTAACCTGAAGTCCGCTTTCAGGTCGCTGATGGCGTCAAGATCGTAGGTCCCGGCAATCGCCTTCAGGCCGGCGGCGTCAGGCTCGACCACCATCTTGTGATCCTTGTCGACCACGCTGGCCGCATTCACCTTGAAGGAATAAGGGAAAGTGTCCGTTGCCATTGCTCTTTCTTTCTTTCACGCGTTCGGCGATCTTCACACCGGAAGGTCCTTGAATGCTTCCGGGTCCGGCCAGTCTATCTTTCCCCTCATCAGGTCTTGCGGGGACTGGCCGCTCAGGCGGCTTGCCGCTTCCAGCATATAATGGGCAAGACGCGTTTGTGCGACCGGCTCGGCATTGTCCGGATAGATATTGCGGCCGAGCGCTTCTGCCAGCTGGTCGACGTCGCCACTTTCGATTGGCGGCGTATAGACATCGGCGCGACCGTAAAAGGCCTCGCCCATGACCTTCACCTTCTTGGGCACGCGGGTGTCGCTGACACCCATTTCGCGCAACGAGGCGTCCATGTCCTGGAAGAAGAGGTCAAAGACGTTCTGGGAGAAGTCCGCAACCTCCTTTCCTTCGCCGCGCATGCGCCGGAAGTACAGCACCGCGTGAGCGACAATCATGTCGAACCGGCCGTCGATCGTATCGGGCACGAGAAAATCCGCGTAGAAAGCCGGCTGCCGCGCTTGAGCCACGATTTCACAATAGACCCTGTGCTCGGCGTCACGGGTCCGGCGGCGGAACAGGCCGAATAGCATGACCGTCTCCTTCACGATGAGAGGCGGCTAGGGCCCAGCCCTAGACTCAGGTGTTGTCATGTGCCCTATCCCACGATAGACACTTTGCCAAGCAACGAATGCAAGAGCAGCCGGACCTGTCCGGCGAAACAGGACTTCTTACATGAACTTCAAGGCGAGCGCCCTGTTCCTTCCGCTTCTGGTTACACTGCCGCTGGGGGGTGCTTCACCACCACCTATACACACGGGCATGTCATAACCTCCGACATGCTGAACCAGGTGCAGGTGGGCTCCAGCCGTGAACAGGTCGAACTGGTGCTCGGCTCGCCGTCGACGACATCCAGTTTGAACGGCGACGCCTATTACTACATTTCGCAAAAGACCGCGACGACCGCGTTCTTTGCGCCCGACATCGTCGAGCAGCGCGTGGTGGCCGTCTATTTCGACAAGGATGGCTACGCCCAGGATATCGGCAACTACACGCTGGAAGACGGCAAGATCGTCGATATCGTCACCCGCAAGACCCGCACGGGCGGTGCCGACTACGGCTTCCTGACCCAGATCCTGAAAGGCGCGACCAACCCGGGCCTCGGTCTTTAGGATCTTTCCTCAAGTCAGGTGCTGTCACCTGAAGGCGGAGACGCCTGCCGCGCCGGAATGCCGGATGGCGGCGAAGGCAGAATCCGTCGCTCCCAACAAAATACCCCGGCCAAGCGCAGCGCGAGCCGGGATCGGAAAGCCACAAGCCTTCCCTTCTATTCGATAGCCCTCGGTTCACCGATCCCGGATCTCCGCTTCGCTCTGTCCGGGATGACGAACTGAGGGTTTGTCATCAATCTAACCCCGGCCCAAAGGCCGGGGTTTTGTTTTCTGATCACCGGTGATCAGTGCGCCAGCACCGCCAGCAACAGCAGGGCGACGATGTTGGTGATCTTGATCATCGGGTTCACCGCAGGTCCGGCGGTGTCCTTATAAGGATCGCCGACCGTATCGCCGGTCACCGAAGCCTTATGCGCCTCGCTGCCCTTTTGGTGGGTAACGCCGTCCTTGTCGGTGAAGCCGTCCTCGAACGACTTCTTGGCGTTGTCCCAGGCACCGCCGCCCGCCGTCATGGAAATGGCGACGAAGAGGCCGGTCACGATCACGCCCAGCAGCATTGCCCCCAGAGCCGCGAAAGCGTCGGCGGGCGTTGCCACGGCACGCACCACGAAGAACACCACGATCGGCGACAACACCGGCAGCAGCGAAGGCACGATCATTTCCCTGATCGCGGCCTTGGTCAGCATGTCCACGGCGCGGCCGTAATCCGGCCGTTCCGTGCCCTCCATGATGCCCGGCTTTTCCTTGAACTGCCGGCGGACTTCCTCAACCACCGCCCCGGCAGCCCGGCCCACGGCTGTCATGGAAATGCCGCCGAAGAGATACGGCAACAGACCGCCGAACAGGAGCCCCGCCACCACGTATGGATTGGAGAGCGAGAACAGGGTGCTGACATCGATGCCGTAGAAGATCGAGCCTTCCGCCGCATTGCTTGAGAAGAACCTCAGGTCCTCCGTATAGGCAGCAAACAGCACCAGGGCCCCGAGGCCTGCGGAGCCGATCGCGTAGCCCTTGGTGACGGCCTTGGTGGTGTTGCCGACAGCATCCAGCGCGTCGGTCGTGGACCGGACTTCGGCCGGCAGATCGGCCATTTCCGCAATGCCGCCGGCGTTGTCCGTTACCGGGCCGAAGGCATCGAGCGCCACGACCATCCCGGCCAGGGCCAGCATCGTGGTGACGGCAATCGCAATGCCGAACAGGCCGGCAAAGGCATGGGTGACCAGAATACCGGCAATGATGACGAGCGCGGGAAGCGCCGTCGCTTCCAGCGAAATGGCGAGGCCCTGGATCACGTTGGTGCCGTGACCGGTCACCGACGCCTGGGCAATGGACCTCACGGGCCGGTATTGCGTGCCCGTGTAGTACTCGGTAACCCAGATGATCAGACCGGTGACGATCAGCCCGACGAGACCACAGATGAACAGGTCGAAGCCGGTGAAGGTCACGCCGCCGGACGTGGTGTATTCCGTCCCGGCGCCAAGCCAGCCGAAGATGATGATCCCCAGAGCGACCGCCGACAGCACAGCCGTGGCGATGAAGCCCTTGTAGAGAGCCCCCATGATCGAATTGTTCGCGCCGAGCTTGACGAAGAACGTACCGATGATGGACGTCACCACGCAGCTTGCACCGATCAGGAGCGGCAGAAGCATGAGTTCGAGCGCCTGCCCGCCGGTGAAGAAGATGGATGCCAGAACCATGGTGGCGACCACGGTCACCGCATAGGTTTCGAACAGGTCGGCAGCCATGCCGGCACAGTCGCCGACATTGTCGCCCACGTTATCGGCAATCGTCGCCGGGTTGCGCGGATCGTCCTCGGGAATGCCCGCTTCGACCTTGCCCACCAGATCGCCGCCAACGTCGGCACCCTTGGTGAAGATGCCGCCGCCGAGACGGGCGAAGATCGAAATCAGCGATGCGCCGAAACCGAGCGCCACCAGGGCATCGATGACGGTGCGGTCGGTCGGGTCGAGACCCATGCCGGCCGTCAGGACGGTGTAGTAGACCGCAACGCCAAGAAGCGCGAGGCCGGCAACCAAAAGGCCGGTGACGGCACCGGCTTTGAACGCGATTTCCAGTCCTGCCCCGAGGCTCTGGCTGGCCGCCTGGGCGGTGCGCACGTTGGCGCGGACGGAAACCATCATGCCGATGTAGCCGGCAGCACCTGAGAGAATGGCGCCGATCGCAAATCCTATCGCCGCGGGTCCGGAAAGCAAAATCCAGGCAAGTACGAAAACAACAGCTCCAACGATGGCAATGGTCGTGTATTGCCGGTTGAGATAAGCCCTGGCCCCTTCCTGGATCGCCTCGGCGATCTCCTGCATGCGGGCATTACCCGCATCCGCTGCCATGACGGACTGAATCGCCCACACGCCATAGGCGATGGACAAGAGGCCACAAAAAATGATGACGACAAGCTCGATCATACTTCCTCCCAAGACTGCGGCGGGAGGATCTTATTGTTCTTTTCACCCGCCAGGCTGCACCTCACGTCAATTCCCCAGCGTGAAGCGTCGACACGATAGCAGCAAAGCAGAGCGGCTCGTCAAGCTCTCACATTGTTTAATTTGACAGTTCCGTTACGGTATCATTTGACGCAGTGCAATAATTGCGCTGCGCCGACGAAACGGAATTTGGAAAGATACCTTAAGCGGTTGTAACTGCTTTTCTTTCAGCTACGACGAGCCAGCCGAGCAGACCGAGGCACAACAGCACGAACGGGAAGACAAGCACGTTCACCGTGCCCCAGCCGAACACGTTGAGCAGCGCACCCGAGGAAAAAGACGCCGTTGCGACGAATCCGAACACCAGGAAATCATTGGTGGCCTGGACCAGATTCCGTTCCTCCGGCCGATAGGTGTCGGTAAGCATCGCCGTTGCCCCGATGAAGCCGAAATTCCAGCCGAGGCCGAGCAGTACGAGAGCGGTCCAGAAGTGGGCCAGCTCCACCCCCATCAGCGCGACGATCGAACAGCCGGCCAACAGGGCGAGCCCGATGGAGACGATGCGTTCCTTGCCGAAGCGGGCGATCAGGTTGCCGGTGAAGAAGCTGGGACCGAACATGGCCAGCACATGCCATTGGATACCGAGAGCGGCATCGTTTTCGCTCAGGCCGCAAGCGATCATCGCCAGCGGCGTGGCGGTCATCACGAGGCTCATGAGCGCGTAGGAACAGATGCCGCAGGCGGCGGCCACGATGAAGCGCGGCTGCGCCATGATCTGCCTCAGCGGGCGCCCGCCCGCCTGGGCATGTGTCTGCCGGGGCGGTATGGGAATCCTGATGAAGGCGAGGAGGCAGAACGCGACGAGAGCCAGCCCGGCCTGCGCCAGGTAGGTCCCCGCAAACAGGATCGGTTCGAACAGGTCCTTCGTGGCGATGACGGTCTGCGGGCCGACGATGCCCGCCAGGACCCCACCGGCAAGAACCCAGGAAATCGCCTTCGGCTTGAACGCATCGCTTGCCGTGTCCGCGGCGGCGAAGCGGTATTGCTGCACGAAGGCTCCCGCGAGGCCGCCCATGCACAGGGCAAGTGAAAACAACAGAAACTCATCCCGGAACATGGCATATGAGGCCAGCAGACCGGACAGGACGCCAAGAAGGGCGGCCCCCATGAACCCTGCCCGGCGGCCGAAACGGCGCATGATCATTCCGGCAGGTATTGTCCCGAAGGCCGTGCCCAGAACCATCGCCGAGACCGGCAGCGTGGCAAGCGACTTGTCCTCCTCCAGCATCATGTAGCCGGCCAGCGGCCCGGTTGCGATCACGATGGAAGCCGATGCTCCACCGAGGGCCTGGGCCAGCGCAAGAAGCAGCGCATTGCGCTTGGCCAGGCGATCGTCAACAAAGGAGTCCGGTGTTACGGCTGTCATCGGTCATGTCTCTGAACAGGTGAATCCGGAAGGAAGTGGATTTTACCGGTATCACGTCGCAGCGGGAATTTGAAACAGGAAGCTGTTCAAATGTTGCACGGTACAGCGCGCCACCCGGCACTTGGACGCGTTCAGAAATGCCGGAAGCCGCCGCCCGTAGACAAGTCCAGCGATTGACCGGCATCGTGAAGACGGACGGTGCCACTGCCCTCTTCCACCAGCCCGACTTCCGTGACGGGGCAACCGGCGGCAGCTGCGGCTTTCTGAAAGGCCGCGGCTTTGTCTTTTGAGACACTCGCAAGGATCTCGTAGTCGTCCCCGCCATTGAAGCAGCGCATAAACTCGTGGCGGGCGTTCATCTTGAGACGCTGAAGCGCGCCGGACAGCGGCACTTTCGAAAGATCGATCGAGAGACCGACACCGGAGGCCCGTGCCATATGCGCGCTATCGGCAATGAGCCCGTCGGATATGTCCATTGCCGCGGTGGCAAAGCCGGTCACCGGTCCGGCCAGTCCGGTCCGCGGGCGGGGCAGCAGGTAGCGGTTCAGGATGTGACGTTCTTCGTCCTGCGTGAGGTCGTGCACCCGGCTGAAGTCCGGATCAAGCCGTGCGTGCAGGCCGGCCGCCGCATCTCCGATCGTCCCGCTGACGAACAGTATGTCGCCGGGCCTTGCCCCTGACCGGCGTACGGCCTTGCCGGTGTCGACCTCACCGATCGCGGTGATGGACACCTGGAGCCCGTTTGAGGAGCGGATCGTGTCGCCGCCCAGGAGATGAACCCCATACGCCTGCTGGTCGGCCGCCAGGCCGTTGCAGAACCGCGCCACCCAGCCTTCCGTCCAATCGGCTGGCAGGGCCAGCCCCATCAGGTAGCCGCGCGGGCGGGCGCCCTTGGCGGCAAGGTCCGACAGGTTGACCCGCAGCGCCTTTGCAGCGATCGCCTCCGGCGCATCATCGGCGAAGAAGTGGACGTCCGCGGCAAGCATGTCCTTGGTCAGGACAAGGTCGACCCCCGGTCTGGGCGTCAGGACGGCCGCGTCATCGGTCAGGCCCAGACTGCCGGGATCTTTCGCCAGCGGCGCAAAGTACCGTCTGATGAGCTCAAACTCGCCAGGCCGGCCGTCGTCCATGATCAGGAACTGCCGTCCGCGTCCCTGGCGTCGAACTCCGCATCGCGCAGTTCATGCGCCAGCCGGTCCAGCACGCCGTTGACGAGGCCCGGTTCGTCATCCTCGAAGAAGGCTTTGGCGACGTCGATATATTCCGAGATGATCACCTTGGCGGGAACATCCTTGCGGCGCAGAAGCTCATAGGAGCCCGAGCGCAGGATAGCCCGCAGCAGGCTGTCGATCCGCTTCAGCGGCCAGTCCTCGGTCAGCGCGGTGTGGATATAGGGATCCAGAAACTTCTGATCGTGAACGACGCCGGAGACGATATTCTTGAACCACTGCTCGTCGGCTTCGCGGTATTGCGCACCGTCGATCTCCTTGCCGAGACGGAAGGCGGTGAACTCGCTGATGACGCTGGCAAGCGATGCGCCGCCCACGTCCATCTGGTAAAGAGCCTGGACCGCAGCGAGACGCGCAACGCCTCGCTTGTTCGCGGGGCGTACAGTCTTAGCCGGTTGTTCCGGGTCGGCCTTTCCGGTCATATTTCTTACGCTCCAAGCCGTTCGCGCAGGGCAATCATGTCGAGGGCCGCCTGAGCTGCGGCGCCGCCCTTGTTCTTCTCGTCCACCTTCGCACGGGCCCATGCCTGCGCACTGTTTTCAACGGTGAGAATACCATTTCCAACGGCCAGGTCCGCATCCACGATAAGATCCATGATGGCGCGGTTCGATTCATTGGCGACAATGTCGTAGTGAGAGGTCTCGCCGCGGATAACGGCCCCCAGCAGAACGAAACCGTCATAGAAGTCACCGTTGTTTTCCATTGCGGTCATGGCCATTGAAAGCGCTGCCGGGATCTCGAGCACGCCGGGAACGGCAATCCGGTCGTAGGCAGCCCCTGCCGCTTCGAGCGTCTTGATCGCGCCCTCTGCGAGCGCGTCGGCCAGTTCCGTATAGAAGCGGGCTTCGATGATCAGAAGTTTCGGTGCAGCGCTCATGGGTCTAGAATCCTTTGAAGGGCCGCGACAGGAACCACGTCTGCCCCGGTTTGTCCAGTCTCATTCGTAAGGGACCGCTGGAACCCGGCAACAATGTGCCGCCAGGAAGACGCGGCTGACGATCATAGCTCGTTTCGATGATGTAGGGACCGTCTCCCCTACCCGGTCTTTGCGAATTCCGCAAGACGCGCCGCGTAGCGGGCCATCATGTCGACTTCAAGGTTGATCTTGTCTCCCGCCTGGCGCTCGGACCACGTGGTCACCTCCAGCGTATGCGGAATGAGGAAGACGGAAAACAGCAGACCGTCCACCTCGTTGACCGTCAGGGACGTGCCGTCGAGCGCAACCGAGCCCTTCTTTGCGATGAAGCGCGCCGCTTCTCCTGGCGCTTCGAACTGGAAATAGACGGAATCGGGATGGTCCTCGCGTCTGGTCACTGTTGCCAGACCATCAACGTGACCCAGAACCAGATGACCGCCAAGTTCCGCCCCCATGGTCAGCGACCGCTCCAGATTGACCTTCTGCCCCACCTTCCAGTTGGAAACGGTCGTCAAGGCCAGGGTCTCGGCGGCAGATTCCACGTCGAACCAGTTGCCCTCGGGGCTGTTTCCCTTGGCCGTCACGGTATGACAAACACCGGCACAGGCGATCGAGGCGCCGATATCGAAGGTCTCCGTATCATAGGCGGTGCGGATGCGCGTCCGTTTGCCGGCCGGAATGTCTTCGATGGAAAGGATTTCGCCGAGGTCGGTCACAATACCGGTAAACATGTCAGGCTCCACGCCGTCTGAGATAGATGAAACTGTCGTCACCGAACCTGCCGGCATCGACCCGCCCAAATTTGGGGTCTTTCAGGACATCCGCAAGATCGAGACCGTGCAGGGCCGCTATGCCATCGTTGCCGATGACGATATTGCCCGTGACGACACACAGGTCATCAACCAGATCCGCCGCCAGGAAGGACGAGGCAATTCTCGCACCGCCCTCGACCATCAGCCGGGTGACGCCGCGCGTTGCCAGTGCGCTGAGAATGACGGAGGGCTCTATGCCGGCGGCTGACGCGGGGACGCGGATGATATGCACACCGGCGGCCGCCAGGTCCCGGATCCTGTCCGGATCGGCATCATTGGCGCAGACCAGCCAGACCGGCACATCCACGCAGCTTTTCACGAGCTGCGAGTCCACCGGGAGGCGTGCACACCGGTCGACAATCACCCTGACGGGAGAGCGGTCGGCGAGGCCGGGCAGCCGGCAGGTCAGCTGCGGATCATCTTCCAGCGCCGTTCCGGATCCGATCAGGATGGCGTCGTGTTCGGCCCGGAAGCCGTGCACCTTGCGCATGGAGAGCGGCCCGGAGATCTTGATCTGGCCATCTCCCGCCCGGCCGATGTAACCGTCCTGCGACACGGCCAGCTTGAGAAAGACATGCGGCCGCTGGCGGCGCTGGCGCAGTGTGAAGCCGTGATAGAGCACCTTCACGGCCGCTTCGCGCACGCCGACGGTAACGTCGACCCCGGCCTCCCGCAGCATCTCCACACCGCGTCCGGCGACGCGCGGATTTGGGTCCAGCATGCCCACGACGACGCGTTTGATCCCCGCATCGACCAGGGCCAGCGCGCAGGGCGGCGTGCGGCCATAGTGGGAGCACGGCTCAAGCGTCACGTAGCATGTGGCCCCCCGGGCCTGTTCTCCCGCATGATTGAGGGCGTTCACTTCCGCATGAGCCATGCCCGGCCGCGAGGTAACGCCGCGCCCGACCAGCACCGGCCCGCCGCTTTCTTCACGCACGATCAGGGCTGCCACGGAGGGATTTGGCCACACGCGCCCAAGCCCGCGACGGGCCAGGCGTTCGGCGGCGGCCATGAAACGCTCGTCAAGATTGGAAATGGCTGACATGAAAGACCAGTCGCAACAGATCAGTTGTTTTTCAGCAGATGACCTTCCGGATCGCTGAGCTCGTCCAGAAGCGCCTCAAAGTCTTTGGCTTCGCGAAAGTTCTTGTAAACGGAAGCAAAGCGCACATAGGCGACGTCATCGATGGCCTTCAGCCCCTCCATGACGTGATTGCCGATGGTTTCGGCGGTGACTTCGTTCTCGCCGGAACTTTCCAGCTGCCGGACGATGCCGCTGACCATGCGCTCGATCTTTTCCGGGTCCACGGGCCGCTTGCGAACGGCGATCTGCACCGACCGCATCAGCTTTTCCCGGTCGAAGGGAACCCTGCGGCCGGAGCGTTTCAGCACCAGAAGCTCGCGCAGTTGAACCCGTTCGAATGTCGTAAAGCGGCCGCCGCAGGTGTTGCAGATCCTGCGGCGGCGGATGGCGGTATTGTCCTCGGTCGGGCGGGAATCCTTGACCTGGGTTTCCTCGCCGCCGCAAAACGGACATCTCATTTTTCTTAGCTCCTGACCGAGCCGGTATTATCCCCCGTAAATCGGGAACCGGTTTGTCAGTGCTTCTACCTTGGCTTTGACGGCCGCTTCAACTGCCGCGTTGCCCTCTTCACTGTTTGCGGCCTTCAAACCGTCCAACACTTCCGTGATCAGCAGGCCGACTTCGCGGAATTCCGCCACGCCGAAGCCGCGCGTCGTCGCCGCGGGCGTGCCGAGGCGGACACCGGAGGTGACGAAGGGTTTTTCCGGGTCGAAGGGAATGCCGTTCTTGTTGCAGGTGATGTTGGCGCGGCCGAGCGACTTTTCAGCAACCTTGCCCGTGGCGTTTTTCGGACGCAGGTCCACCAGCATCAGGTGATTGTCGGTGCCGCCGGAGACGATGTTGAGCCCCTGCTCTTTCAGAACCTCGGCGAGCGCCTTGGCGTTTTCGGTGACCGCGCGGGCATAGGTCTTGAATTCCGGCTGCAGCGCTTCCTTGAAGGCAACCGCCTTCGCCGCGATGACATGCATCAGCGGACCGCCCTGAAGACCCGGGAAGACGGCGGAATTCATCTTCTTGGCGATGTCCTCGTCATTAGTGAGGATCATGCCGCCGCGCGGGCCGCGCAGGGACTTGTGGGTCGTCGTGGTGACCACATGGGCATGGGGAAGCGGAGACGGATGCACGCCGCCGGCGACAAGACCCGCGATATGCGCCATGTCGACCATCAGGTAAGCACCGATGCTGTCGGCGATCTCACGGAACTTCTTCCAATCCCAGATACGGGAATAGGCAGTGCCGCCTGCCAGGATCAGCTTCGGCTTGTGTTCGTTGGCAAGGCGCTCGACCTCTTCCATGTCGAGCAGGTGATCGTTCTGGCGCACGCCATAGGAAACCACATTGAACCACTTGCCGGACATGTTGACCGGGGAACCGTGCGTCAGGTGACCGCCGGAATTCAGGTCAAGGCCCATGAAGGTGTCGCCCGGCTGCAGCAGCGCCAGGAACACGGCCTGGTTCATCTGGCTGCCGGAATTGGGCTGAACGTTCGCGAAATTGCAATCGAACAGTTGCTTGGCCCGCTCGATCGCCAGGGTTTCGACGATGTCGGCAAATTCGCAGCCGCCGTAGTAGCGCTTGCCCGGGTAACCTTCGGCATATTTGTTGGTGAAGATCGATCCCTGGGCCTCCAGTACGGCGCGGGAGACGATGTTCTCGGACGCGATCAACTCGATTTCATGCTGCTGACGGCCAAGTTCCTTTTCGATGGTGTCGAAAATGTCCGGGTCCGCCTCAGCCAGACTGCGGGTGAAGAAACCGGACTGCGCGGACTGACCGGAGCTTTCCATCAAAGACATTTCGCCATCCTTTTATTCTTGTGAAAAAACGGGGCATGGGCGATGCGGACTTCGCCGGGCGTCGTCTGACCGCCTTGCCAACTGAGGCGAGGGATTAACATAAGGCCGGCCAAGAACCAAGGGTCTTACCGACGCGCGCCGATTTGAAAACGACTTCGAGGGTCATCCGGGCATGTTTTCCGGGCTGTGCGGAAGGGTATGTTTCAAGAGGAATGCCTGCCGGCGCACTGCAGGCTTTTCCTTCCGGTCATTTGCCAGGCTCGCACCGCCTCTACGGCGGCTCGAGGCGCCTTGGATCAATACAGGCTTCGGCCGAAGGACCCCGCGGCTCAATAGAGCGTCGGGTCGGATTGCGGTGCGGAAGATGGATTTTCCTGTGCGATGCGGCGCTGCAATTTGCGAACGGCGACGCGTTTCAGGTCTTCCCGGGACGCCGAAGCGGGACCGAATATGGAGACCTCGATACCTGTTGCGGCATCGATTGCGGTCACCTGCACCTGGTGACCGACCGGACGGAATTCGAGATAGATCTCGCCTGGCCGCGGATCGCGACTCATGACCTTGCCTCCCTGCATGGAAGCAGTCAGAATCCACGAAACGCCGGCCTTATCAAGGTCGGCGTTTCGCTAAACATGCCAGTCAGATGCAACCGGGCCGGCATTTCGTCACAGACGGGCCTGGCTCTCGCTCGCATAGAAGAGATCGTCCCGGTCGTAAATGTCGTCCCGGAAGTGGATCACGCCGTCCGCATTCGCCCATGCCGTCACATAGGTGAGATAGAGAGGGATCTGCGTCTTCAGCTTGACGTCTTCGCGTTCAGCGCTGCGAATGACGCCATCCACACGGGACCGATCCCAATCGGGTGTCGTCGATTCCAGCAGCCAGGTGACCAGCTCACGAACATTCTGCACCCGTACACAGCCGGACGAGTGAAAGCGGTAGTCTTCGCCGAACAGGGTCTTGGACGGCGTGTCGTGCAGATAGACCTGGTGCTCGTTGTGGAAGTTGATGCGGACGGAGCCGAGCGAGTTTTCCGCACCAGGATCCTGGGTAAAGCGGTACTGCGTCGCCTCGTCCGTGTTCCAGTCGATCTGCTGCCACGCGAGTTCGTTGCCGTGCCAGTCGAATATCCGGATCTTGTTCTTGGCCAGGTATTCCGGGTCCTGCTTCATTTTCGGGATCAGGTCCTTGCGGATGATCGAAACGGGAACCGTCCAGTACGGGTTGAAGTTGAGTTCGTAGATCTTGCTGTTCAGGATCGGCGTCTGGCGGTCGATCTTGCCGACAACCGCCGTGTGCCGCGAGCGGACCCGGCCGTCTTCAACCGCTTCGATTTCCGCCGCCGGAATGTTGACCATCACGTAGCGGTCGCCAAGAAAGCCCGACATGGATTTCATGCGCACGAGGTTGGTTTCCAGCTGACGCAGCCGAACATCCGCCGGAATGTTGAGCGTCTGAACCGTCGTCTCCCCCATGACGCCGTCCGGGATCAGCCCGTGGCGCAACTGAAAGCGGCGCAGGGCTGCATCCACGTAGGAGTCGAACGTATCGGAAAGGCCGGCGTGCTGCTCCAGGTCGCCGGAAGCCATCAGGCGGCGGCGCAATTCGACGACGCGCGGGTCCTTGGCGCCGATCCGCAGATCCTTGCCGCCGGGTGTGACCGTTCCCCAGCCGCCGCTCTGAACGATGCGCTGATAGCGATCGATTGCCACGGCGATATAGTCGGCCGTCTGGGGCGACAGGGTCGGTTCGGACGAATTCACTTCCGTGATGTTTTCGGTCGCGATGTCGAAATTGTCAGTCCACTCGAGACCCTGCTGGTTCTGCCGGAGGGACTGCATCGCGGTCTGTGCACTGGCCTGGCCGCTTGCCAACATAGGCACGGCGATCCCAAGAGCGCACAGGCTCATCAGCGTCTGCCGCTTGGCGACATTCAGGTGAAGCTTTATCCCGAACGGATGGGAAAAAAGGTTCATTGGCAACCCCATTTTGCTACATTTCTCGCACGGATTTTTGCTCTTGTGCCTTTGGCGCGGCCACACAAAAACGGACCGCTGCCGCTCCTGCTCCGATTCCTAACGGATGGGAGTTAACAAATCGCATGATTCCTTAACCATCTTTTTCCGGGAACGCGGTCAAATTACATTTCATTGTGACCTAAAGATGTCAGGAACGCCGCCCTCATAAGGTGTGGCCGACTTCCAGTCCAGTATTTTGGCCGTTTTTCACACGATTGAAGCACAAGTTCGCGTCAAGATATGTGACGGAGTCCGGCCTTGAACCCAAGATGTTCCAAAACGCAGAAGGCACCGCCCGGTGGGCGGTGCCTTGTCATCTGAATGTGCCGCGAAATTTCACAGGCGGTAAAGAATCTGGTCGGTCCAGAAACGTTCCAGCCGGCGCAGGGATTTGT
Organism: Roseibium salinum; assembly: GCF_026240905.1. Classification (NCBI taxonomy): domain Bacteria; kingdom Pseudomonadati; phylum Pseudomonadota; class Alphaproteobacteria; order Hyphomicrobiales; family Stappiaceae; genus Roseibium; species Roseibium salinum. The sequence goes on from NZ_JAPEVI010000003.1 coordinate 1,854,276, forward strand.
TCAGGAAAACGAAATCCTCCGGACCGATTTCACCAACCTGTTCCACGGACAGAATGTGGCGTTCATAGAGATCGTTGACGATCTTCGCCACTTCCTGGCCCTTGTCGGTCAGGCTCACGCGGACGGACCGGCGGTCCATGCGGGAACGTTGATGATGGATGTAGCCGGTTTCGACCAGTTTCTTCAAATTGTAGGAAACGTTCGACCCCAGGTAGTAACCACGGGTCCGCAGCTCACCTGCCGTGAGCTCGGCATCGCCGATGTTGAACAGCAGCAGTGCCTGTACGCTGTTGACATCTGACCGGCCCATGCGGTCGAACTCGTCCTTGATAACGTCGAGAAGACGCCTGTGCAGCCGCTCAACGAGCGTAAGAGCCTCAAGGTAAAGCGGTTTGATTTCCGCTTCTTCCGATTGACCCGGTGCAACAGCGTCAACTGCCCTACTTGCGGTGATCATGTGATTGCGCCTCTTGTAGTACCTGTCGTTCGACGGATATTGTTCCCGCCTTGACCTGCAATCTAACCGAGCGATTCTAAGATCCGCTTAAGAGATACGCTGAATCATTGGTTAATTCCCACAGGGCCTTTTAACGGCCCATTTAAGATTTCGTTTACGTTTCGCCGCGCAGGAACTTCACGATCCCGGAGAAATCCTGGCTTTCCCCGCCCGAGTTGCAGAAAAGCGCATAAAGAGAGGCGGCTTCCGCGCCCAGAGGCGTCGCGGCGCCGGACGATCCTGCAGCTTCCTGGGCCAGTTTCAGATCCTTCAGCATCATGGCAGCGGCAAAGCCGGGCTGGTAGTCCCGGTTGGCCGGAGAGGACGGAACCGGACCCGGCACCGGGCAATAGGAGGTCAACGACCAGCACTGCCCCGAGGCGGTGGAGGAGATGTCGAACAGCTTCTGTGCATCCAGTCCGAGCTTTTCCGCGAGCACGAAAGCCTCGCACACCCCGATCATGGAAATGCCGAGAAGCATGTTGTTGCAGATCTTGGCGGCCTGACCGGTGCCGGCCCCGCCGGCATGCACGATCGTCTTGCCCATGACCTCGAGGAAGGGCCTTGCCGCCTCAAAGGCGCTGTCGGCGCCGCCGACCATGAATGTCAACGTGCCGGCCGCCGCCCCGGCAACGCCCCCGGAGACCGGCGCGTCGACCATCGGCATGTCGCTTTCCTCCGCGGCCTTGCTGACCACGCGCGCGCTTTCGACATCGATTGTTGAGGAATCGATCAGGAGCGTACCCGGTCTGGCAGTTTCCAGAATGCCGCCTTCGCCCTGATAGATCTGGCGCACATGCTTGCCGGCCGGCAGCATCGTCACGATGACGTCGGCGGCAGCGGCAAGCTCACCTATGCTGACCGCCTTTTCGCCGCCTGCCTCGGCATGGGCGGCCATGGCCGCTTCGGACAGGTCGAAGCCCAGGACCCTGTGCCCCGCCTTTACCAGATTGATGGCCATCGGCCCGCCCATATTGCCGAGACCGACAAATCCGACTGTGCTTGCCATTGTTTCCTCCCAAAAGAAATTTCGCGTTGTCATCGAGATCTGTTGATCGGTTCCCTTGAAGCTGTCCACGAGCAGCTTCACAATTCGATTCAAGCCGGTTCAGCCCGCGGCTTCCCGATTCTCCCTGCCCATCAGATAGGCCAGCAGGGCAAAGATCGCGATGGTCAGCAGGTAGAACGTGATCTCATAAGGCCTGCGGCCGTAAAGATCGGAAAAGGCCGTGTGCATGACGATCTGGCAGAAGCAGCGGAACAGCCACATCACCGTGCCCCAGGTTACGGTCAGCCACAGCCCCGTGGCCGCGACCAGATCCAGAACGGCGAAAAAGACGATGGCCCCCTGCAGGGCGAGCGGCATTTCCCAGAACCAGAACCCGCGCCATTCGACGACGCCGATGATGCGTGCCCAATAGATGACGCCGCCCGCAAACAGCAGGATCGCGATGCCGCGCAGATACCAGATCAGAACGGTGCTCCAGGGCGGGCGGGTTTCTATCAGGTCCTGAAAGCTGGTGATCATGGCCGGTCCGGGTTCGGGAAAGAATCAGGTTGCGGCCAGCGGAAGATCTCCGCCGGACGGTTCCTGGAAATACGACGCCAAGTCCCCGCTGTCCACTTGTCCTAACTGTGAAGGGGACCACTGCGGGTTCTGATCCTTGTCGACCAGTACCGCGCGCACGCCTTCGAAGAAATCCCTGCCCTCAAGAATGTGGCACACGATCCGGTATTCAAGCCGCATGCACTCGTTGAAGCTGAGCTCCGGCCCGCGCTTCATCTGTTCGAACGCAATCAGCACGCTGGTCGGAGATTTCTCGCGGATCGTTCGGGCCGTCTTGTGAGCGAATTCACTGTCCGCCGCGTCCAGCCGGCTCAGGATGTCTGCAACCATGTCGCCCGAGAAGGCCTGGTCGATCAGGTCCGCATTCTCACTCACCACTCCCTTTTCGGGACTGACGAGATAGGAAGCCAGAGCAGCGTCAATATCGGCGGCGGTTTCAAGCGACCGTTCAAGGTCGGCCAATGAGCTTTCAGCGACCGCGTGGGTGAGCACACCGGTCTCCAGCGCATCGCCCTGCTTCATCCGGCCGCCGCTCAAGGCGCAATAGACGCCAGCCCTTTTCGGCATGCGCGGCAAGAACCAGGTGCCGCCCACATCGGGAAAGAAGCCGATCCCCGTCTCGGGCATGGCAAAGAGGGTCTTTTCCGTTCCGAGCCGGTGGCTGCCATGAACCGACACGCCGACCCCACCGCCCATGACGATGCCGTTGACCAGGGCAATATAGGGCTTGGGATAGGCCTTGATCTGTGCGTTGAGCAGATATTCATCGCGGAAAAAGGCGCTGAGGCCGCTCGCCTTGCCCGCTTGGCGGGCGTCGTAGATGCTGCGGATATCGCCGCCGGCGCAAAAGGCCTTGTCCCCTGCCCCGCTGATGACGACATGGGCGACGGTCGGGTCCTGCGCCCATCGCGTCAGCTGTTCGCCGAGCAGCTTG